>NZ_JBVAXK010000002.1:81424-360441 GCF_055419285.1 Mycobacterium sp. IDUB_28 | reverse complement strand
GACCGCAAGCTCAGGCGCCAACTCCTCAGCACCCACCTCAACCGACTCAGCATCAGACTCAGTGGATTCAGCGACCTCGGCCTCGGGCGCCAGTTCCTCCGCCGCGGGCTCCTCAGCAACCGCCTCCTCCGCGGCGGCGTCAACCGACTCAGCATCAGACTCAGTGGATTCAGCGACCGCAAGCTCAGGCGCCAACTCCTCAGCACCCACCTCAACCGACTCAGCATCAGACTCAGTGGATTCAGCGACCTCAGCCTCGGGCGCCAGTTCCTCAGCCGCAGGCTCCTCAGCAACCGCCTCCTCCGCGACAGCATCGGCGGACTCCGCATCAGACTCAACCTGTGGGACTAACGGGTCGGCTTCAGCGATAGCAGACTCGAGATCCTCGTCCAACGCCTCATCGGCGACAGCATCGGCGGACTCCGCATCAGACACAACCTGTGGGACTAACGGGTCGGCTTCAGCGATAGCAGACTCGAGATCCTCGTCCAACGCCTCATCCGCGACGGCATCAACCGACTCCGCATCCGACTCAGCTGATTCGTCAGCCTCGCCATCGGGTGCCCCGGCTACCGACTCATCCGCGGCGGCGTCCATCGTCTCGTCGCCAACCTCCCCCTCGGCGACCAGTGGATCGGCTTCAGCGATAGCAGACTCGAGATCCTCGTCCAGCGCCTCGTCGCCGACAGCATCGACCGACTCGGTTGCCTCAGGCTCAGCAGTCTCGACCTTCTCCGCACCAGCGCTTCCGCCCTTACCGGCCGCGCCCTTGACCATCACCACCGATCCCGTACCTACCGCCGCAAGCTCCTCGGCCGGTTCCGGTGTCGACGACTCCTCGTCGTCACCGAAGCCGCGCAGCAAGGACGGATCTTCGCGATCCTTAGGCGCCACGATCAGGTAAACCACCGCACCGATGAATACGAAAGTGGAGGTGAACGTGTTGATCCGGATGCCGGCGATCAGCGTCGCTGTGTCGTCGCGCAACAACTCCACGCCGAATCGCCCGACGCAGTACAGCGCGACGTAGCTGGCGAACAACCGCCCGTGGCTGAGCGTGAAGCGACGATCCAGGTAGAGCAGCGCAGCGAATACCAGGACGTTCCAGATCAATTCGTAGAGGAACGTGGGTTGTACGACGGCGAAAACCTCACCCGTGGAGACGCCGTCGAGAGAATGCGGGTCCTGGAACCCGGCGGGGTCCTTGCGGTAAAAAATTTCCAAACCCCACGGCAGCGTGGTCTTGCGCCCGTAGAGCTCCTGGTTGAAGTAGTTGCCGAGTCTGCCGATGGCCTGCGCCAACACAATTCCGGGCGCGACCGCGTCGAGGAAGGCCGGCAACGGAATTCCGTTGCGCCGGCACCCGAGCCAGGCACCGAACACACCGAGTGCGACCGCACCCCAGATTCCCAACCCACCGTCCCAGATACGCAGCGCCGCACTCAACCCGGCGCCGCCCGGACCCCAGTACGTCCGCCAGTCCGTCGCAAGGTGGTACAACCGTCCGCCGATCAGGCCGAAAGGCACCACCCACAAAGCGATGTCGTAAATTAGGCCGCGTTCACCGCCGCGGGCCACCCAGCGCCGGTCCCCGATCAACAGCGCCACCAAGATCCCGACGATGATGAAAAACGCGTAGGCGCGAATCGGCAACGGGCCGAGGTGCCACACCCCGCGCGGCGGGCTGGGGAAGTAGGCCAGCAGCTTCTCGGACATAGCAGTCGTCATATCCGTGCCACGCTGCGCACGCCGGCGGCGAGTTCCTCGGTCAGCCCGCGCAATGTCGGCAGACCTTCGGCCAGTGCAGAAACCAGCGCTGAACCGACGATGACGCCGTCGGCGTAGCTGCCGATCTGTGCGGCCTGCTCGCCCGAGCGCACACCCAGACCGACTCCAACCGGTATGTCCGACACCGCCTTCACCCTCCCCACCAGTTCAGGTGCGGCGTTCGATACCGCATCACGTGCGCCGGTCACGCCCATCGTCGACGCCGCGTAGACGAACCCCCGCGAGAGCTCGACGGTGTTCGCCAACCGTTCGGGCATCGACGACGGCGCGACCAGAAAGATGCGGTCCAGTCCGTGCTCGTCAGACGCCGCAAGCCAGGATTGCGCCTCGTCGGGAATCAGATCCGGGGTGATCAGGCCATGGCCGCCGGCTGCCGCCAGGTCTCGCGCAAACGCGTCAACGCCGTAGCGCAACACCGGATTCCAGTAGGTCATCACCACCGCGTGACCGCCCGCTCCGCTGATCGCCTCGACTGCGGCCAACGTGTCCCTGATCCGCACTCCCCCGCTGAGCGCCACCTCGGTAGCCCGCTGGATGGTGGGCCCGTCCATCCCCGGATCCGAATAGGGCACCCCGACTTCGATGATGTCGCAACCGGATTCGACCAACGCGGTCATGGCCCGCACCGACGTCGGCACGTCGGGATAGCCGGTGGGCAGGTAGCCGATCAGCGCCGCCCGGGCGTCCGCGCGGCACGCCTCGAACAGCGGACCCAGTCTGCTTGCTTCGCTCTGTTCCACCGTCATCACGTGTCCAGTAGGCCGAACCACTTCGCGGCGGTCTCCACGTCCTTGTCGCCACGACCGGACAGGTTGACCACTATGACCGCGCCCCTTCCCAATTCGGCACCCAGCTTGAGGGCACCAGCTACCGCGTGCGCGGATTCGATGGCCGGGATGATGCCTTCGGTGCGGCACAACAGGCCGAACGCCTCCATGGCCTCGGTGTCGGTGATCGGGTCGTAGCGCACACGGCCGATCTCCTTGAGCCATGCATGTTCCGGGCCGACGCCCGGGTAGTCCAATCCTGCTGAGATGGAGTGCGATTCGATGGTTTGGCCGTCCTCGTCCTGCAGCAGATACGAGTAGGAGCCCTGGAACGCGCCGGGTGAACCGCCCGTGAATGTCGCCGCGTGCCGTCCGGTCTCCACGCCGTCACCGGCCGCTTCGTATCCCACCAGCTGCACGCCCGGATCGTCGAGGAAAGCGTGGAAAATGCCGATCGCATTGGATCCCCCGCCGACGCAGGCCACCACGGCATCGGGCAGCCTGCCGATCTGCTGCTGGATCTGGACGCGCGCCTCCAACCCGATGATGCGCTGGAAATCGCGCACCATGGTGGGGAACGGGTGCGGTCCAGCGGCGGTGCCGAAGCAGTAATAAGTGTTGTCGGCGTTGGTCACCCAGTCCCGGAACGCTTCGTTGATGGCGTCCTTGAGGGTTCGCGATCCGGTCTCCACCGAGACCACCTGCGCACCGAGCAGTCGCATCCGTGCCACGTTGAGCGCCTGGCGCGCGGTGTCGACCGCGCCCATGTAGATGATGCAATCCAGGCCCAGCAACGCGCACGCGGTGGCGGTGGCCACACCATGCTGGCCGGCGCCGGTCTCGGCGATCACCCGGGTCTTACCCATCCTGCGCGCCAACAGCGCCTGACCCAGGACATTGTTGATCTTATGAGAACCGGTGTGGTTCAGGTCTTCTCGCTTCAGGAAGATTCGGGCGAACCCGGCGTGCTCGCCGAGTCGGGCCGTCTCATACAGCGGCGACGGGCGACCCGCATAGTGCGCCTGCAGTTTGTCCAGCGTGTCCAGGAAATCCTGGTCCACGCGCTCCTTTTCGTAAGCGACCGTGACCTCTTCGATGACGGCCATCAACGCTTCGGGCACGTAGCGGCCACCGTATACGCCGAAATGCCCACCCTGATCAGGGTCGTGATGGGTGCGTTCGACGACGGCCGCACTGGTGCGCGGAATATCCGGGTTGGACAAATCTGCCATCACAAAGACTCAGTGCGCCCGCGGCACATCAACGGCTAGCGAGACGGTTTCGGACAGGACGGATGGGTACCCGCGGTCACCAGGTCGGCGACCGCCGCGCGCGGGTCACCACTCTTGACCAAGCCCTCGCCGACCAGGACGGCGTCGGCGCCCGCTCCGGCGTATGCAAGCAGGTCACCGGTATGACGCACACCGGATTCGGCGATCCTGATCACGTTGCTGGGCAACCCTGGGGCGATGCGCGCGAAGCAGTCCCGGTCGACCTCCAAGGTCGCCAGATCCCTGGCGTTGACGCCGATTACGTTGGCCCCGGCCTTCAATGCGCGGTCAGCCTCTTCTTCGGTGTGCACCTCGACGAGCGCGGTCATGCCGAGCGACTCGGTGCGGTCGAGCATGGACACCAGCGCGGACTGGTCCAGTGCGGCGACGATCAGCAACAACATGTCGGCACCGTGCGCGCGCGCCTCGTGGATCTGATAGGGCTGCACCACAAAGTCTTTGCGCAACACCGGAATCGACACCGCGGCACGCACCGCGTCCAGGTCGTCGAGGGAGCCGTTGAAGCGTCGTTCCTCGGTCAGCACGCTGATGATCCGCGCGCCGCCGTCCTCGTAGGCGCGGGCCAGCTTGGCCGGATCGGCGATGGGCGCCAACGCCCCCTTCGACGGGCTGGCGCGCTTGACTTCGGCGATGACTCCGATGCCCGGTTCGCGAAGTGCGGCCATCACATCAAGTGGTTTCGGCGCGGCGGCGGCGGCGGCCTTGATCTCGGAGAGACTCACCCGGGCTTCGCGCGCGGCAACGTCGGCCCGGACTCCCTCGAGGATGGAGTCAAGCACGGATGCCGGACTCATGCCTGCCGTGTTCCTTTCCCCGTGACCCAACGCTCGCCAGCACGTTTCGCCGACGTGCACAAAGGGTAGCGACCGTCGGGACAGGGTCCGTCACCGCCCCTCGGTGTCCGGCCCGTCGGGCCGATCGGTGGGGTCCTGACCTTCGTCGAGGGCGTCCCAGATCATGCGTTCCGACAGCGGCGTCTCATCGGGCTGCGCGGCGTCGCGCCGCGCGATCGACCGACGGGCGCCGGGCGCCAGATATTTTGTGCCGCCTGCGGGCGTCGGGCCGGCGGTCTTGGCCGCGCGCAGATACAACGCGGCCGCAATCAGCGTGCACACCGCGGTCAGAACCGTGATCACCGCACCGGTGTAGTGACGCGAGCTGCCCACCAGGGTGACCACCGGTACGTGCGCGAGATCCGCGGCGCGCGCCGCCACATCCGGAACCGCCCACAAGCTGACGCCGAGATAGCCGATGGCAAAGCTGGATATCGCCAGCAGCGCCGCCAGCGCCCGCAGCTGCCAGCCCCGTACCGCCAGTGCCGCGGCCGCGGCGGCCAGGTTGACGATCGCCAACGGCAGCAGCGCGGTCGACCAGGTAGCGCCGGTCAGCGCGACGTCGCGGGGCTGTCCCAGCCCGTCGAATGAACGGATGACCACCCACGTCAGCCGAGACGCCGCCCACAGCGCTGCGGCGGCGACCACCAGCAGCAGTTGGGCGATCCCAGTCGTCAACCGGGCGCGGCGGGCGGTCTCAGTCACTGCTACCCGGGTCGGGCGTCGTGTCGGGGACGGTCAGCGTCCCGGCGGCTGCGATGGCGTTGAGCACCGCCCGGGCCTTGTTCCTGGCCTCGTTGTATTCGTACTCGCCGTTGGAGTCGGCCACCACGCCGCCACCGGCCTGCACGTATGCCGTCCGGTGCCGCATCAGCGCGGTGCGGATGGCAATCGCGAAGTCGGCGTTGCCGGCGAAGTCGAGGTACCCCACCACGCCGCCGTACAGGCCGCGGCGGGTCTTTTCGACTTCCTCGATCAGCTCCATCGCCCGCACCTTCGGCGCGCCCGAAAGGGTGCCGGCCGGGAAACACGCCGTCACCGCGTCGAGCGCGGTCCGACCCTCAGCCAGCTGCCCGGTCACCGTCGACACCAAATGCATCACGTGGCTGTAGCGCTCGATGTGGCTGTAGTCCTCGACCCGCACGGTGCCCGGGGTGCAGACCCGGCCCAGGTCGTTGCGGCCCAAGTCGACCAGCATCAGGTGTTCGGCGAGTTCCTTGTCGTCGGCCAGCAGTTCCTTTTCCAGCAGGACGTCTTCCTCGTCGGTCTGTCCGCGCCACCGGGTGCCGGCAATCGGATGTGTCGTGGCACGGCCGTCCTGCACGGTGACCAATGCCTCCGGGCTCGATCCGACGATCGAAAGATCCACTGCCCCTTCACTATTGGGGACCTGTAACAGATACATGTAGGGGCTGGGGTTGGTGACCCGCAGCATGCGGTACACGTCGATCGGGTCGACGTCGGTGTCGACCTCGAAGCGCTGCGAGGGCACCACCTGGAACGCTTCCCCGGCGGCAATCTGCTCCACCAGGTGCTCGACGATCGCGCTGTACTCCTCGACCGTGCGCTGGGCGCGGTACCGCGGTTCGGGCTTGCTGAAAGTGGACACCGTCGAGGGCAACGGCTGACCCAGGGCCGCGGTCATCACGTCCAGCCGCGCCACCGCGTCGTCGTAGGCCTCGTCCACCCGCTCGTCGGTGGCGTTCCAGTTGACCGCATTGGCGATCAGGGTGATGGTGCCTTCGTGGTGGTCGACGGCGGCGACGTCGGTAGCCAGCAGCAGCAGCATGTCCGGCAGCCCCAGGTCGTCGACGGCCAGCTCCGGCAGGCGCTCCAGCCGGCGCACCATGTCGTAGGCGAAGAAGCCGACCATGCCGCCCGACAGCGGCGGCAAACCCGGCAGAGCGGCGGTGGCCAACACCTCCAGCGTGGCGCGCAGCGCATCCAGCGGGTCGCCCCCGGTGGGCGCGTCCTTGGGTGCGGCGCCCAGCCAGACCGCGTGCCCGTCTCGCACCGTCAACGCCGTGGGCGCGCCGGCACCGATGAACGACCAGCGCGACCACGACCGACCGTTCTCAGCGGATTCGAGCAGGAAGGTCCCGGGCCGGTTGGCGGCGAGTTTGCGGTACGCCGAGAGCGGAGTTTCGCTGTCGGCCAAGACTTTGCGAGTCACCGGAACCACCCGGTGCTCTGCCGCCAGCACGCGGAAGTCCTCCCGAGTGGTGGTGGCTGCGAGGTTGGCGTGCACCGAACCATCCAATCAGATGAGGTGGCTCAGACCCCGGGCCGACGGCCCGCGTAGCGTGACGGTCATGAAAATTGGTGACACCGTGGCCGACTTCGAGCTGCCCGATCAGACGGGTACGCCGCGCAAGCTCAGCGAGCTGCTCGCCGACGGGCCGGTGGTGCTGTTCTTCTATCCGGCGGCCATGACGCCGGGGTGCACGAAGGAGGCCTGCCATTTCCGTGACCTGGCCGCCGAGTTCGCCGCACTCGGCGCCAACCGCGTCGGCATCAGCACCGACGAGGTGCAGAAGCAGGCCAAGTTCGCTGATTCCCAGCGGTTCGACTACCCGCTGCTGTCGGACGCCGACGGCGCCGTGGCCACCCAGTTCGGCGTCAAGCGGGGCCTGCTAGGCAAGCTGATGCCGGTCAAGCGCACCACCTTCGTCATCGACACCGACCGCACCGTGCTCAACGTGATCGCCAGTGAGATCAGCATGGACAGTCACGCCGACAAAGCGCTGCAGACGCTGCGCGGCCGCTGACGCCTGCCGCTACGGGCTCATCGCGAGGAAGAAGCACGCGGCCAGCAGCACCAGATGCACCTCGGCCTGCAACCGCGTCGCCCGGCCGGGAACCACCGTCAGCACGCTCACCACGACGGTCAGCGCCAGCAACACCAGCTGGGTGGCGCCCAGTCCCAGCACCAGCGGCCCACGGATCCAGATCGATGCCAGCGCGATGGCCGGGATGGTGAGCCCGATGCTGGCGATCGCCGACCCGTAGGCCAGGTTCAGGCTGATTTGCAGCCGGCCCTGCGCCGCCGCACGCACCGCGGCGAGGGTTTCCGGCAGCAGTACCAGCGTGGCGATCACCACGCCGACGAAGGAATGCGGAAAACCCGCCGATGCCACCATCCGCTCGATGATGGGCGACTCCACCTTTGCCAGGCCCACCACCGCTACCAGCGCCACCAGCAGCAGGCCCAGACTGGCCAGCGCCGCCTTGGTGCTCGGCGGATCGGCGTGCTCGTTGTGGTCGTCACGCTCGTCGGCACCCTGCTGGCGCACCGGCAGGAAGAAGTCGCGGTGCCGCACGGTCTGGGTGAAAACGAACATCAGATACAGCGCCAGTGACGCGACCGCGGCGAAGGCGAGTTGGCCGGCGGAGAACTGCGGGCCGGGATGACTGGTGGTGAACGTGGGCAGCACCAGACCGAGCGTTGCCAGTGTCGCGATGGTGGCCAGCGCCGAACCGCTGCCCTCGGCGTTGAACGTCGTCACGCCGTAGCGTCGGGAGCCGACCAGTAACGACAAGCCGGCGATGCCATTGGTGGTGATCATCACCGCCGCGAAGACGGTGTCGCGGGCCAGCGTCTCCGCTTTGTCCCCACCCGAGGCCATCAGCGTGACGATCAGCGCCACCTCGATGACGGTCACCGCGACCGCGAGCACCAGCGACCCCAGCGGCTCACCGACCCGGTGCGCGACGACCTCGGCGTGGTGGACGGCGGTCAGTACAGCACCGCCGAGCAACACGGCCTCCACCGCGCCCAGCAGCGGCCCAATATCCTCACCCCAGGTGAGGGCCAGCGAGATGACGGCGATCAGCGGCGTCAGCACGTTCCAGGACACCAATCTGCGCATCTACCATCCTCTCGTCAGTGCAATCAAAGTGCTTGCTGCAGAACGTCATCAGCCCTGAGACCGCCGGGTGGACCCACTCACGTCACGGAATCACGTTGGGGCGCACTGCGCATCAGCGCAACACCGTCCGCCTCGTTCGAATCACTGACGAACAGAACAGATTTCACCCCATGAAAGGCATGTCACCGCCCCATCGACGCGCGCATCGGTGCAACTCACGGCGCCCCCGATCCTACCAGCGGAGCTGCGACGATCTTCCGCGCGCCGAAACGGGGCACACCGCTGCGGGCATTGCCCGGCGAACGGGCCGGGTCGCTCAGTAGCATGCTCACATGCCGACAAGCGACGGTCCCGGCGAGGGCTTGACAGCGGGTGAGCTGTTCGCCGGATACACCATCGTGCGACGGCTGGGCGCCGGCGGCATGGGCCAGGTCTACCTGGCTCAACACCCCCGCTTGCCGCGACGTGACGCGCTGAAGATCCTGCCCGCCGAGCTGACCTCGAATTCGGAGTACCGCCAGCGTTTCAACCGCGAGGCCGAGTTGGCAGCCAGCCTCTACAACCAGCACATCGTCGGCATCCACGATCGCGGCGAATACCAGGGGCAGCTGTGGCTCTCGATGGACTATGTGGAGGGCACCGACGCCGCGCGACTGCTGCACGAGCACTACCCCAACGGGATGCCGCTGCCGGAGGTGGTGCAGATCATCTCGGCCGTGGCCGACGCGCTCGACTACGCGCATTCCCGCGGCTTGCTGCACCGCGACGTTAAACCCGCCAACATCCTGCTCGGTGACGCCCAACCACGACGACGGATCGTGCTCGCCGATTTCGGTATCGCCCGCGAGCTCGGCGCGAGCAGCAATCTGACCGCCACCAATATCACGATGGGCACCACTGCCTACTGTTCGCCGGAGCAGCTGCAGGGTCTGGACCTCGACGGGCGCGTCGACCAGTACGCGCTGGGGTGCACCGCATACCAGCTGCTCACCGGTGTTGCACCGTTCGACCACACCAGTTCGGCGGTGATCATCAGCCAGCATCTGTCCGCGCCGCCGCCGTTGCTCGGTGCGCGACGGCCCGACCTCGCCTACCTCGACGGCGTCATCGTCAGGGCGATGGCCAAGGACCCGGCGGCACGCTTTGCCTCGTGCACGGAGTTCGCGGCCGCACTCGGCGCCCCGCCCGGCCTGGTGCCGGTGCCTCCGATGGCGATGAACCCGCCGGTGCCGATGATGCCCCCGCCCCCGCGCGGCGGCGGGCACGCGACGTTGATCGTGACGCTGGCGGCCATCACCCTGGTCGGCATTGCGGTGATCCTCGGTGTGTTCGTGATGACCGAGAAGCCCGGCAGCCGCGGGGCCGATGCGTCCAGTCAGACCAGCGTGACCTCGCGACCACCGGCCCCGCCCGGCAGTCCGGTACCAACGGCGGCCAAACAGGTGCCGCATCTGACCGGCCAGGTCACCGACGAGAACCACGTCTTGAACAAGAGCGAGCATTTCTCGGTGGAGGTCGCCCTCGACCAGCTCCACGCCCAGCGCGGCACCATGCTCTATGTGGTGTACGTCAGCAACTTCGGTGGTGTTGCCCCGGATGAGTGGGCGGCACGGATCATGCGCAGCAACAACTTCCAGGACCATGACGCCATCCTCGCCATCGCCACCGAATCGGCGAGTTTCGCCTTCCAGGTCCCACCGGCGGTCAGCAAAGGCGCCATCAATGTTGACGAGATTCGTCAGGAGCGCATCAAACCCGCGGTGGCGCAAGGCAAGTGGGCCAAGGCTGCACTCGAGGCCACCGCGGGCCTGAACGTCGGCTCCCGCTAATCGGATTCCAGCAGCACTTCGGCGTCGAAACAGGTGTGGTCACCGGTGTGGCACGCGCCGCCCACCTGGTCCACGGTCAACAGCACGGTGTCACCGTCGCAGTCCAAACGCACCGAGTGCACATGCTGGGTGTGCCCCGATGTCGCGCCCTTGATCCACTGCTCACCGCGCGATCGCGAAAAATAGGTGGCCTCACGGGTTTTCAGAGTTCGGGCCAGCGCGTCGTCGTCCATCCAGGCGACCATCAACACATCGCCGGTGCCGCGTTCCTGCACCACTGCGGCGATCAGTCCGTCGGCGTTGCGCTTGAGCCGCGCGGCGATTCGTGGGTCCAGGGTCATCGCACCGTGATCTCCCGCTCGGCCATCGCGGCCTTCACCTGGCCGATGGTCAACTCCCGGAAGTGAAAGACGCTGGCCGCCAACACCGCATCGGCACCTGCGGCGACCGCGGGTGCAAAGTGGTCTGCTGCTCCGGCGCCGCCGCTGGCGATCACCGGCACGGTGACCGCGGCGCGCACCGCGCGCAGCATGGGCAGGTCGAATCCGGCTTTGGTGCCGTCGGCGTCCATCGAGTTCAACAGGATCTCGCCCACACCCAACTCCGCACCGCGGGTCGCCCACTCCACGGCATCGATGCCGGTGCCGCGGCGCCCGCCATGCGTGGTGACCTCCCAACCCGACGGCGTAGGTGCCGATCCGGCCGGCACCGTGCGCGCGTCGACGGACAACACGATGCACTGCGAGCCGAACTGTCTCGACATTTCAGCCAGCAGGTCGGGCCGGGCGATGGCGGCGGTGTTGACTGACACCTTGTCGGCACCCGCGCGCAACAACATGTCGACGTCGGCCACCGCGCGCACGCCGCCGCCCACCGTCAGCGGGATGAACACCTGCTCGGCGGTGCGGCGCACCACGTCGAGCATCGTGGCCCGTCCCGACGAGGAAGCGGTCACGTCGAGGAAAGTCAGTTCGTCGGCGCCCTCGGCGTCGTAGGCGGCCGCCAGTTCGACGGGATCACCTGCATCCCTGAGGTTCTCGAAGTTGACGCCTTTGACGACACGACCGTCGTCGACGTCCAGGCACGGGATTACCCGCACCGCAAGGCCACCTGTCCCCTCGCGAGCAGACGCAAAAGCTCCATTTTCATCGGCGTGTCGGGGACTTTTGTGTCTGCTCGGCATCAGAAGTCCTCCGGTTCGCCGGTGCCGCGCAGGGTCTCCAGCATCTCCCCGTGCACACCCGGTGCGGCGGCCAGGGCGGACCGCGACGACGGGGTCCACGGTTGGCCGGCCAGGTCGGTGACGACACCGCCCGCGGCCCGCACCAGCGCGACGCCCGCCGCGTGATCCCACACATGGCTTCCGAAACTTATTGCCCCGCCGAGTATTCCGTCGGCGACGTAGGCGAGGTCGAGCCCGGTGGAGCCGTGCATACGCAACCGGGAGGACACCCGGCTGAGGTTCTCCAGCACGGTCAGACGGTACTGGCCGGGGAACCGGCCGCGCGAGTCGGCGCTGAAGGATCCCGCGGCAACCAGCGCGTCGCCCAGTTCGGAGTGCGCCAGCGGGGGCCGCGGCACTCCGTTTCGCAACAGCGGACCGCCCGCCACCGCGGTATACCGCTGGCCGGTGAACGGCAACCAGGTCAGCCCCGCCACCGGCTCACCCTCGCGCAGCAGCCCCAGCAGAATCCCCGCCAGCGGCGACCCCGCGGCGTAGTTGAACGTCCCGTCTATCGGGTCCAGCACCCACACCCACGGCGAGTCGAAGTCCGCGCCGCCGAACTCCTCGCCGTGCACCTCGATCCCGGTGGCCGCGACCAGCGCGTCGACCACCTGCCGTTCGATCGCCAGATCCACCTCGGTGGCGAAGTCATTGCCCTTCTTGGCGACTGCCGAATCGGCACGGTGGCCGGCCAGGAACGGTTCGACCGCGTCGTCGAGGATGGCCGACGCTTGAACCACCAACGCGTCCAGATCCATTGCGAGTCAATCCTTTACCGCGGCCAGCGCCTGTGGCAGCGTGAAACGACCGGCATAGAGCGCTTTGCCCACGATGGCGCCCTCGACGCCCCGATCGGTCAGGGTCGCGATGGCACGCAGGTCATCCAGGCTGGACACCCCGCCGGAGGCGATCACCGGCGCGTCGGTGCGCTCGGCGACCCGGGCCAGCAACTCCAGGTTCGGCCCGCCCAGCGTTCCGTCTTTGGTGACATCGGTGACCACGTAGCGCGAGCATCCTTCGCTGTCCAGGCGGTCCAGCACCTCCCACAGGTCGCCACCGTCGGTCTCCCAACCGCGTCCGCGTAACCGGTGCTCGCCCTCCACAATCTGAACATCCAGGCCCACGGCGACCTTCTCGCCGTGCTCGGCGATCGCCCGCGCACACCACTGCGGGTTCTCCAGCGCCGCGGTGCCCAGGTTGACCCGCGCGCAACCGGTCGCCAGCGCCGCCGCCAGCGAGTCGTCGTCGCGGATACCACCGGAAAGCTCCACCTGCACATCGAGTTTGCCCACCACGTCGGCGAGCAACTCCCGGTTGGAGCCGCGACCGAACGCGGCGTCGAGGTCGACCAGATGTATCCAGTCGGTGCCGTCGCGCTGCCAGCCCAGCGCGGCATCCAGCGCGGAGCCGTATTCGGTTTCACTGCCGGCTTTGCCCTGGACCAGGCGCACGGCTCGGCCCTCGACCACGTCGACGGCGGGCAACAGGATCAGCGTCATCGCGACAGCCCCTTGACCCAGTTACCCAGCACGGCCGCGCCGGCATCGCCGCTCTTCTCCGGGTGGAACTGGGTCGCCGACAACGGCCCGTCCTCGACCGCGGCTAGAAAAGGCACCTGATGTGTCGCCCAGGTCAACATCGCTGCGGGTGATCCTTCCCACCGCTGTGCGGCGTAGGAGTGTACGAAATAGAACCGGGTGTCTTCGGCCAGACCGTTGAAGAGCGTGCTGCCGGGCGCGGCCTGCACGACGTTCCAGCCCATGTGGGGGATCACCGGGGCGTCCAGCCGGGTCACCGCGCCGGGCCACTGCCCGCAACCCGTGGTCTCCACGCCGAACTCGACGCCGCGGGCGAACAGGATCTGCATGCCCACGCAGATACCCAGCACCGGGCGTCCGGCCGCGACCCGCTCGGCGATGATGCGTTCCCCGTCGACTTTGCGCAGCCCCGCCATGCAGGCTTCGAATGCCCCGACGCCGGGCACTACCAGTCCGTCGGCGGCCAGCGCTTCCTCGGCGTCGGCGGTCACCTCGACCCGGGCGCCGGTGCGCTCCAGCGCCCGCTGAGCCGACCGGAGGTTGCCCGAACCGTAGTCGAGAACAACGACTTGCGCTGTCACAGAACACCTTTGGTAGATGGCACGCCCGAAACCCGGGAGTCGAACTCGACGGCGTGACGCAGCGCGCGGGCCACCGCCTTGTATTCGGCCTCGGTGATGTGATGCGGGTCGCGACCGTAGAGCACCCGCACGTGCAGCGCGATGCGGGCGTTCATGGCCAGCGATTCGAACACGTGCCGGTTGATGACGGTGTGGTACGGCACCGCATTGCCGGCAATCGTGAAGTGCTGCAGATGATCCGGCTCACCGGTGTGTACGCAGTACGGGCGGCCCGACACGTCGACAGCCGCGTGCGCCAGCGTCTCGTCCATCGGGATGAACGCATCACCGAACCGGCGGATGCCCTTCTTGTCGCCCAACGCCTCCCCCAGCGCCTGGCCCAGGGCGATCGCGGTGTCCTCGACCGTGTGGTGCGCCTCGATCTCGACGTCACCCTTGGTGCGCACGGTCAGGTCGAAGCTGGCGTGGCTGCCCAGTGCGGTCAGCATATGGTCGAAGTACGGGACGCCGGTGTCGATGTCGACCTGGCCGGTGCCGTCTAGGTCGAGCTCGATGACGATGTCGGACTCTTTGGTGCGGCGTTCGATACGCGCGCGCCGAGGTTCGTGGACTGTCACGATGCTCCTATACAAGGCTGCGGGGCCGGGGCCAGTTCGGTGGCGGCGATCCGGGCGCTCGCCGCCAGGAAGGCGTCGTTCTCGTGGGCCAGCCCCGTGGTGGCGCGCAGATAACCCGGGATGCCGACGTCGCGGATCAGCACGCCGGAATCCAGGTAATGCTGCCACGCGGCCGGCGCGTCGGCGAATTCACCGAACAGCACGAAATTGGCGTCACTGGGGATCACCCGAAAACCAATGCCGGCCAACGCGGTCGACACCCGCTCGCGTTCGGCGATCAGGGCGGCGACGCTGCCCAGGGTGTCATCGGCGTGCCGCAGGGCGGCCCGCGCGGCGGCCTGGGTGACCGAGGACAGGTGATACGGCAGGCGCACCAGCAGCATGGCCTCGACCAGGGCGGGTGTGGCCACCAGGTAACCCAGCCGGCCGCCGGCGAAGGCGAATGCCTTGCTCATGGTGCGGGTGACGACGAGTTTGGTCGGGTACTGCTCGACCAGCGTCACCGCGCTGGGCTGCGCGGAGAACTCGCCATAGGCTTCGTCGACGATCAGGATCCCGGGCACCGCATCGAGCAGCCGGCGCAGTTGCGGCAGTGTGATGCTCTGTCCGGACGGATTATTGGGGCTGGCGATGAACACCACATCGGGTCGGCGGTCGGTGACCGCGGCGACGGCGGCTTCGATATCGAGGCTGAAGTCGTCGGCGCGGGCGGTTTCCAGCCATTCGGTGCGGGTGGCGTCGGAGATGATGGGATGCATCGAGTACGACGGCACGAATCCGATCGCGCTGCGCCCGGGGCCGCCGAAGGCCTGCAGCAGCTGCTGCAGGATCTCGTTGGATCCGTTTGCCGCCCAGACGCTTTCGGGGCCGACCGGAATACCGACCTGGGCGCTGAGGTAGGCGGCCAAATCGGTGCGCAGCGCCACCGCGTCGCGGTCGGGATACCGGTGCAGATCGGCGGCCGCTGCACGCACCGATGCTACGACGTCATCGACCAGCGCCCGGGTGGGGGGGTGCGGGTTCTCGTTGGTATTCAGCCGTACCGGTACCTCCAATTGCGGTGCGCCGTAGGGAATTTTGCCGCGCAGGTCAGCGCGCAGCGGCAAGTCGTCCAGGGTCGGCTTCATGACTCGAACCGTCGCCGGACGGCCTCGCCGTGGGCGGGCAGATCCTCGGCCTGGGCCAGCGCGACCACGTGCCCGGCAACATCCTTCAGAGCTGATTCGGTGTAGTCGACGACGTGAATGCCGCGCAGGAAGGTCTGCACCGACAGGCCGCTGGAGTGCCGTGCCGAACCCGCGGTGGGCAGCACGTGATTGGACCCCGCGCAGTAGTCACCGAGACTGACCGGGGCATAAGGCCCGACGAAAATCGCTCCGGCGGAACGGATTCGGCTTGCCACTGCCGTTGCGTCGGCGGTCTGGATCTCCAAATGCTCGGCGGCGTAGGCATTCACGACCTGGACGGCGGCGTCGAGGTCGTCGGTCAGGATGATCTTCGACTGCGGCCCGGACAGCGCCGCCTCGACGCGTTGCCGGTGCACGGTGGTCTGCAGCTGGTTGGCCAGTGCGGCGTCGGTGGCGTCGGCCAGTTCGACGCTGGGCGTGACCAGCACGCCGGCGGCCATCTCGTCGTGTTCGGCCTGGCTGATCAGATCGGCGGCGACGTGCACCGGGTTGGCCGTCTGGTCGGCCAGGATCGCGATTTCGGTGGGCCCGGCCTCGGCGTCGATTCCGACCAGGGACCGGCACAACCGTTTGGCGGCGGTGACATAGATGTTCCCGGGACCGGTGATCATGTCGACCGGAACGAGCTCCGGTCCACCCGTGTCGAGGCCGCCGTACGCCAGCAACGCCACGGCCTGCGCCCCGCCGACCGCCCACACCTCTTCGACACCCAGCAGCCCGGCCGCAGCCAGGATGGTCGGGTGGGGCAGCCCGCCGAACTCCGCCTGGGGCGGGCTGGCGATCACCAGCGAGTCGACCCCGGCCGCCTGCGCCGGCACCACGTTCATCACCACGCTGGACGGGTAGACCGCGTTTCCGCCGGGCACGTACAAGCCGACCCGCTCCACAGGGACCCAGCGTTCGGTGACCGTCGCGCCCGGACCCAGTGTGGTGGTGGTGTCGGTGCGGCGCTGGTCGGCGTGCACGGCACGCGCCCGCTCGATCATCACCTGCAACGCGTCGCGCACATCGTCGTCGAGTCCGACGATCGCGGCTTCCAGCGCACCTTCGGGTACCCGGACCGCCGCAGGTCGCACGCCGTCGAACTGCTCGGCGTACTCCAGGGCCGCCTCGACACCACGCTCAGCGACCGCCTGCACGATCGGGCGCACCCGGTCCAGCACCGACTCGACGTCCACCCCGGCGCGCGGCAGCTCGGCCCGCAGCCGCGCGGCCGTCAGCTCCACACCCCGCAGATCGATACGGGACAGCAGCGCAGGCTCGCCGGTCGGTGTAGTTGTCACGCCCACCATTGTCCCAGAGCAGCTCACATCGATATTCCACCGGTAGTGTGCCCAGTGGAAGTCAGGCCCGGTAGCGGAGGGAGCCAGCCATGCCCGGTCGGGATCAACACCCCAACAACGCCCCCGGCGTCCCGATGATCTACCCGGTGTGGTTCGAGAACCTCCAAGTCAGATACCTCAACCCGGCGCTCAAACCGATCGTCCGCTACCTGCCCGGCACGGCGACGATCGAGCACCGCGGACGCAAGTCCGGCAAGCCGTACCGGACCATCGTCACCACCTACCGCAAAGGCGGTCTGTTGGCGGTCGCGCTGGGTCACGGCAAGACCGACTGGGTGAAGAACGTGCTGGCCGCCGGTGAAGCCGACGTGCATTACACCCGTCGGGTGGTGCACATCACCAATCCCCGGATCCTGCCCGCCGGTTCCGAGGCGGCCGGGCTGCCCTGGTTGGCGCGACTGCAACTGCGCCGGATGGCGGTCCTGGTCGGCGACGTCGCCTGAGCCGCAAGTGCCGAAGGCCGCGAGTCAAATCCTGGTGAAGACCGTCTTGCCGGTCATGGTGGGCCACGCGGCAGCGGCTTCTTCCCACGGCACCACGCGGTCGACGGCCGCCGACAGATCACATCCGTCGGCGATCAGCCCGAGCACGGACGGGATGGCCGCGCGCGCATTGACCCGGCCGGTGACGAACCTGACGCCCCGGGTATACAGGTGCAGCAGCGCCATCTCGACGTTCTGGTGATAGATGCCGGTGTCGGTGCACACGCCGTCCGCCCACGTCGCGCGCAACGTAGCGGCAAGTAGCTCCGGATCGGCCGAGGTGTTCACCGTCACCGGATAGGGATCCCACTCTTTGGCCGGTTTCGGCCGGTCGTGCGTAGTCGCGCCAAGCTGTTGTGCCGCGCTCAACCGCTGCGGGTCGGTGTCGACGTAGTCCACCTGGGCGCCGAGCGCTGAAGCGAACGCCACCGCATACAACCCGATGGACAACCGGCCGACCACCAGCACTCGCCGGTCGGCCTGGTCCAGCAGGGCCAGTTCGCTGGCGAAGGGACCGACTGTGCGCCAGCCGTCGGGAATGTTGTCCGACAGCGAGGCGACGGCCACCGGATCGACCCCGGCCGGAACCGGGATCAGCATCGCATCGGCGTAGGGCACCAACACCAGATCCGACATGAACCCGCCACCGTCCAGGCCGGCGATCGGTCCCATCCCGTACATCGCCATCAGCGGCAGCGAACCGCAGGAGCCGGTCGCCCCGCGGCGACACTCCCGACAGGTGCCGCAGCTGATCTGAAAAGGGACCACCACCCGGTCCCCGACTCGCACGCTGGACACCTCCGCACCCACCGCGACGACCTCGGCCACGCCTTCATGACCCACCGCGTAACCCGGCGGAAGCGGGAGCCGACCAGCGCAGACAGCGACGTCGAGGTCGCAGCAGGCGACGGCCAGCGGACGTACCAAGGCCTGTCCGGGCGCTGCCAGCACCGGGTCGGCGACCTCGCGCCACGCGTAGTGCCCGGGCTCCGTATGTGTCAATTGCCGCATCGCACCATCCTTGCCCGGTCACCTCATGCGCTGAAGCCCATGCCCGGCGCTACATGTCCAGGCCGACGTCCAGCACGCGCACCGAATGCGTCAACGCCCCGACGGCGAGGTAATCCACGCCTGTGCCGGCGTACGTCGCGGCCGTCTCCAGGCTGAGCCCACCGGAGGATTCGAGGAGAACCTCTGGCGCGCGGGCGTCGCGACGCTGCACCGCCGTCTGCGTCTGCCACACCGGGAAGTTGTCCAGCAGGATCAGCTCGGGCTTCTCGGGCAGCACCTCGTCGAGTTGCTCGAGGGAATCCACTTCGACCTCGCAGCACATCTCGGGTGCGGCGGCCCGCACGGCGCGCAACGCCTCCACCACCGATCCGGCCGCTGCGACGTGGTTGTCCTTGATCAGCGCCGCATCGCCCAGACCGAGCCGGTGATTGACGCCGCCGCCGACGCGCACCGCGTACTTCTGCAACGCCCGTAGACCCGGCAGGGTCTTGCGGGTGTCGCGAATCTTGGCCTTGGTGCCGCTGACGGCCTCCACCCACGCTGCCGTCACCGATGCGATCCCGGACAGGTGACAGACCAGGTTCAGCATGGTCCGTTCGGCGGTCAGCAGTCCCCGCGTCTCGGCCCGCACCGTCAGAAACGGCTCGCCCGCGTTGACTTTCGCCCCGTCCTCCACCCGGTGCAGCACCTGGTACCCGCGGCTGCCGATCACCTCGTCGAGCACCAGCAGCGCCACGTCCACCCCGGCGACCACGCCGGGCTCCCGGGGCACCATCGACGCGGTGGCCACGTCGTTCGCCGGCACGGTGGCCAACGTGGTGGTGTCCGGGCCGTAACGCAGGTCTTCGACCAGGCCCCGTCGGATGGTCTCCCGAGCGTCGATCAGCTCGGCGTCGTCCAGCATCATCAGCCCACCGCCGCCAACGCTTCGACCTGGACAGAATCGGTCGGCTGCTCGCCGTCGAAGGCCAGCCGGACCAGAATGCTGCGCCCGGTCTCGGTGGCGGCCGACGGATGTTCGGCGCGGTGGTGGCATCCGCGGCTTTCGGCGCGGGCCAGCGCGGCGGCGGTGACCGTCCGGGCGGCCAGCGCCAGGGCGACGTCCTCGGCGCCGCGCCGGTCTGTCACATCCCGGACCGGTGCGGCGCCCAGCTTCCCGGCCAGCGCCTGCAGCCCGGGGGCGTCGCGGACCACCGAGGCATCCCGGCTCATCGCCTGCTGCAGGTCGGCGCGCTCGGGCGCGGTGTGGACGATCGGTGCGGGCAGCTTCGCGCGCGGATGCCCCGCTGCCGCCGCGTGTGCGACGGCGGCAGTGCCGGCCCGTGCGCCGACCACCAGACCTTCCAGCAGGCTGTTGGAGGCCAACCGGTTGGCGCCGTGCATGCCGGTGCGCGCCACTTCCCCGGCGGCGAACAATCCGGGCAGTTCGGTCCGGCCGTAGACGTCGGTGACGACGCCGCCGCAGCTGTAGTGTGCGCCCGGAATGATCGGGATGGGTTGGCGCACCGGGTCGATGCCGGCCGCGCGGCACGCGGCGGTGACCGTCGGGAACCGTGCCGGGAAGCCGGCGATGGCTCGGGCATCGAGGTAGGCGCACGGCTCGCCGGTGGCTTTCAGCCGCGCGTCGATGGCCGCGGCGACGACGTCGCGCGGGGCCAGGTCGCCCATCGGGTGGATACCGGCGGTGATCGAATTGCCTTGTTTGTCAATCAGTTTCGCGCCTTCACCGCGGATCGCCTCGGTGATCAGCGGTCGCCGGCCCCCGCCGTCGGGGGTGTAGAGCATCGTCGGGTGGAATTGGATGAATTCGAGGTCGGCGATCGCCGCGCCGGCCCACAATGCCAATGCGATGCCGTCACCGGTGGAACCGACCGGGTTGGTGGTCGCGCTGTAGAGATGCCCGAGGCCACCGGTGGCCAATATCACCGACGGCGCATGGATGATGCCGCAACCATCGGCACGCCCGACCAGCACCCCGGTGACCGCGTCACCGTCGTGCAGCACCCGCAGTGCGACGTGGCCGTTGCGGATGTCCAGCAGGCGGGCCGCATGATCGAGGGTGCGCTGCACCTCAGCGCCGGTCGCATCCCCGCCGGCATGCACGACGCGTCGTCGCGAGTGCCCGCCTTCGCGGGTAACATCCCACCGGCCCGGCACCACCTCGTCGAATCGTGCTCCCGCGCAGACCAATTCGGTCACCGCCCGGTAGCCGTCGGCGACGATCGAATACACCGCCTCAGGGTCGCACAGGCCCGCGCCCGCGGCCAGGGTGTCGGCGACGTGGGCGTCGACCGAGTCGTCGTTGTCCGGCAGTACCACCGCGATGCCGCCCTGGGCGTAGTGGGTGGCGGTCACCGCCCGCGTCTGCGTCGCTTTGTTGAGGACCACGACGCGGCCTCCCGCGCGGTGCGCGGCCAGCCCGGCGGCCAGTCCCGCGACGCCCATGCCGATCACCACGACGTCGGCGGAGTCCTGCCAGACCGGGCCAGTCGTCATTCGCCACCGCCCGGCTGGCCGATCGCGATCATCCGCTGCACGCTGCGGCGCCCCGCCGCCGCGATGTCCGGGTCGACGTGGACTTCGTCGGCGCCGTCCAGCAGGCAGCGCAACAGTGCGGCCGGGGTGATCATCTTCATGTACTTGCACGACGCGCGGTCGTTGACCGCCTGGAACTCGACTTCCGGTGCGGCCCTGCGTAGTTGGTGCAACATGCCGACCTCGGTGGCCACCAGCACCTTGCGGGCGTGGGTCTGGTGGGCGGCGTCCAGCATTCCGCCGGTGGATAGGATCTTGACTCGGTCGGCCGGGAAAGCTCCTTCCCCGGCCAGATACAAAGCCGAAGTGGCGCAACCACACTCGGGATGAACGAACAGCTCCGCGTCCGGGTTGGCGCGGGCCTGCTCGGTGAGCTCGTCACCGTTGATCCCGGCGTGCACGTGGCATTCGCCGGCCCACACATGCAGGTTCTCCCGACCCGTCACCCGGCGCACGTGGGCGCCCAGGAACTGGTCGGGGCAGAACAGCACTTCGCGGTCGGGGTCGATGGAGGCCACCACCTCGACCGCGTTGGACGACGTGCAGCAGATGTCGGTGAGGGCCTTGACCTCTGCGGTGGTGTTGACATAGGAGACCACGACCGCCCCGGGATGGTCGGCTTTCCAGGCGCGCAGTTCGTCGGCGGTGATCGAATCGGCCAGCGAGCACCCGGCGCGCTGATCCGGGATGAGTACCGTCTTGGCCGGGCTCAGGATCTTGGCGGTCTCGGCCATGAAGTGCACCCCGCAGAACACGATGGTGTCCTCAGGCGCGTCGGCCGCGATGCGGGACAGGGCCAGCGAGTCCCCCACGTGGTCGGCGACGTCCTGGATCGCCGGCAGCTGGTAGTTGTGGGCCAGGACGGTCGCACCGCGCAGCCGCGCCAGGCGGCGGATCTCGGCAGCCCACTGCGCGTCGCCCTCGATCCCGGTGTAGCCGGTCGCCGTGCTGACGATGCGGGCTGCCAGCTCATCGGCGATGTCCATGCGATTCAAGACCGTCATGGGGGCTCCTTTCGCACCCGGAGGTTTTCGACTTATAATCGAAAACATGCCTCATGGTAGCACCGCACACGAAGTGCTTGCCGTCGTGTTCCAGGTTTCACTGGGTGCCGGCAGCACTGCAAAGGGGTTACAGGCACAAAAACCGCAGTTGAACGTCCTGCTGTGGCAGCGCGCACAGGAACCGCAACAGGGTGCGTGGTCACTGCCCGGCGGCCGGTTGCGCAACGACGAGGACATGACCACCTCGGTTCGTCGCCAACTCGCCGAGAAAGTGGATCTGCGCGAAATCTCGCACCTGGAACAACTGGCCGTGTTCTCCGACCCCGAGCGCGTGCCGGGCACCCGGATGATCGCCTCCACCTTCCTGGGTCTGGTGCCCTCCCCTGCCACGCCGGAACTGCCGCCCGACACCCGCTGGCACCCGGTCAACTCGTTACCGGAGATGGCGTTCGACCACGGCCCGATGGTGGCGCACGCCCGCACCCGACTGGTGGCCAAGATGTCGTACACGAACATCGGATTTGCCCTGGCGCCGAAGGAATTCGCGTTGTCCACCTTGCGCGATATCTACGGTGCCGCCCTGGGCCATCAGGTCGATGCGACCAACCTGCAGCGGGTGCTGGCCCGCCGTAAGGTCATCACCCAGACCGGCACCATCGCCCAGTCCGGACGCAGCGGCGGCCGCCCAGCGGCGCTGTACCGATTCACCGACTCCCGGCTGCGGGTCACCGACGAGTTCGCCGCGCTGCGGCCGCCCGGCTGAGCAGCCTTGTGACGGGCACCACGGCGTGCTGACTTCGGATCGGCGTAACCGGCCTGTACTGTCTTTAAGAGTTGTTTAAGAAGCTACTGGCGCAGAGTGAGCATCAACGCTGCGCTTCGACAGGCTGACGGCGCGCCCATCCCGCGGTATCGGGGCCGGTGGCACGCGTACACCGAAGCCGATCGGCCTCGAAGGGAGCCTTGATGGTGGAGCTGGCCAATGTGGCAGGCGCAACGGGTGCGGAATGGATCGGCCGCGCTCCGCACGAGGAGTTGCAGCGCAAGACCCGCCCGCTGCTGCCGTCCGACGACCCGTTCTATCAGCCGCCCCCCGGCTTCCAGCACGCCGAACCCGGGACCGTGCTGCGTTCGCGCGACGTCGAACTGGCCTTCATGGGCCTGATCCCGCAGTCCATGACGGCTGTCCAGTTGCTCTTCCGCACCACTGATCTGAACGGCAACCCCGAGGCGACGGTGACCACGGTGCTCGTCCCGGCGGAGGTGGCGCCCGGCAAGACGACGCCGGTGCTGTCCTACCAGTGCGCCATCGACGCGGTGGCGTCGCGCTGCTTTCCGTCGTATGCGCTGCGGCGGCGGGCGAAGGCGCTCGGATCCATCAGTCAACTCGAGCTGCTGCTGATCACCGCGGCTGTGGCAGAAGGCTGGGCGGTTTCGGTGCCCGACCACGAAGGTTTGCGCGGCGCCTGGGGCGTGCCGTTCGAACCCGGTTACCGCATCCTGGACGGGCTGCGCGCGGCGCTGAACACCGAGCGGCTCGGTTTGTCGCCGTCGGCGCCGATCGGCCTGTGGGGTTACTCCGGCGGCGGGCTGGCCAGCGCGTGGGCAGCCGAGATGTGCGGTGAATACGCCCCCGAGTTGAACATCGTCGGGGCGGTCCTGGGCTCCCCCGTCGGCAACCTGGGCAATACGTTCCGCAGGCTCAACGGTGGCCTGTTCGCCGGTCTGCCCTCCCTGGTGGTCGCCGCGCTCACGCACACCTACCCCGGTCTGGACGCGGTGATCAAGGAGCACACCAGCGAAGAGGGACGTGCCCTGCTCGACCGGCTGGAGACGATGACCACGGTGGAAGCCGTCGTCAAGATGGCGCACAAGAACATGGGCGACTACCTCGACGAACCGCTGGAACAGACACTGTCCAGACCGGCGGTGGTGCACGTCTTCGACAACATCAAGCTCGGGGCGGCCATCCCCACCCCGCCGGTGCTGATCGTGCAGGCCGTCCACGACTATCTGATCGCCGTCGACGACATCGACGAGCTCGCCGAGACCTACATCGCCGGTGGCGCCAGCGTCACCTACCACCGGGATGCGTTCAACGAGCACATGTTCCTACACCCGCTGTCGGCGCCCATGGCACTGCGCTGGTTGATCGACCGGTTCGCCGACCGGCCGCTGACCGACCACCTGGTGCGTACGACGTGGCCCACGATGTTCAACCCGATGACCTATGCCGGCATGGCGCGGCTCGGTGTGATCGCGGCCAAAGTGATCACCGGCCGCAAGATCCACCGCCGGCCGCTCTAGTTCTTACGTCAGCGGGCCCTGCGGGGTCATCGGCTTCGGAGCGGGCGGGGGTCCCGCCGGGGGCATCGGCGCAACCCAGTGCACCCGGTGCTGCGGCGGGTAGCCGCCCAGGTCGTCGCGGATCGTCCCGGCCGCCAGCACCGCATAGACCAGGGCCACCGTCGCGGTCGGTGAGAGCAGGGTGACCACGATGTGCGCAGCCGAGTGGCCGAAGAACACCGGGGGCGCCTGCGTCACGTAGGTCAGCGAGTGGTCGGCCTTCGACAACGGAACACTGTCGAAATCCAACGCACCGTAACGCACGTGGACCAGCAGCGCCCCGACCCCGGCAGCGACCGCGGCCGCGCCGACCAGTCCGAGGCACAGCGCGGCGACCATCTGCGGACCGCGATGGTCGCGCCACTGCCACGCCGCCACCGCGGCCACTACCGCGACGACCCCCAGCAAACTCACCAAGAGCATCGGCGCGATGAAGAAGTTCCGCGGCTCACCGTCCAGGCCGCCCAGGTATTCGTGCACCCGCTCGCCCTTGCGGGTGACGGCCACCACGGCGTGGACAGCCGGAGCAATCCACGCCCACAGCGCGCCGACGAGCACGCCGGCCGCCGTCAGGACAGCCACCACGGTCAGCAGCGCGCGCCGGCGCGTGGTCCGCGGCGCGACCCGGCCGGGATCCGCACCCGACGGCTGCTGCGGCGTCACCGCCACTCCGTCCATCACCTGCACTCACCTCCGATCGCAGACGCCCCGCGAGCATATCGTTGTCGCGGTATCAGCCTGGGGGCGCGGCGTCGTCGGCTCCGGGCCTTTGCCGGTCCCCAGCGCCCTCATATGTGCGCTCATCAGCCCCATTTGCCGGCATTTCGGGGACGGTCGCGCGAGGCGAGCGCCTCTGCGCCCGGGGGCGGCACCGTCGACGACGCCACCGATTGCGGGCCACAGTGCGTCGGTGACGCCGGCCCACGGCTGCGCCGGCACAGCCAGAGCCATGTGAGCTGTCAGCGCTGCACGTCCAGGTCGGCAGAATCCACCAGTCCGTGCCGCGAACACTTGGCCCACCAACCGTCGGGCCGAACCTGCACGATCATCCGCCGCCCGCACGCGGCGCAGAACCGGGGCGGTTCCAGGCCCAGTTCGGCTGCGGTGGGCACCGCGGTGCCGGCTTGCACACCGGTATAGACGTTGTAGACGCCCGCCCCCACCGGGTCCGGCAGATCGCGGCCCATTACAGACTTGCGTTGAGCGCCTTGAGCGGCATCTGCAGGTCGTTGAGCAACTCGAGGTCGGCTTCAGCGGGCCGGCCGAGCGTGGTCAGGTAGTTGCCGACGATCACCGCATTGATCCCGCCCAGGATGCCCTGCTTGGCGCCGAGGTCGCCCAGAGTGATCTCGCGGCCGCCGGCGAACCGGAGCATCGTGCGCGGCAACGCCAGCCGGAACGCACCGACCGCCTTGAGCGCTTCGCTGGCCGGCAACACTTCCAGGTCACCGAACGGCGTGCCGGGCCGCGGATTGAGGAAGTTCAGCGGCACCTCGTCGGGGTTCAACTCGGCCAGGTCGGCGGCGAACTCGGCGCGTTGTTCCAGCGTTTCGCCCATGCCCAAGATCCCGCCGCAGCACACCTCCATGCCGGCGTCGCGCACCATCGACAGCGTCTGCCAGCGCTCTTCCCAGGTGTGGGTGGTGACGACATTGGTGAAGAACGACCGTGCGGTCTCGAGGTTGTGGTTGTAACGGTGCACCCCCATCGCCGCCAACCGATCCACCTGCTTGGCCGTCAACATGCCCAGCGAGCAGGCGATCTGAATCTCCACCTCGTTACGAATCGCCTCGATGCCGGCTGCGACCTGGGCGAGCAACCGCTCGTCGGGTCCGCGCACCGCGGCCACGATGCAGAATTCGGTGGCCCCGGACTTCGCGGTCTGCTTGGCGGCCTCCACCAGGCTGGGGATGTCCAGCCAAGCACTGCGCACCGGCGACTTGAACAAACCCGACTGGGAACAGAAGTGGCAGTCCTCCGGGCAGCCGCCGGTCTTGAGGCTGATGATGCCCTCCACCTCGACCTCGGGACCACACCAGCGCATCCGCACCTCGTGAGCCAGGGCCAGCAGCTCCTCGAGCCGGTCATCGGGCAACTGCAGCACCTGCAGCACCTGGTCCTTGCTGAGCCCCGCACCGCCCTCCAGCACCTGCCGGCGGGCGACGGCCAGGATGTCCGCGTCGGCGTCGCGATCCAGGCCGGCCTCGGTAGACGGTCGAATTGGCGCTTGGGTCACCAGGTACTCCCCTGCTTCTTGATCGGGCCCGCGCGCGTTCCGGCCGCGGCGGCCCGAATCGAAAGATGTTCAGGCTAGGTTAACGGTCCCGGCCCCGGCGGACCCGGAGCGGGCTCGCAGTGCCGCACTGACACAGTTGCCGGGATACAAGTCCATCCGGCAGGGTAGAGAACCACTATGACCGACGAAAACGTCATCTACCTGGCTGACCACGGGGTCTGGCTGGCGATTCCGGCACTGACTCCTGCGTTGATTGTCGTAGGCGTGGTGTTGTATATCGCAATGCGGAACCGGCGAAGCTCGAGCGAAAAGCAGGATTGACCAGTGTTGCAATGGGGCATTAAAGATTCGTCCTAATCAGCGGCGCAAAACGGGAGGCGATCGCGATGGAAATGGCAGTTGTGGCGGAGGCGCCGGCAGCACGCGGTGCGGAACTGAATCAGGTCATCGGCCTGTCAGTTGCCGCACTGGTGATCACGCTGATCATGCTGGGTATTGGTTGGGCTCATCGCACCCACCGGATCAGTTGGCTGGACAAGTTCGCCAACTGGCTCGGCGTCAAGTTCAAGCGTCCGGCCTGGGTGGCACTGCCGGTGTTGGTATACACCACGTCCATCATCTGCGCGCTGTTCGGCTTCATCTGGGACGTCAGCTGGCACATCGGTGAAGGTCGCGACCCCGGTCCGCTGGCAAACCCGGCGCACTACTTCATCATTATCGGGTTGTTCGGCATCTTCCTGGCCGGCATGACCGCGATCGCGCTCCCGTTCGACAAGCCCGGTCCCGCCCCGGTGCGGATCACCGAACACTGGCACGCCCCCGTCGGCGGCATCTTGATGGCCGGTTGTGGCATGTACGCCTTGTTCGGTTTTCCGCTTGACGACATCTGGCACCGCATCTTCGGCCAGGACGTCACTCTGTGGGGTCCCACCCACCTGATGATGATCGGTGGGGCGGGCCTGTCCCTGTTCTCCGTGCTCATGCTCGAGTACGAAGGCGGGCGGGCGCTGCCCGACGCGCCGCCGGAGAAGCCGTTCGTCCGGTTCCTGCGTTACCTGTCCTGCGGTGGACTGCTGATCGGCCTGTCGGTGTATCAGATCGAGTTCGACTTCGGCGTCCCGCAGTTCCGCCTGGTATTCCAACCGATGATGATCGCCGGCGTCGCGGCGCTCGCGCTGATCGTGGCGCGCATGACGCTGGGGAAGGGCGCGGCGATCATCGCAGCGCTGTTCGCGATCGCGCTGCGCGGCGCGGTGGCCTTCACGGTCGGTCCCGTCCTTGGCGCACCACTGAACTGGTTCCCGCTGTACCTCGGCCCCGCGCTGGTGGTCGAGATCCTGGCGCTCACCCCGCTGTTGAAGCGTCCCATCGTGTTCGGCGCGGTCACCGGCCTGCTGGTGGGCACCGTGGGCCTGTGGCTGGAGTCGCTCTGGATCGGCGCCGTCTATCACTACCCGTGGCCGGTCAGCATGTGGGGCGAGGCCCTGGCGATGGCAGTGCCGGTCGCGGTGCTGATGGGCGTCTGCGGAGCGATGACCGGAATGGTGCTGACCGGGCAGAAACTGCCCGGCCGTGCCATCGGCATCGGATTCGTCGCCGCCACGGTTCTGGTCATCGGAGTGGCGGTGGCCAACGGGTTGCACATCGTCATCCCGAGCCAGAACACCGCGACCATCACGCTCACCGACCTGCCCGGCGAACCCGGCAAACGGATGGTTTCGGCGGACGTGCTGATCAACCCGCCGGACCTGATCCAGGACGAGCCCTATTGGCTGTCGACCACATCGTGGCAGGGAAAAATGGTCAACGACCGCGGTCTGGTCATCAACCGGCTCGAGAAGGTGGGTCCCGGGCACTACCGCACCACCAAACCCATCCCGGTATGGGGTTCGTGGAAGACGCTGTTGCGCGTGCATGACGGCTACACCATGACCGCGGTGCCGATTTATGAACCGGCCGACGAGGCGATTCCTGCACCGGAGGTGCCCGCCCAGCCGGTCATCACCCGGCCGTTCGTCCTGGAGAACACCATCCTGCAGCGCGAACGCGACCCGAACGCGCCCGAATGGCTGTTCACCGGAGGCTCGATCCTGGTGCTGATCTTCACCCTGATGGTGATCACGGCGCTGACGTGGGGCGCCGGCCGGATCAACAACGAGACCACCAAGCCCCGGCAGCCGGAAGAGGAAAAGCACCCCCTTCCTGAAGCGGCATAGCTCGATGACAGTCAAGCGTGCCCTCGCCGCGGCGTGGGCGGGGTTGCTCATGTCGGCGCTGATCGCCTGCGGTGGCAATTCGACGAGCAATTCCGCCCCGGCGGCGCTGGAACTCAACGTGACCATCGCCAACGGACAGATCTCCCCGACCAACGCCACCCTGCAGGCCAAGGTCAAGCAGCAGATCACCCTGCACGTCACCAGTGACGCCACCGACGAGCTGCACGTCCACTCGGTCCCCGACCACAGGTTCCAGGTCGCGGCCGCGCCGAACCAGACGTTCCAGTTCAGCGTTGACGTGCCCGGCAGCGTCGACGTGGAGTCACACCACCTGCACAAGACGATCGCGACCATCCAAGTCCAACCGTGACCGACAGCCGCTCGGCGTCGGTGCTCGCGCACGGCCTCGGCGGGTCCAACGATCTCCCGGTTCCGTACACGTTCGCCCTCATCGGCGCGGCCTGGGCGCTGACGTTCACCTTCGCCCTGGTCGCGCTGGCCTGGAAGCGGCCGCGGTTCGATCCGGCCAAACCGGGTCGTCCGTTACCGGATGCGGTGACCGCCGTGGTCGATGCCCGCATCACCCGGTGGGTGGCTGCCGGTCTGGCGTTGCTGTTCGCCTGCTGGGTGCTGGCCTCCGGGCTGTGGGGTCCGCAGACGCAGGCCAACGGCCTGCTCGGGGCGTTCTATGTGTTGCTGTGGGTCGGGTTGGTCGCGCTGTCGCTGTCCTTCGGCCCGGTCTGGCGAGTTGTCTCCCCGGTGCGCACGGTGTATCTGCTGGTGCGACGCTGCCTGCCGGAGCGCCTGCGTCGAACCCGACTGGCTTATCCGGAGAGCTGGGGGTACCGTCCGGCCGCGATCGGGTTGTTCGCATTCGTCTGGATGGAACTGGCGAGCCCGGATCCAGCTTCGTTGACCGCGGTGAAGACATGGTTGCTGATCTATGCGGTGGTGCTGTTCGTCGGGGCGTGGCTGTGCGGGCAGCGCTTCCTGGCCCGGGCCGACCCGTTCGGCGTGTACAGCATGGCGGTGTCGCGACTGTGCCCGTTCTGGCGCAACACCGAAACCGGCAAGATCGTGATCGGCAACCCGTTCGACCACCTGCCGTCACTGCCGGTGCGCCCGGGAGTGGTGATGGTGCTGTCGGTGTTGCTCGGCTCCACCGCCTTCGACAGTTTCTCGGCGGCGCCGGCCTGGCGGAATTTCGCGGACGGCATCGCCCGCGGTATGCACGGCGTGCCGGAGACGCTGACCTCCTCCGCGCTGCGGACAGCCGGGTTGATCATCTTCATTTCGATTGTCGCGCTTACCTTTTCGCTGGCGGCACGCGCGACCGGCGGGGTGGACGCCGGGCAGCGCCGCGAGTTGCCCGGGCAGCTGGCGCACTCGTTGATCCCGATCGTGGTGGGCTATATCTTTGCGCACTACCTCACTTACCTGGTGGAGCGTGGACAGCAGGCCGTCATCGCGCTCGCCGATCCGCTGGGACGCGGCTGGAATCCGTTCGGGCTGGCCGACCAGCACGTCGCTTACGTGTTGTCGATGCATCCGGCGGTGCTGTCGACGATCAAGGTGGCGTGCGTGGTCACGGGTCACATCGTGGCGGTCATCGCAGCGCACGACAAAGCGTTACGTCTGCTCCCCAAAGACCACCAGCTCACCGGTCAGCTCACCATGATGCTGGTCATGGTTGGTTACACCTTCATGGGCTTGTATTTGCTGTTTGGTGGTTGAGAGGGTGAGCGGCAAGGGAAAGGAACCTCATTGACCTCGCCGAGTTCGACCGAAGAGATTGCTGCGGGCGACCCGCCCCCGACCGGCCGACGATGGCGGCGCCCGCACGTCGCGTCGTGGTTCAGTCTGCAATCCAAGGTGATGGCGATGTTGCTGGTCGCCAGCTTGATGTCGTTGGGCGTGATCGGGGTGGTCGGATACATCGCCGCGCGCAACGCGCTGTTACCGTCGGCCTCGGACCGGATGACACAGTTGCGCGAGTCGCAGAAGCGAGCCGTGGAGACGCTGTTCTCCGATCTGGCCAATTCGCTGGTGATCTACAGCCGCGGGACGACGGCACTGGAGGCGGTTCAGGCGTTCACCGCGGGTTTCGACCAACTCGCGAACGCACCCGTGGATCCCGCACAGCAGCAGGCACTGGTCACCTACTACAACGATCGGGTGATCAAGCCGGTCGAAAGCGCGACCGGCACCAAACTGGACCTCGATGCCCTGCTGCCCGCCAGCAACGCACAGCGGTACCTGCAGGCCCATTACACGGTGGCGCCGAATGCCTCAGCGCTCGACGACGCCGGCGACGGCAGCGCCTGGTCGGCGGCCAACGCCCGCTTCAACGAGTACTTCCGCGAAATCGCAACCCGCTTCGAGTACCGGGATGCATTGTTGCTCGACGCGCGCGGCAATGTCGTCTATAGCGTGCGCAAGAATCCCTCGCTCGGCAGCAACATCGCCACCGGCCCGTACCGTCAGTCCAATCTGCGCGGCGCCTTCGAGCGGGCGATGGGTGCGAACTCATCGAATTTCGTGTGGATCACCGACTTTCAACCCTATGCGGCGCAACTCGGCCAACCCGTCGCATGGCTGGTGGCGCCGATCGGAACGCCCGGTAAGGCCGCGGGGGTGCTGGCGCTGCCGCTCCCGATCGCCAAGGTGAACCGCATCATGACCGCCGACCGCAACTGGCTGGCCGCCGGAATGGGCAAGACCGGTGAAACCTACCTCGCCGGCCCGGACAGCCTGATGCGCTCGGACTCGCGGTTGTTCCTGGAAGACCCGCAGCAGTACCAGACCGAGGCGATAGCGGCAGGCACGCGGCCCGACACCATCGAAGAGGCGATGCGTTGGCGCGGAACGACACTGGTTCAGCCGGTGGCGACCGACGCGGTGCGTGCCGCGCAGCGCGGCGACACCGGCACCATGATTGACAGAGATTATCTGGGCCGGCGCGAACTGGTCGCGTACGCCCCGCTCTCGCTGCCGAATTCCGACCTGCACTGGACGATACTCGCGTCGCGAGAGACCTCCGAAGCTAACGCCCGGTTCCTCTCGCTCACCAAGACAATCGTAATCGCTACTGCGGCAATGGTTTTCGTGATATGCGTGGGGGCACTGCTGGTAGCCCAGATCTTCGTGAGACCCATCCGGCGGTTGCAGGCCGGAACCCATCAGATCAGCGCAGGCAACTACGACGTCGCCATACCGGTGACATCACGCGACGAGATCGGCGAACTGACCGAGGCTTTCAACGACATGAGCCACAACCTGCAGATCAAGGAAGAGCTGCTCTCGGAGCAGCGCAAGGAGAACGACCGGTTGCTGGGGTCGCTGATGCCCGAGCCGGTTGCCCAGCGATACCGCGAGGGCGAACAGACCATCGCGCAGGAACATCAGGACGTCACTGTCATCTTCGCCGACTTCGTCGGACTGGACGAAGTTTCCAACCACCTGTCCGGAAACGAATTGGTCGGCATCGTCGACGACCTCATCCAGGAGCTCGATGCAGCAGCGGAAGCGCTTGGCGTGGAACCGATTCGAACACTGCACAACGGTTACCTGGCCAGTTGCGGACTGAATTTCCCGCGACTGGACAGCGTGCACCGCACCGTCGAGTTCGCGGTGGAGATGCAGGCCATCATCGAGCGGTTCAACAGCAAGACCGGTTACCACGTGTCGCTGCGCGCCGGCATCAACACCGGTCACGTCATCAGCGGGCTGGTCGGGCGGTCCAGCATCGTCTACGACATGTGGGGCGCGGCGGTCAATCTGGCCCACAGCGTGCGTGGCAGCACCACACGGTCGGGGATCTACGTGACCTCTCAGGTGTACGAGGCGATGCGCGACATCCGGCAGTTCACCGAAGCCGGCGTGGTCAGCGTCGGCGGCCGGGACGTGCAGATCTGGAAATTGTCGGAGGACTCTGATGACCAGCACTGACACGTCATTCCTCTGGTGGGCCACCGCACTGGTGGTCGGTCTTCCGCTGCTGCTGATCGCACTGACCGAGTGGCACCACAGCCTGGTCCGCGGCGCCAGCCCACTGGCCCGGCCGGTGTTGCTGCTGCGCAGCTACCTGGTGCCGCTGGGGGCACTGTTGGTGCTGCTGGTCCAGGTCGCGAAGCTGCCCGCCGACGTCCCCTCGGTTCGACTGCTGGCCACGGTCTTCGGCTTCGTACTGCTGGTGCTGCTGCTCTCCGGGCTCAGCGCGACCGTGTTCGAGGGGGCCCCGCAGGGGTCGTGGCGCAGGCGGGTGCCGGACATCTTCCTGGACGTGACCCGATTCCTGCTGATCGGCGTGGGGCTGGCGGTCATCCTTTCCTACGTCTGGGGAGTGCGCGTCGGCGGTATCTTCACCGCGCTGGGCGTGACGTCGGTGGTCATCGGCCTGATGCTGCAGAATTCCGTCGGCCAGATCGTGTCGGGTCTGTTCATGTTGTTCGAACAGCCGTTCCGCATCGGTGACTGGCTGGACACCCCGGCCGCGCGCGGGCGCATCATCGAGGCAAACTGGCGTTCCGTGCACATCCAGACCGGCCAGGGACTGCAGATCACTCCGAACTCGGTGCTGGCCACGACGTCGTTCACCAATTTGAGCCGGCCGGCCGGTGCTCACATGCTGGTCATCACCGCCGCGTTCGCGGCGGCCGACCCGCCGGAACGGGTGTGCGCGCTGCTGACCCGGACCGCCGATGCGCTGCCGCAGCGCCGGACCGACTTCGACAGCACCGCCCTGCCCATCGGCACCGGCCAGTACCGCGTCACCATCGGATTGCGCTCACCGGCCGACGACTCCGCAGCGCAAGCCACCTTTCTGCGCTGGTTGTGGTACGCCGCCCGCCGCGAGGGGTTGCGCCTCGACGAACAGGACGACGACTATTCGACGCCGGAAAGGGTCGACTGGGCGTTGCGCACGGTGGTGGCACCTGCGTTGCGCCTGACCCAGAACGACCGGCAGGCGTTGGGCACGTACGGCAGGATCGTGCGGTACGCGGCCGACGAGATCGTCGAACACGCTGATCGGGTGCCGTCGAGCATGACGTTCCTTATCGAGGGCAGCGTGCGGTTGACCGCGGTCGCCGACGACGGATCGCCCGTGGTGATCGGCACCATGGACGAAGGTTCGTTCCTCGGTGCGACCGCGCTGACCCGTCAGCCCAATCTGGCCGACGCACGGGCGATCGGCGAAGTGACCGCGCTGCAACTAGATCGCGAGCATCTCGCTCAATTCGTGATGGGCAGGCCGGTGCTGCAGCAGGAGCTGGGCCGCGCCATCGAGAATCGGCGCGCCAGAGTGGAACAGGCGTGCGCGCAGGCGTAACGCGCGATCGCTGTCACGATCATGCCGCTGCCGCGGACGCCTCAGGACGGACGGTCCAGTCCCGCCTCGTGCTGTTCGACGATCCACCGCGCTATCTCGATGAGTTTGATGTTTCCGCGCTGCGACGTCTTGATGAGTAAGTTGAATGCCTGCAGGCCAGTGAGATTCATCCGCTGCATGATGATGCCTTTGGCTTGGCCGATGATGTCACGGGTGGTCAAGGCCGCGTCGAAGTGGGTGGCGGCGGCGGAGCCGGCGAGCGCTATCGAGGCATGCTGGGCCAGCACGAGTCCTATGTGGACCGAATCTTCGCCGAACACTCCGGCTTCGGCGGCGTACAGATTGAGCGCGCCCAGGTTCTGCTGGTTGACGAACAGCTGGAACGACAGGACGCTACCCATGCCCCGGTCCCGTGCCGCCCGGGCGTAGCGCGGCCACCGTTTCTCGCTGCTCAAATCGTCGACGAGCACTGTGTGGTGCTCTCGTAGCGCGTCCAGGCACGGTCCTTCATTCAGTGCGGTCTGCATCTCGTCCAGTTCGGCGACCCGTGGATCGGTCGGAACTTCAGCGCGCACCGCGCCTGCCTCGATGAGTGAAATCCCGGCCCACCGAGTGCCCGGCACCAGCGCGACCGCGCCCTCGACGATCGCGGCAAGGGTCTCACCGACGTCGGTCTGACCCTGCATGTGGACCGCCAGGTCGCCGAGAAGCGACGCGAGATCCTGCGCAGCTTCTCCGGCCATACCAAAAACCCTAATCCGCGTCGTAGAACGTCGCCTGGAGCGCCCCCGGCAGCCGGTTTCAGGACCGCCGAGGGCTGAGTGGTCCTGACATTCCGGACTGCCGTACCACCTGCCTCGCGGATACCCGGCTTCGGGACGAGTACGCCTGACGCAGGAGCCCCACGATCGCGGACGGTCCGCTAACCGAGCAGGTAGTCGACCCGCTGGTCGCCGTCCCAGCGGCGTAGCGCGGCGAACTGACCGACCAGCTGCGGTGGCCGGGTCACCAGGGGCAGCGCCTGCCCCAGTTGGGCGCTACCGACCCGGCGGGCCAACGTGACGTGCGCGGTCCACTGTCCAGGCAGGCTGTTGGGCATCGGGATCAGGTGCGCGTTGCACAACCGGTGCACCTCGGCATGCAGCCGCAGCAGCTCCCGGCTGGGCACCACCAGCCGGGTCAGCACCACCGGGTCCCCGCCGAACAACACCGGCGCACCGATCAAGCAGCGCAACGGCAACCGCCGCGCGACGGGTCGCAACAGTTCGTCGACGATGGGGTCGATGCGTTCGGCGACCACCACGGTGACATGCGGACGGCCCGGCGGGATGCGGACGTCGACGCTCGAGGCCGCCAGGTCGTCCCACATCCTGCGGAGGACGTCCTCGGTGTCGGGGTCGAACAGCAGCTCGATCGAATGGGCCATCAGCGCAACAGATTTCGTACCCATGCGGCATCGAACGCGGTAGTGCTGATGGCGGCGAAGTCGGCGCGCGACGCGGCTCCGGCGGGCAGCACCGCGCGAACAGTAGCCAGTTGGTTCAGCGCTTCCCGATTGGTTGTTTCCACCAGCCCCGGTTGCGCCGACCAGCTGCCGATCACCAGACCAGCGCACGAAATATGCTGTGCCGCAAGCGCTTCCAACGTCAATGCGGTGTGGTTTAGGGTGCCCAGACCGGCGCGGACCACGACCAGGACCGCGGCGCACAGATCGACGGCGAGGTCGCGCAGGGTGACGCCACCGGCTGCGAGTTCAACGAGCAGTCCACCGGCGCCTTCGACCAGGGTCAGACGTCCGGGGCGGTCCAGGTCGCGGATCAGACGCAGCACCTGGTCACGGGTGGGCAACTGCAGACCCGCCTGCTGGGCCGCGGCCATCGGTGACATCGGCAACTCGTAGCGCGCCAGCCCGGCAAGTTCGGTCACCCCGGACAGCCTGCGGATCTCCGCGAGGTCGTCGTCACCGTCGCGGATGCCGGTCTGGGCGGGCTTGCACACCGCGACATCGATACCGGCCTGGCGGGCGTGCGACGCCAGGGCGGCGGTGGCAACCGTTTTCCCGACACCCGTGTCGGTCCCGGTGACGACCAGAACGGTCAAGCGCGCGCCTGCAGCACATCGGCGAGCACGCGCCGCGCCAACTCCAATTCCTCGACGCTCAGCGACGCCCGGGCGGTCAGTCGCAGTCGCGACGTGCCGGCCGGCACCGTCGGCGGCCGGAAGCAGCCCACCTTGACCCCGGCGTCCAGGCACGCCGCCGCCGCGGCCACCGCCACCTCCGGATCGCCCAGGATCACCGACACCACAGCCGACTGCGGGACCTGCTGGACAGCGCAGACCCGGGCCAGCTCTGCTGCATGAGCAAGCACTGCGTCTGGTCGCCAGGTTTCCGTCTTGAGGAGTCGCAATGCCGCCAACGCAGCACCCACCGCTGCCGGCGCCAGGCCGGTGTCGAAGATGAACGGACGCGCCGCATCGATCAGGTGTGCGCGCACCTCGGCCGGACCGAGCACCACCCCACCCTGGCTGCCGAGTGCCTTGGACAACGTCGTGGTCACCACGACGTCGGGCGAACCGGCCAGTCCGACCTCGTGCACCAGCCCGCGGCCCCCGCCCCGCACGCCGAGCCCATGGGCCTCGTCGACGATCAGCAGCGCCTGGTTCCGCCGGCACACCGCGTGCAGCTCGCGCAGCGGGGCCAGTGCCCCGTCGGCGCTGAACACCGAGTCGGTGACGACGACAGCGCGTTCCTCGGTGCGCGACCCCAGCGCTGCATCCACCGCCGCGACGTCGCGACTGGGCGTGACCACCACGCGCGCCCGCGACAACCGGCAGGCGTCCACCAGGGAGGCGTGCGAGTAGGCGTCGGAGACCAGCAATGTCCCCGGGCCGGACAAGCTGACCACGGCTCCCAGGTTGGCGGTGTACCCCGAGGAGAACACCAATCCAGCAGCTGCGCCGACGTACTCAGCGAGCTCGGTCTCGAACTGCGCGTGCAATTCGGTGTCCCCGGTGACCAGGCGGGATCCCGTCGCACCGGCACCCCATATTCGCAACGCCTGCACGCCCCCGTCGATGACCGCCGGGTGCTGGGACAGTCCGAGGTAGTCGTTGGAAGCCAGATCGAGCTCGGTGCCCACCGCGGGGCGGGGACGCAGCGAGCGACGCAGCCCGGCCGCGCGGCGCTGCGTTTCCACCGCCGCCAGCCAGGCCAGCGGCGAGGTCTCGATGGGGGCCTGCATGGCGTTCAGCCTACGAGGCCCGCGACCTGCACCATCGCCGAGGTGATTCGCTCGATCTCGGCGGGGCCGCAGATATAGGGCGGCATGGCATAGACCAGGTTGCGGAACGGGCGCAGCCACACCCCGCAGTGCAGCGCCGCCGGCGTGGCCACCGCCAGATCCACGGACCGGGCGCACTCGATGACTCCGATTCCGCCGCACACCCGCACGTCCACCACCCCGGGCAGCGCCCGTGCCGGCTCCAACCCGGCCGTGAGGCCGACGGCGAGCTCGTTGACTCGGGACCGCCAGTCCTGGGCGAGCAGCAGCTCGACGCTGGCCACCGAGACCGCGCAGGCCAATGGATTGGCCATGAAGGTGGGCCCGTGCATCAGTGCACCCGTCGACCCGGTGCTGATGGTGTGCGCGATTTCGGTGGTGCACAGTGTCGCGGCCAGGCTGAGGTAGCCGCCGGTGAGGGCTTTGCCCACGCACATGATGTCCGGGCTGACACCGGCGTGGTCGGCGGCGAACAGTGCGCCGGTGCGGCCGAATCCGGTGGCGATCTCGTCGAAGATGAGCAGCACGTCGTGACGGGTGCAGATGTCGCGCAGGTCTGCCAGGTAACGCGGATCATGAAACCGCATACCCCCGGCGCCTTGCACCAGGGGTTCGACAATCACCGCGGCCAGCTCGGCGGCGTGCGCGACGAGCTGCTCTTCAAACGCTGTGCTGTAGGCGGCGTCGTAGTCGCGTGGCACCTGCGGGGCGAACACCTGGTCGGCCAGGACGTCGGTCCACAGCGAGTGCATCCCGCCGTCCGGGTCGCAGACGCTCATCGGGGTAAAGGTGTCGCCGTGGTAGCCGCCGCGCCAGGTCATCAGCCGGTGTTTGGCCGGCCGGCCTCGGCTGCGCCAGTACTGCAGCGCCATCTTCACAGCGACCTCGACCGACACCGAACCGGAATCGCTGAAGAACACCGTTTCCAGTCCCGGCGGGGTGATCTGCACCAGCAGCCGGGCCAGCCGGGCCGCCGGTTCGTGGGTCAGGCCACCGAACATGACGTGGTTCATCGTGCGCAGCTGGGCGGTCATGGCCGTGTCGAGCATCGGGTGGCCGTGGCCGTGTATCGCGGTCCACCAGGAACTCATGGCATCGAGCACCTCGATCGGGCGGCCGTCCCGGATCAACGTCAGCCAGGCGCCGCGGGCGGCGACGGCGACGACGGGCGGGATCGCTTCGCTGCCGATGGTGCTGTAGGGATGCCACAGATGAGCTGCGTCGATCGCGCTGATCTGCTCGGGAGTCAACCCCGGGCCGGGAAAATCGGCCGCTGCCACGGAGATCGACAGTAGTCCAGCAGTCCCGCCGGGTTTCTCGTCTGGTGTGCGGCCACGGCTTCGGTAGTGAAGTCAGGGCGCAGAATGTCCGATTTTTCCGCCGTCACCTCGCTGGCAAAGCCCTGATTCACACTCAACACGTGACCGGACTCCCCGCGTGGAGTCGCGATATGCCCGGCCATCGGGAAGCATGCTTGGCGTGGCTGCACCGAATGAATCCCTCGACACGGGCGACGACGCGCCGCAGTCGTACGACGAATCACGCCCCCGCGTCATCCGGCTGCGCTTGGCCCCCTGGGACGTGGCCACCATGTTCGTGCTGCTGGCGTTGCTGATCGCCGCTCTCACGATGACCACCTGGCCGACGCGGCTGTTCGCCTTCACCGACAACGTCTGCCAGGGCGAGGACTGCCCGCCGGTGCCGTTCGGCGTGAATTACTACATTTTCCCGCTGGTGTGGGGTGGCATCGGCGCAGCCGGTACCGCGGCGTTGGTCGGTCCCTTCGTGTCGCTGGTGAAAGGCTGGTTCATGTCGTTCTGGCCGATCGTTGCGGTCGGCGTCCTCAGCCTGGCGTCGGTCCTGGGCCGGGCTCTGACCGATTTCAGCGCCACCTTCGGGCGCTGAGTTCCCGACGGCAACATCACGCCCCGGCAACACATCTGCCAGCGAAATCCTCACGGCTATTACGAGATTGGCCGGTCCCGTCACCGTCTGGTCACGTTCTCACAAATTCTCTTTCGGCTCCCTGGCCAACACTCTTCTCTGTTGTCAAAGTGGCTGTAGTGACTGGTGTGAATACAACGGGCTTACCGACTGGTTCACCGCACCAAGTGTCATCCAGCGGCGCTCGGCCCCGACGTGGCGGCCGGATCGCGTCCGTCGGGGAACGACGGCGGATGCGCGCGGTCACCGCGCTGAGGCACCGAGGGGCCAACGGGCCCCAGAAAAGAGGCAACGAGATGAAACGCGTTTACGCCTTCGCGATCGGCCTGATGATGCTGGGAGCGCCGATGGCAACCACAGCAGGACTCGCGTCCGCTGATCCGTATACCAGGCCGGCCGATTCCCAGCAGGCCGTCGACACGGTGATCGCCCGCGGTCTTTCGCAGCGTGGCGTGCCGTTCTCCTGGGCCGGCGGCGGTGTCACCGGGCCCACCCGCGGCACCGGTTCCGGGATCAACACCGTCGGCTTCGATGCCTCCGGTCTGATGCAGTACGCCTACGCCGGTGCAGGGCTCAAGTTGCCCCGGTCCTCGGGTCAGATGTACCGGGTCGGCGAGAGGGTCGCGCCGCAGCAGGCCCGCAAGGGTGACCTGATCTTCTACGGCCCTGAGGGCACCCAGGCCGTCGCGATGTACCTGGGCAACGGCCAGATGCTCGAGGTCGGCGACGTTGTCCAGGTTTCCCCGGTGCGCAGCAGCGGCATGGCGCCCTACCTGGTCCGGATTCTGGGTGCGCAAACGGCCCCGGCGCCGTTGGCCCCCGCGCAACAGGCACCCGTCCAGCAGGCGCCGCTGGCCCAGTCTCCGGCGCAACAGGCTCCGCTGCAGCAACAGCAGTTGCCCGCCCAGCAGGCACCGCTGCAGCAGGCGCCGGTCCAGCAGCTGCCTGGGCAGCAGGCGCCGGTGCAGCAGCTGCCTGGGCAGCAGGCGCCCTTGCAGCAAGCCCCGGTGCAGCAGCTGCCCGGCCAACAAGCGCCACTGCTGCAGGCTCCCGCGCAGCAGGCGCCACTGCAACAAGCCCCCGCCCAGCAGTTACCCGGGCAGCAGGCCCCGCTACAGCAGGCCCCCGTGCAACAGCTGCCCGGTCAGCAGGCTCCGCAGCAGCAGCTGCCCGCCCAGCAGGTGCCTGGCCAGCCGGTACCGACGCCGCCCTTGCAGTTGGTGCCGGCTGCGCCCGCCCGGTAGCCTCCCCTCTCCCGGCAGGCTCCCGGCGACCGCCACTTGCTCCGGCAGGAGCAAGTGGCGGTTTTCGGTAAGTTAGCGGTGATCATGCAGACTTCGACCCCGCCTAGCGCACCGGCCGCCGACCCGGCGTCGGGCGCGATGGGCACCCGTTCGTCGGGGTTCTACCGCCACGATCTCGACGGTCTGCGCGGCATAGCCATCGCGCTGGTTGCCGTGTTCCACGTCTGGTTCGGCCGGGTGTCCGGCGGCGTGGACGTCTTTCTGGCCCTGTCCGGGTTCTTCTTCGGTGGCAAGGTGCTGCGCGCCGGGCTGGGCGGGTCGCTGTCGCCGGTGACCGAGTTCGTCCGACTGGTGCGCCGGCTGTTGCCGGCGCTGATCGTCGTGCTGGCCGCGTGTGCGCTGCTCACTGTGCTGGTGCAGCCGCAGACCCGGTGGGAGACCTTCGCCGACCAGAGCCTGGCCAGCCTCGGCTACTACCAGAACTGGGAGCTGGCCAATTCGGCCTCGGACTATCTGCGTGCCGGGGAGGCTGTCAGCCCGTTGCAGCACATCTGGTCCATGTCGGTGCAGGGCCAGTTCTACGTCGCGTTCCTGATTCTGATCGCCGGTTGCGGTTATCTGTTCAGAGCCCCGCTGGGCAGACATCTGCGGACCTTGTTCGTGGTGGTGCTGAGCGCGCTGACGGTGGCGTCGTTCGTCTTCGCCGTCGTCGCTCATCAGGCGAACCAGTCGACCGCGTACTACAACAGCTTCGCCCGCGCGTGGGAACTGTTGCTGGGCGTGCTGGTCGGCGCCCTGGTGCCCTATCTGCGCTGGCCCATGTGGTTGCGCACCGGTGTCGCCACCGCGGCGCTGGCGGCGATTCTGTCCTGCGGCGCCCTGATCGACGGTGTCAAGGAATTTCCCGGCCCGTGGGCGCTGGTGCCGGTCGGCGCCACGATGCTGATGATCCTGGCCGGGGCCAACCTGGCCGCCGATCCCGCCACCGGCGGCAAGATGCCGCTGCCCAGCCGCCTGCTGGCGGCACGGCCGCTGGTGACGCTGGGCGCGATGGCCTACTCGCTGTACCTGTGGCACTGGCCGCTGCTCATCTTCTGGCTGTCCTACACCGGCCACAAGCACGCCAACTTCGTCGAGGGCCTGGCCGTGCTGCTGGTGTCCGGGGTCCTGGCGTACCTGACTTCCCGGCACATCGAGGATCCGTTGCGCTACCGGGCATCTCCTCAGCCATCTCACGAGGCCACCTGGCAGGTTCGACTGCGCCGCCCGACCATCGCGCTGGGATCGGTCGTGGCACTGCTGGCCGTGACGCTGACCGCCACGTCGTTCACCTGGCGCGAGCACCTGGTCGTCGAGCGGGCCTCGGGCAAGGAACTCAGCGGGCTCAGCGCCGCCGACTACCCCGGCGCCCGGGCCCTGACCGAACACGTCCGGGTGCCCAGTCTGCGGATGCGGCCCACTGTGCTGGAGGTCAAGGAGGACCTGCCCGCCTCCACCCGCGACGGCTGCATCAGCGATTTCGTCAACCCGGCGGTGGTGAACTGCACCTACGGCGACACCGACGCGCCCCGCACCATCGCGCTGGCGGGCGGGTCGCACGCTGAACACTGGCTCACCGCGCTTGACCTGCTGGGCCGCATTCACCACTTCCGGGTGGTGACCTACCTGAAGATGGGTTGCGCGCTGTCCACCGAGCAGGTCCCACTGATCATGGGCAACAACGCGCCGTATCCGCAGTGCCGCCAATGGGTGGAGACGACGATGGCCAAGCTGGTCGCCGACCGTCCCGACTACGTGTTCACCACCACCACGCGCCCCTGGAATATCAAGTCCGGCGACGTGATGCCCGCCACCTACATCGGCATCTGGCAGACGTTGTCCGACAACAACATTCCGATCCTGGGCGTGCGGGACACCCCCTGGCTGGTCAAGGATGGACAGCCGTTCAACCCGGCCGACTGCCTGGCCAAGGCCACCGGGTCGCACTCGTGCGAGATCAAACGCTCCGAGTTGCTTTCCGAGCGCAACAGCACGCTGGACTTCGTCGGGCAGTTCCCGCTGCTGAAGCCTCTGGATCTGTCCGACGCGATATGCGAGCCGGACACCTGCCGAGCGGTCGAGGGCAACGTGCTGATCTACCGTGATCCGCATCACTTGACCCCGACGTACATGCGCACTTTGGCGCCCGAGCTGGGCCGGCAGATCGCGGCGGTCACCGGCTGGTGGTGAGGGGTCTTCCCGCATACCGTCCGGTGTGACCCCGACACCGTTAAGGTCGAGTGATGGCCGGGACCGACTTCGCGTTTGACGGCGCCGACGAGTCGCCGTCGGTGAAGATGGTGTGGCCCGGCGCGCCGTTTCCGCTCGGCGCCACGTATGACGGTGCCGGCACGAACTTTTCGTTGTTCTCCGAAGTTGCCGACCGGGTCGAACTGTGCCTGATCGCCCGTGACGGCACCGAGACCCGGATCGAACTCGACGAGGTCGACGGCTACCTCTGGCATTGTTATCTGCCGACTGTTACACCCGGGCAGCGCTACGGATTTCGCGTACACGGACCGTTCGATCCGGCGGCGGGCCATCGCTGCGATCCCAGCAAGCTGCTGCTCGACCCCTACGGCAAGGCGTTCGTCGGCGATTTCACCTTCAGCCAGGCGCTGTACTCCTATGATCTGGCCGTCGCGGCCCAGGACCCGTCGGAGACCGGAATTCCGCCGATGGTCGACTCGCTCGGCCACACGATGACCAGTGTGGTGATCAACCCGTTCTTCGACTGGGCATCGGACCGCGCGCCCTGCACGCCGTACCACGAGACCATCATCTACGAGGCGCACGTCAAGGGCATGACGCAAACCCATCCCGGCGTCCCCGCCGAACTGCGCGGCACCTACGCCGGGCTGGCGCACCCGGTGATCATCGAGCATCTCAAGTCGCTCAACGTCACCGCCATCGAGTTGATGCCGGTGCACCAGTTCCTGCACGATCACCGGCTGGTCGATCTCGGTTTGCGAAACTACTGGGGCTATAACACATTCGGCTTTCTCGCCCCGCACTACCAGTACGCGGCGACCCGCAAGCCGGGCGGCGCGGTCGCCGAATTCAAGTCGATGGTGCGCGCCTTCCACGAGGCCGGCATCGAAGTCATCCTCGACGTCGTCTACAACCACACCGCCGAAGGCAACCAGCTCGGACCGACCATCAACTTCCGAGGCATCGACAACGCCGCCTATTACCGGCTGGTCGACGGAGATCTGCGGCACTACAAGGACTTCACCGGCACCGGCAACAGCCTCAACATGCGCCACCCGCACACCCTGCAGCTCATCATGGACTCGCTGCGCTACTGGGTGCTCGAGATGCATGTCGACGGCTTCCGGTTCGACCTGGCGGCCACGCTGGCCCGCGAGTTCTACGACGTCGACCGGTTGTCGGCGTTCTTCGACCTGGTACAGCAGGACCCGGTGGTCAGCCAGGTCAAGTTGATCGCCGAGCCGTGGGATGTCGGTGAAGGCGGTTACCAGGTCGGCAATTTCCCAGGTTTGTGGACCGAGTGGAACGGGAAATACCGCGACACTGTGCGCGACTATTGGCGGGGCGAACCCGCAACCCTGGGTGAGTTCGCTTCCCGGCTAACGGGTTCGTCGGACCTGTACGAGGCGACGGGGCGGCGCCCTTCGGCCAGCATCAATTTCGTCACCGCGCACGACGGCTTCACGATGCATGATCTGGTGTCGTACAACGAGAAACACAACGCCGCCAACGGCGAAGACAACCGCGACGGTGAAAGCCACAACCGGTCCTGGAATTGCGGCGTGGAAGGCCCTACCGACGACCCGGAGATCACCGAGTTGCGGTGTCGTCAAATGCGCAACTTCTGGGCAACGCTGATGGTCAGCCAGGGTACGCCGATGATCTCGCACGGCGACGAGATCGGTCGAACCCAATGGGGAAACAACAATGTGTACTGCCAGGACTCCGAATTGTCCTGGATGGACTGGTCATTGGTGGAACACAACGCCGACCAGCTGGCGTTCGCCCGCAAAGCGACGACGCTGCGCAAGAGACACCCGGTGTTTCGGCGCCGACGCTTTCTGAAGGGACAGCCGATCCGCAGCGGTACCGGAGTGCACGACATCAACTGGCTGACGCCGTCCGGGCAGGAGATGACCGCCCAGGACTGGGACAACGACTTCGGTAAATCGATCGCGGTGTTTCTGGACGGTCAGGCGCTGGCCGAACCCAACCGTCGTGGCGAACGGGTGGTCGACGACTCATTTCTGTTGTGCTTCAACGCTTATCACGAAGAGGTGACCTTCGTAATGCCCCGCGAAGAATATGCCCGAGAGTGGATCGTGGAACTCGACACGACCTGTCCTACCGGCGCGTCCGAGCGGGTGTTCCGAGATGGCGAAGAGCTGGTAGCCCCCGGACGATCCATGTTCGTGCTGCGTAAGACGTTGTGACGCATGCCTTTTCCAATTTCGGCAACGTATCGGTTGCAGTTGCGCGGCGAATCCAGCGGTTTTGCGTTCACCCTGGCCGACGCCGAGGACCTGTTGGACTACCTCGACGAACTCGGGGTGTCACACCTGTACCTGTCCCCCATCCTGACCGCAGCCACCGGTTCCTCGCACGGCTATGACGTCACCGATCCCACGACGGTGTCCGCGGAGCTGGGCGGGCCGGAGGGCCTGGCCCGGCTGGCCGCGGCGGCGCGCTCACGCAACATGGGACTGATCGTCGACGTTGTGCCCAACCATGTCGGCATCGACGATCCGCAGCAGAACGACTGGTGGTGGGATGTGTTGCGGCACGGGAAAGATTCGCCGTACAGCTCCTACTTCGACATCGACTGGTCGCTGGACGATGCCGGCCGAATTGTGCTGCCGCTGTTGGGTTCCGACGACGACGTCGCCGACTTGAGTGTCGACGGCGATCTGCTGCGGCTGGGCGACCTGGCGCTGCCGATCGCCCCCGGCACCGGCGACGGCAACGGGCCGGACGTGCACGACCGGCAGCACTACCGCCTGGTGGGCTGGCGGCGCGGCGTCGTCGGCTACCGCCGCTTCTTCTCGATTACCTCGCTGGCCGGGTTGCGCCAGGAGGATCAGACGGTATTCGACGCCAGCCACGCCGAGGTGGCCCGCTGGTTCCGGGACGGACTCGTGGACGGGGTACGGATCGACCACCCCGACGGGTTGGCCGATCCGGCAGGATATTTGGCGTGGCTGCGCACGCTGGTAGGGCCCGAGGCGTGGATCGTGATCGAGAAGATCCTGGGGGTCGACGAGGCGCTGGAGCCGACCCTGCCGGTGGCCGGCACCACCGGATATGACGTGCTGCGGGAAGTGGGCGGTGTGTTCGTCGACCCCACCGGTGCCCCGGCGCTCACCGCGCTCGTCGAATCCGCCGGGATGTCCTACGCCGACATGCCCCAGATGTTGGCCGACCTCAAAATCCGGGCCGCCACCGACACGCTGGCCAGTGAACTGGCCCGGTTGCGGCGTAGCATCGTGGCGACCGCGGGGGCGGACGATCCGCTGCTGTCCGACGCGGTGGCGGCGCTGCTGACCCACATCGACGTCTACCGGTGCGACTACCGCGGGCTGGCCGCTCTGCTGCCCACCGCGCTGGCCGAAACCCAAGCCGGGCGACCGGAGTTCGGCCCGGCGCTGCAGGTGCTGGCCGCCGCACTCGCCGACGGCGGTGAGGCCGCCACCCGGCTGCAGCAGTTGTGTGGCGCGGTCACCGCCAAGGCGGTCGAAGACTGTCTGTTCTACCGCGATGCGCGGCTGGTGTCGCTGAACGAAGTCGGCGGCGAACCGCACCGATTCGGCGTCGGCGCCGCCGAATTCCACCAGAGCGCCGCGACCCGCGCTCGGCTGTGGCCACGCGCCATGACCACGCTCACCACCCACGACACCAAACGAGGCGAGGATGTCCGGGCCCGGATCGGCGTGCTGTCCCAGGTGCCCTCGCTGTGGACGGAGTTCGTCCGACGCTGGGAGGTCCAGGCCCCGTCGCCCGAGCCGGCGACTGGACAGTTCCTGTGGCAGAACATCTTCGGGGTGTGGCCGGTGACCGGCGAGGTGACCGACGAACTTCGCGACCGACTGCACGGCTACGCCGAAAAAGCGATCCGCGAAGCAGCGTGGCATACGACGTGGAACGATCCGGACACCGAATTCGAAGACGCCGTGCACCGGTGGGTGGACACCGTCCTGGACGGTCCGGTGGCCGGCGCGCTGACCGAACTGGTGGTCCAGCTCAATCCGCACGCCGCCAGCGACGCGCTGGGCCAGAAGCTGTTGGCGCTCACCGTGCCCGGCATACCCGACATCTACCAGGGCACCGAATTGTGGGACGACAGCCTGGTGGATCCGGACAATCGTCGCGAGGTCGATTACACGGCCCGCCGTGCTGCGTTGAAAGAGTTGCAACATCCCAAGATTCGGGTTGTCACCACCGCGCTCCGGATGCGGCGCACGCGGCCGGATTGCTTTGTGGACGGTGACTACGTACCGGTGCTGCCGGTCGGTCAGGCCGGCGACCACGTGGTGGCGTTTCGCCGTGGCCCCGACATTCTGGTTGCGGTGACCCGCTGGACGGTGCGGCTGGCCGACACCGGCTGGGGTGACACGGTCCTGCCGCTGCCCGACGGTTCCTGGACCGATCGGCTGACCGGCGCCATGGCCAGCGGTCCGACGTCGGCCGGTGAACTGTTCGCGGACCTGCCGCTCGTCCTGCTGGAGCGTGACCGTGGCTGAATTCCGGGTCTGGGCGCCCATTCCCGAGCAGGTGCGACTTGACGTCGACGGTGCCGTGCACGACATGGCCCGTTCCGACGACGGATGGTGGCACGCCGACGTAGCCGCGCCACCGGAAGCGCGCTACGGCTTCCTACTCGACGACGACCCCACCGTGCTGCCCGATCCGCGCTCACCACGCCAGCCCGACGGGGTACACGAACGCTCCCAGTTGTGGGATCCGGCGACGGCGGTCTGGACGGACAGCGACTGGGCCGGCAAACGGGTCGAGGGTGCGGTGATCTACGAGCTGCACATCGGCACTTTCACCGACGGTGGCACCTTCGACTCGGCGGTGGACAAGCTGGACTACCTGGTCGATCTCGGCGTGGACTTCGTCGAGGTGATGCCAGTGAATTCCTTTGCCGGAACCCATGGTTGGGGTTATGACGGCGTCCTGTGGTACAGCGTGCACGAACCCTACGGGGGGCCCGACGGGTTGGTCCGGCTGGTCGACGCCTGTCACGCGCGGGGCGTGGGGGTGCTGATCGACGCGGTGTTCAACCACCTCGGGCCGTCCGGTAATTACCTGCCGCGGTTCGGCCCGTACCTGTCGTCGGGCAGTAACCCCTGGGGTGAGGGCATCAACATCGCCGACGCCGACTCCGACGAGGTGCGCCGCTACATCATCGGCTGTGCGCTGCGTTGGATGCGCGACTTCCACGCCGACGGGTTGCGGCTGGATGCGGTGCATGCACTGGTGGACACCACCGCGCTGCATATCCTGGAGGAGCTCGCCACCGAAACTGATTGGCTGTCACAGCAATTGGGGCGTCCGCTGGCACTGATCGCCGAAAGCGACCTCAACGACCCGCGGTTGATCACTCCGCGCGATCAGGGTGGTTACGGGATCACCGCGCAGTGGGCCGACGACATCCACCACGCCATCCACACCTCGGTATCCGGGGAACGGCAGGGCTACTACGCGGACTTCGGTGCGGTGGCCACGCTGGCGCAGACCCTGCGCCACGGCTTCTTCCACGCCGGCACGTATTCGTCTTTCCGTCGCCGCCGGCACGGCCGCCCGCTCGACCCGGCCAAGGTGCCGGCAACCCGACTGTTGGCCTACACCTGCACCCACGATCAGGTGGGCAACCGTGCGCTGGGCGACCGTCCCTCGCAGAACCTGACCGCGGGGCAACTCGCCGTCAAGGCCGCTTTGGTGCTCGGGTCGCCGTACACGGCAATGCTTTTCATGGGTGAGGAGTGGGGAGCGTCGACTCCGTTCCAATTTTTCAGTTCGCACCCCGAACCCGAGCTCGCGCAGGCCACCCGCGACGGCCGCAAGGCGGAGTTCGCCGAACACGGCTGGGACGCCGACGACATCCCCGATCCGCAGGATCAGCAGACGTTCCTGCGCTCGAAGTTGGATTGGGCCGAAGTCACCTCCGAGCAGCACGCACGGCTGCTGGATTTCTATCGAGAGCTGATTGCGTTGCGGCACAACGAGGCCGATCTGTCCGACGCGCAGCTCGATCATCTCGTCACCGACTACGACGAAGAACAGCAGTGGATCGTGCTGCGCCGCAACCAGTTGGCCATCGCCTGCAACCTCAGTGCCGGGCCGGTGAGCGTGCCGGTGACGGGCGAACCAGTGTTGGCCTGGGACACGCCTGACGTCGGCACCGACGCGACCCGGCTACCCGGTCATTCGGTGGCAGTGCTGCGCTGTCCATGAACACCCGCACCGCGCGCGAGGTAGTCGAGCTGTACAACTTGGTCGTGTGGAATCAGCGTGACTTCGCGCTGGCCGAAGAGCTGATGGGCGCCACGGTGATTCGCCACGACGTGGGTGAGGCGACCACCCTCACTCACGAGCAGGCGGTCAACCGGATCGTCGAACACTGGGCGATGTTCGAGACCATTCGCTTTGACCTGAACCTGGTGATCGCCGGTGACGACGGCGAACACGTCGCGGTGGTGTACCAGTCCCCGATGACATTGAAGGATGGCACCGCGGTGGACATCGGGAGCATCGAAATCTTCCGGGTCGTCGACGGCCGGATCACCGAAGTATGGAACTGCGGCTACAAGCAGGGTATCTGGGCATGACTCTGCCCGCCCGCCGCAGCGGATTTCGCGGGCAACACATCTTTGCCCACCTCATCGCGACTTTCTCACCTACCAGCGACGTTTCGCGTCCGAAAGTGTGCCGGTCGCGGTTGTGCGGATGGTCCCGCAGTCAGGCCAGGACGGCGCATTGTCGCTGTGAGGTGGGATTGTCGCTCGGAGCTGGGCGAAGACGAGCCCATTCCCGGCGCGGTGACGGCTGGGGCGCGTGGGAACAGTGAGCCGACCACCGACCGCCGTCGACGGTCGCCCCCATCGGCCCCAATGCACCGCACGCGTTGCCCGCGACGGTGCGAAACCGCCAAGGATCTACCAAGCGCGGTGCCCGACGCTATTGGCATGACGACGATCGCCCCGCAACCGGCCACCGCCACGTTCGAGACCCGCTCAAGCAAGCGGTGCAAGACCAGCAACCTGGCCATCCTCAGCCTGGCCTTCGGCGTTCTGCAGTACTTCTTCCTGTTCATTCCGTGCTGGCTGGTGACGATCCCCTTCGGGGTGAACGCGCTGTATGAGACCGACGTAAGCGACCGCACCGGGCGCCGGTTCGCCATCGCCGGCATCACGCTGTCGGCGGCCCAATTCGCTGTTTACGCGTTCGTATTCGTGTGGTTGCTGCTCACTTGATCGGTCACACGCTGGGTCGCCCGGTGCCCTGGACCGCATCGGCGATGGCATCCGCCAGCGGCTCGATGTCGTCATGGCTCAGCTCGGCGATGGTGACGCGCATCCCCGGTGGCGCGTCGATCCGGAACCGGGTGCCCGCAGCCGCCGCCCAGCCTGCACTGAGTAGCCGGGTGATGGCCGCCGTCTCGTCCGGAACCGGCACCCAGACATTGAGCCCCGATCGCCCCTGCGCGGCTACGCCGCGCTCGGCCAGGGCGTCGCACAAGGCGTTGCGGTTGTTGGCGTACCGGTCCCCGGCGGCGATCACCAGGTCCGTCACCTCCTCGTCCAGCCACATGCGCACGGCCAGGTCCTGCAGCAGATGACTGACCCAGCCCGGCCCCAGCCGAAGCCGCCCATGCACCCGTTCGACGGTGCGGCGGTCCCCCGCCATGACCGCCAGGCGCAGGTCCGGCCCGTACGCCTTCGACGTCGACCGCACGAACGCCCAGCGGCGCGTCGCACCGGCCAGCGGGTGCAACCGGGCACCGGAGATGCCGGCGCAATGGTCGTCCTCGATCACCAGCACGTCGCTGGTCTTGCCCGCCAGCAACCGGCGCAGTGCGGCGGCACGCTCCTTGGACAGCGCCGCCCCGGTCGGGTTCTGCGCACGGGGGGTGACGATGACCGCCTGCACCCCGCGGCGCAGCGCGCGCGCCATGCTCAGCACCAGTGGCCCGTCGTCGTCGACCTGCACCGGCTCGGCCGAAAGACCAAGGGCTGCAATCAGATCGAGCAAGTTGGCCCACCCCGGATCCTCGACGGCAACCCGGTCGCCCGGGCGCAGATGAGCGGTCAGCGCCCGCTCGATGCCGTCCAGCGCACCGCTGGTGACCGCGAGGTGCTCGGCGCTGACACCATCGGCGGACAGGTCGGCGCGGGCGTGATCGAGCAACGCGCTCGACATGGCCGGCTTCCCGTACAACACCGGTGCACCCGGCGGCGGGGCCAGCTGGGCCGCGGCGATCGGCAGCAGCTTGGGACTGGGGTTGCCGCTGGACAGGTCGCGCGCGCCGTCGGGAACCTCGATGCCGAGCAACGAACGGGAGGTGGTCGCGGGACGGTGCCGCACCCGGGTGCCGCGCCGCCCCGCGGTCTCGATCGCGCCGCGATCGCGCAGCAGCCGGTAGGCGGCGGCCACGGTGTTGGGGTTCACGCCCAACTGGGTCGCGACTTCCCGGATCGACGGCAAGGTGTCGCCGGGGGCCAGGGCGCCTTGCGAGATGCCCTCTTCGACGCTTGCGGCAATCGAGTCGGCGCCGGTTCCGGATATGTTGTATCGTACTGGCACGTTAACCATTATGTACTAGTACAACATCAAAGGCAAGCCAATGGCCACCGCATATCAACCTGCTCCGCACACAACCCCCAGCCGGTACCGGGATCGGGCCCGCTATGACCACGAGACCGTGCACCGCATCCTGGACGAGTCGCTGATCTGCCACCTGGGCTACGTCACCGACGGCCGTCCGGTGGTGCTGCCGACCACCCACGCGCGGGTCGGACAGACCCTCTACCTGCACGGGTCATCCGGTGCCGGTCCCATGCTGGCCGCCCGCACGGCCGGGATCGGCGTCTGCGTCACCGCCACCGTGGTCGACGGGCTGGTGCTGGCCCGGTCGGCGATGCACCACTCGCTGAACTACCGCTCGGTGGTGGCGATGGGCACCGCACGCCTGGTGCATGACCCGGCAGAGAAAGCACGCGCCCTGACCGCACTGCTGGACCACATCCGACGCGGCAGGGCCGCGGATTGCCGGCCCCCGAACGCGCGTGAACTCGCCGCCACCGCGGTGCTGGCCCTCGACCTGGTCGAGGTGTCGGCCAAAGTGCGCGCCGGCGGAGTGGCCGACGAGCCGGAAGATCTGGTCCTGCCGCACTGGGCCGGGGTGATACCACTGTGCCTGGCCACCGGAACACCGGTACCGGCCGCCGAACTCGATCCGGCTACCCCACTGCCGCCGTATCTGCGGCCCTGACCCCGGCCGTCAGGTGCGCGGCGGCTCCGCCGATGGTGACCCCGCCGTCACCGATGATGGTGCGCAACAACGCTTCCTGCTCGCGCTGGCCGCGGGCGGCCGCACGGTCGAGGCCGTCCGGCCGGGTCAGGGCGACGACACTGCGGACCAGATTGACCGGCAGCCGCAACAGCGGGAACCACGGCGGCATGTACACCGGCAAACCCAGCGCGCGCATGGCGCGCGGCCCCAGGAACCCGCTCGTCAGCGACAGGTGTTGGGCCCAGGCCAAGCGGCGGCGCAGGCCCGGCAACGTGCGATAGTGCCAGGCCAGCGGGTCATCGACCATCGGGACCGCGAGCTGTTTGGTGGACTCGTCGGGATCGGAGAGCGCCGTCAGGGTGTGGAAGAGCACCCGGATCCCATCGCGAAAATTCCTTGGCAGCCAGTCGTCGTCGACCCCGATCAGCCAGCCGGCGTAGCGGGTCAGATGCGCGATCGCGTCGAGGTCACCCGGCGTCTGCAGAATGCCCATGCCGAGGGCACCGGCAGTCGGGGCGATCAGGGCGCCCACCAGCGTGGCGGCCATATCGGTCTGGTTGACCGGCAATCCCCAGTCCGCTGCGCGCCAGTCCGGCATCGCCGCCACGTGTCGACGAACCAGGGCGTGGATCAACCGGACCCGAAGCGTCGAGCAGTAGCCGACACCGTGCGGGACCATTTCTGCGTCGGCGATGACATCGATGGCCCACCGCATCGTCTCGGCGAAGCGCCGGTTCGAGCCTTTCTCCAGCGCGCCGGTGCGCACCAGAGTCTTATTGAATCCCGAGAACTGGTACCCGCCGAGCAGCGAGACGTCGCGCGCGATGTACATGCCGTCGGCGCCGCCTCGGCGCAGCGCGCGCTGCCCACGGCGCATCACTTCCCAGTCGACCCAGTCCGGTGTCGCCTCTACCTGAAAAAAGAAGTCGCGCAACGGTTCCGGTGCTTGCGGCACATTCGCGATGCCCTCGGTGAGGGCACGTTCGAACAGCGAGCGCCCGTGCGTCAGATCCGTCGACGCCATCCAGTCGACCAAGCGGTCCATCGGCGGGTCACCGACGGTCAGCCGTTCACCGAGATGGCGCCATTGCTGCGGCGACGGCCCCCGCACTCCCAGCGCCATCGCCAACAACCGAACGGCCGCGGGGACACTTCGGGGCCGGTCGGGGTGGCGGGTGGGAATGGGCGTCTGGGCAGTCATTTCGCCCCTCCTGAGGGAAACCGAGTTTTGGATAACGGCTGTGATCCGAATGTAGAGCGCGGGTAAGGTGCTGTCAATGAAGCGCGCGGGGGTGGTTCGCGACTACGGCGGGATCAGCGCCGACGACCGTCGCGCCGAACGCCGTCGCAAACTGCTGGCAGCAGGCCGGCAGATCTGGGGTGAATCGGGAGTCGCGGAGGTGACCGTGCGCGGCGTGTGTACCGCGGCCGGCCTCATCCCCCGCTACTTCTACGAGCAGTTCAGCAACCGGGAGGCACTGCTGTTCGCCGTGTCCGACGACGTGCGCGATCAGCTCCTCGATGCGCTGCTCCTGGCCGGCGTGGCCAATCCCGGCACCTTGACGGACAAACTGCGGTCCGCGCTGCAGGCCTTCCTCGACATCATTGCCGCCGACCCGCACATCCACCGCATCGCCACCGGCGACGTGAGCACCGTCGCCGGGCTGGCCGAACACCGCACCAGCATCCTGGAGATGATCACCGATTCGGTCATCGAGCAGGCTCCGCGGGTGCTCGCCACGCAGCCGCCCCCGCCTGACCAATTGCGCCGCGGCGCCCAGTTCATGGTCGGCGGCGTCAATCAGATCATCGATGCCTGGCTGCGCGAGCCGGTCGAGAGCACCGACGGTTTGGCGACGATCTGCGCCGATCTGTGCGTCGCCGTGGTCCGCGGCGTCGTCACACCCGCGGACTGATCGTCACGCCCGCGGACTCGCCGGAACGGCCTCAGTGCACCAGGTAGCGGAAAGCCGGTGAACCGGGCAGCAGCGTTTCCACGTGCATCTCGGTGTCGCGGATGCGCGCCAGCAGACCATCCAGATCCGCGGCCGATCCCAGCTGGATGCCGACCAACGCCTCACCCGTCTCGCGGTTGTTGCGTTTGACGTACTCGAACAGGGTGATGTCGTCACCTGGGCCGAGCACCTGGTCGAGGAACCGCCGCAGCGCCCCGGGTTCCTGCGGGAAGTCGACCAGGAAGTAGTGCTTGAGACCGAGATGGACCAGCGAACGCTCCAGCACCTCACCGTATCGGGAGACGTCGTTGTTGCCGCCGGAGATCAGGCACACCACCGTCGAGCCGGCCGGGACGTCGGCCTCCAGCAGGCCGGCCACCGACAAGGCGCCGGCGGGCTCGGCGATGATGCCTTCGTTCTGATACAGGTCGAGCATCGCGGTGCACACTGCGCCTTCGTCGACGGTGGTGATCGACACCATGTCGCCGGCCGCCGCCAGAGCCGCATACGGCAGGGCGCCCGCGCGCGCCACCGCAGCGCCGTCAACGAACTGATCGACGGCATCCAGCGTGACCGGCGCACCCGCGGCCAGCGCGGCCATCATCGCAGCGGCACCGGCCGGCTCGATCCCCAGCACCGACGTGGTGGTGGTGCGTTCGGCGAGGTAGGTGGTGATGCCGGCGATGCAGCCGCCGCCGCCCACCGGAACCACCACCAGGTCGGGTTCAACTCCCAGCGCGTCCAGGATCTCGACGGCGATGGTGCCCTGGCCGGCCATGGTGCGCAGATCGTCGTACGGCGGCACCAGCGTGGCGCCGGTGCGGGCCACGTCCAGGCGGGCGGCCTCGGCGGCCAGGTCGTAGGTGGACCCGCCGACGATCAGCTCGATGAACTCGCCGCCGTGATAGAGGATCCGGTCGCGCTTCTGCTTGGGCGTCTTGGCGGGTACGTAGACGCGGCCGTGCACCCCCAGTGACCGGCAGGCGAAGGCAAAGCCCTGGGCGTGATTCCCGGCCGACGAGCACACCACGCCGGCGGCCAGCTCCTCCTCGGACAGCTGCACCAGCAGGTTGTAGGCCCCACGCAGCTTGTACGAGCGGACCACCTGCAGGTCTTCGCGTTTGAGAAAGACCGTGGCGCCGGTGATCTGGGACAGCCGGTCGCTGAGCTGCAACGGAGTGGGTGTGACCACCGGCGCGATCCGCTTGGCCGCGCCGTCGATGTCGGCCGCACACAGCGGCAGACCGGTGGGGTCAGACAGGCTCCTGCTCAGTTCGGCGGACACCGGTCAATGGTGCCATGCCACGGCAACGCCAGCTCAGTTCACCGGGGTGAGCACAAACACCGGAATCTGGCGGTCGGTCTTGGTCTGGTAGTCCGCGTAGTCCGGGTACGCCGCGACGGCACGCTCCCACCAGACGGCCTTCTCGTCGTCGAAAACCTCGCGGGCGTCGTAGTCGCGCGTGACGGTGCCGTCCTGCAACTCGACCCGGGGGTTCTTCTTGACGTTGTAGTACCAAACCGGGTTCTTCGGGGCGCCGCCGAGCGAGGCGACGATCGCGTACTCGCCGTCGTGCTCGACGCGCATCAGCGGAGTCTTGCGCAGCTTGCCGGTCTTGGCGCCGACCGTGGTCAGCAGGACGACTTTCATGCCCTTGAGTTCGGTGCCTTCGGTTCCGCCGGATTCGGCGATCTTGTCGGCCTGCTCGCGGGACCAATCCCAGGGGCTGGGTTCGTATTCACCTTCTAACGGCATGCACCTACTCTAGGCCCGCGCCCGACCGTCATCGCAGACTGCGCACCCCGGCCATCTCGGCACGGGTCGCCGGTCGCGCCGCGGCAGCGACTCGATCGGGTTGCGCCTTGCGCAGGGTGGCCAGCAGTTCCCGGTAGGGCCCCACCAGGTACACGGTGTCGCCGGCGATGAGCCGGGCGTCGCGGCGCGGCAACAGTTGCGCCGCTGCGTCGTCCCGGGTGATCGCAATGACGCGGATCTGGTTCGACATCTCGAACATCTGCTGACCGTCGAGTTCGCTGCCCGGCTGCACGTGCATTGCGCCGACCAGAAACGACCGGTTGCCGACCGAGAACGTGCCCAGCACCTGCAGGCCGATCGCTGCGCCGACGAACCACGGCACCGCCACTTCGACGGTGGATCTGACGTTTTCGAAACCGAAACGCTGCGCCACCGCAGACCCGAGCTCGTGGTCGTAGACGCGGAGCACCAAAGGTACTCCGCCCCAGCGGTTTCGCCCGCCCTCCCCCTGCGAGCCGAACAACCCGCGCAGCACAATCCCGGTCTCGATGTTGATCATGTCACTGCGGGTCAACACCGCCACCGCACGGGCGCGATCAGCACGCGCCGCAGCCAGGACCTTCGGCATGGTGGCGTCGCCGAAGATGACGGGCACGTCGAGTTCGTTCATCGCCGACAGATACGGGTTACCGGGGTCGCGTTCGATCACCGCGACGTCGTGACCGGCCGCGGTGAGGTCGCTGACCACCCGCATCCCGAGCCCGCTCAACCCGACGACGATGACGTGGCTGCGCAGATGCCGGGCCCGCGGCCGCCCGGACGCCATCACGAAGCGGCGCGACAGCAGCACATCGGCGACGAACGCGACCAGCAACGCGGTGGTCGTCACGCCGCCCAACATCAACATGGCGGCGAAGATCCGCAACCAGGTGGGCTGCTGCGCGAAGCTGAAGTCCCCGTAGCCCGTGGTGGTGATGGTCTCGTTGGTGAAGTAGAAGGCGTCGACCCACGACATTCCGGGATGGGTGTAGGAGAAGTGCAACAGCGTCGTCGACCCGGCGATCAAGCAGACCAGCGCCGCGATCACCGGGTAGAACGCCGGGTTGACGTCGCTGGGCAGAGCGCGCAGCGACGCCAGCGACCGCCGTAGGCGCGACGGGCGGGTACGTGTCGTCTCGGTCCGAGGCACCCGGATGCCATAGGCGGCCGCATCGTCCCGGGTGCCGATCATCGACATCCAGTCGCCGGCACGCACCGTCAAATCGCGGCCCGGGCAGGCCACGACATCGCCCGGGGTGCAACTGTTCTCGCCGCGGACGACGGCGACGGGCGCCAACTGCCCGAAGATGTCGCGGATGGTCGCGTCGCGGGTCGCGTCGGCGCCGAACACAACGAAGTCGATACCGGCCACCTGCAGGGCATGTGTGGTGCGCGCCAGGCACGCTTCCACGACCGCGGGTGCGGTGAGGGTCGCGACGTCGAAGATCGCGCTCGGCCCCTCGTCGGCGGCCACCGCTTCGCGCAGCACGTCGTTGGTCAGCCGGGCCACCACGCGTACGTCGGGATTGGCCCGGCGGGCCAGCAGCGCGATTTCCAGATTGATCGCGTCGTCGTCACCTGCACAGACCACGGCGGTGGCCGTCGCAATTCCGGCCCTGGCCAGTTCACCGTTGACCTGCTTACCGGCCAGATCTGCAGCGCTGAGCCGCACGACGCTGGCACCCGCGCGCACCAGTTCGTCGATGACCGTCGTAGCCAGCGCGTCGTCGCCGCTGACGATCACGAGCTCGTGCATGGGAACCTCCTCGACGCGTCGGCCTGGCTCATCGTCGCGCGAGATGTACCGAGATCCGAGTGGCTCCGCTTCGATTACGCTGCAGGCGTTAGCTTTTGCCGTTCATGTGCTACTGGCGGCTTTCACCACTGCTGTTGCCGCGAGACTACCAGCGGGATTCCCCGCGGACAGTTCCGACGCTCGTCGGGTTTGCCTGCTCAATTACGTTGCACCGCAGCACCATTCGATAGATCGACGCACGACTCACCGCCAACTGGGGATCGCCTGCGGGTTCCCTGCCACCTTGCTGACGAGAGCGCAGGACGATCAGCGCGTCCGGGCCAGTTCGGCGATCACGTTGACCCGCCGGGTCGCAGTGGCGATCTCGTCGGCGAACTCCCGGCGTCGCTTGGCCAGGTCGGCCTGGTCGGGACCGTCCACCAGCTCCCGATGCCGCGCCAGCCGCAGTGCGGTCTTGAACAGCTCCATCGACCGGGACTCGGCGTTGGCGATGCGGCGCTGCAGTTCCCACTGCTTGCCCACCTCCAGGCATTCGGTCAAAAACGCATCCTCGTCCAGTGCTTCGTCTTCGAGGGCGGCCAACCGGTCGGCGACGATGTGATAGGCGTCCAGGAACGGGCGCAGCACCAGGTGCGCCAACAGCAGATCCGCCGACTCCAGCAAGTGCCGTACCTCGGCGGCGCTGACCGCTTTGGTGGTGTCTTCGACCGGGCCGATCAGGCGCACTTCGGCGGCGAGTTCCATCTCGAACTGCGCGCGCGCCGAGAACAGGAACTCGAACTTCAGCAGCTCGCGCAGTTGCAGCGCCTCGTCGCGGACAGATGCCGGCGAAACCGTGCCCTCGGTCGGGCATTCCGAGGCCGCCAGCAACGCCAGCTCGGCGATGGCCCGGTCGACCAGGATGTGGATGGCGGTGTTGCGGTAGAACGCCGCGACCAGGTGCTGGTCGGCGCCGATCCCCCACACCGCCTCGGTGCCGGCGTCGTACACGCTGACCACGCCGGAAGCCACCATCTGGTGCAGGGTCCAGCGGATCGTCGACTTGTTGGTCAGGTCCGCCGCCCCGGCCACCGCCCATTCACGGGCGGCGATGTAGCTCGCCAACGGCCGCACCGTGGCGAGTACCTCGCTGATCGACAGCGAACGGTCCGCGCCCAGCAGCGCCAGGCTCACCACCGCAGTCGGTGTGACCGGGGTGGCGCGGTTGATCCGGTGTTCGACGTCCAGCGCGATGCGTTCCACGACGGTGCCCGTGCCCGACGGGTCCGCCCGCAGCTCCTCGAGGCGCTTGCGCAACGGCAACGGTTCGCCGAAGTCGAGATAGGCCCGGCCCAGTCGTTCGCCCTGCTGGCGGGACAGCCGGACCAGGAACCGGAAGTCCTCGGGACGTTTCGCCGCGCCGTAGGCCTCGGTGGTCATCGCTTCGACCTCGTGCAGCTGGTCGTACACGATCGACGTCGGCACCAAATACACTTCGGGTCCGTCGATTTCGTCGACGGCGTCGGTGAGGTAGCGCAGGATGCCGAACACCGGCGGGCGCAACTTGCCGGTGCGGGTGCGTCCACCTTCGATCGACCAGGTGAGGTTGGTGTGGTTCTGCACCAGCTGCGCGGTGTAGGCCCGCAGGACGAACCGGTAGACCGGAATGTCCTTGGTCTGCCGGCGGATGAAGATGGTGCCGGTGCGCTTGGCGAAGCCGCCCATCGGGAAGAAGTTGAGGTTGGCGCCGCCGAAGGTGAAGGCCGACGACAACCGGTTGGCCGCGATCTCCTCCGGCAGCAGCATGCCGTCCAGGTAGGAGCGGTGCGAGAACGCGAACGCCAACGTGGCCTTGCGGTCCAGAGCGCGCAGCTGCGCGATCTGGTCCTCGTCGACCAGCACGTCGTAGGCCCGCATCAGCCAGCGGCTGAATCCCCGCCAGGCCTGCACCGCGCGCTCGTCCAGGGACGCCGCCACTTCGCGCAGGTAACCCGCGGCCTCCACCCGCACGCTCTCCGGGTCGCGGCCCAGCTCGCCGGCCAACGCGTCGAGCCGCTCGCCGAACCACTGCGCATCCAACAGCTGGGTAACCGCGTCCGGGTCGGTCGCCAGCGGCGTCGTGGCTTCGTCGACAAGCCCGGTGCGCTGCAACAGCTTTCGCACCCCGCTGCGACCGACTTCGCGTGCAGTCACTCTTACTCCCTCGCTGTCAGGCCGGTTGCGGCGCGGTCATAACGGTGAGCGTACGTCCGTGGCCCGCCGAATAGGGGCTCAATCATCCCGCCGAGTGCGTACCCCGCGACGCGTCAAGGCGTGTCCCGGGGTCGGTCTAACCACCCAGGCAACCGGGGCCGAGCAACTCCTTGAGGTCCCCCATCAACGCCGGCGACGGCGTCACCCGCAGCGACTGGTCCAGTTCCAGCGTGGTGATCCGCTCGCCACTGATCAACCGCAGATGCACTTGCGAGGTGCCGGGGTGGCGGGTCAGCACCTGCTTGAGCGCGCTGACCTTGTCCACCGTGCACTGCCGGGTCGGCAGGCTCACCGCCAGCGGCCGGTTGGGTTGGGCGTTCGAGAAGTCGGGCACCACCAGCTCGTTGGCGATCAGGCTGATCCGGTCGTCACGCACCGCGACCTTGCCGCTGACCAGCACCACCACGTCGTCGGCGATCTCGGCGCCGAAGTTAGAGTACGTGTGCGGGAAGAACATCACCTCGATACCGCCGGTCAGGTCCTCCAATTGTGCTGATGCCCAGGGCATTCCGTTCTTGTTCACCCGTCGGTTCACCGACGCCAGGATGCCGCCGACCCGCACCTGCGCGTCGTTGGGGACGTCGCCGTCCAGGATCGCCGGGATCGCGGTGTCGACCTGGGTGGCCAGCAGGTGCGCCACCCCGTTGAGCGGGTGGCCGGACACGTAGAGCCCCAGCATTTCGCGCTCCAGCGCGAGCTTGTGTTTGTCTTCCCATTCGTCGTCGGGCACTTTGATGGCGAAGACGGCGTCGCCGGCACCGTCGCCGTCGGCGCCGCCGAACAGGTCGAACTGGCCCATCGCCTCGGCCTTCTTGGTGCCCAGCACACTGTCGACGGCGTCGGTGTGCACCAGGAAAAGGCCCTTGCGGGCATGCCCGAGCGAATCGAACGCGCCGGCCTTGATCAGCGACTCGGTGACCTTCTTGTTGCAGGCCGAGATGTCGATCTTGTTCAGGTAGTCCGAGAAGTCGGTGTATTTCCCCTTCTCGTTGCGGGTCTTGATCAGTGAGCCGACGACGTTGGCGCCGACATTGCGCACCGCGCCCATCCCGAAGCGGATGTCCTTGCCGACCGAGGCGAAGTTCACCAGCGACTCGTTGACGTCGGGCGGCAGCACGGTGATGCCCAACCGGCGGCAGTCGGCGAGGTAGACCGCGGCCTTGTCCTTGTCGTCGCCGACGGAGGTGAGCAGACCCGCCATGTATTCGGCGGGATAGTTGGCCTTGAGATAAGCGGTCCAGTAGGAGACCAATCCGTAGCCGGCGGCGTGCGACTTGTTGAAGGCATACCCGGCGAACGGAAGGATGGTGTCCCACAACGCTTTCACCGCTTTTTCGGAGAAACCGTTGGCGGTCATGCCTTCGTAGAAACCCTTGTACTCGGCCTCGAGCACCTCGAGTTTCTTCTTGCCCATCGCTTTGCGCAGCGCGTCGGCCTTGCCCATCGTGTAGGAGGCGACCTTCTGGGCGATGAACATGATCTGCTCTTGGTAGACGATCAAACCGTAAGTCTCGGAGAGGATTTCGCGTAACGGTTCCTCGAGCTCGGGATGGATCGGTTTGATCGCCTGCCGATTGTTCTTGCGGTCGGCGTAGTCGTTGTGCGCGTTCATGCCCATCGGTCCGGGGCGGTACAGCGCCAGTACCGCGACGATGTCGTTGAACTCGGTGGGCTGCATGCGGCGCAGCAGGTCGCGCATCGGGCCGCCGTCGAGCTGGAACACGCCGAGCGTGTCGCCGCGGCCCAGCAGTTCGTAGGTCAGCTTGTCGTCCAGCGGCAGCGTTTCCAGGTCGAGGTCGATGCCCCGGTTGGCCTTGATGTTCTCGATCGCGTCGCCGATGATCGTCAGGTTGCGCAGGCCCAGGAAGTCCATCTTCAGCAGGCCGATGGCCTCGCACGACGGGTAATCCCAGCCGGTGATGATGGCGCCGTCCTGCGGTCGCTTCCACAGCGGAATCGCCTCGGTCAGCGGCTCGCTGCTCATGATCACCGCGCACGCGTGCACCCCGGCGTTGCGGATCAGCCCCTCCAGGCCGCGCGCCGTCTGGTAGATGGTGCGCACGTCGGGGTCGGTCTCGATCAGGCTGCGGACCTCAGCGGCCTCCTTGTACCGCTCGTGGGCCGGGTCGGTGATGCCCGACAGCGGGATGTCCTTGGCCATGATGGGCGGCGGCAGTGCCTTGGTGATCCGGTCGGCGATCGCGAATCCGGGCTGCCCGTAGTGGATTCGCGCCGAATCCTTGAGCGCCGCTTTGGTTTTGATGGTGCCGAAGGTGATGACCTGGGCGACCCGGTCCTGACCCCACTTGTCGGCGGCGTAGCGCACCATCTCACCGCGCCGCCGGTCGTCGAAGTCGATGTCGATGTCCGGCGCCGACGGGCGCTCGGGGTTGAGGAACCGCTCGAACAGCAGACCGTGCGGGATGGGGTCGATGTTGGTGATGCCCATCGCGTAGGCGACCAGCGAACCCGCCGCCGAACCACGGCCCGGCCCGACCCGGATGTCGACCGACCGCGCGTAGTTGATCAGGTCCGCGACGATCAGGAAGTAAGCCGGAAAGCCCTTGTCGCAGATGACTTTGATCTCGTAGTCGGCCCGGTCGAGGTAGTCCTGGCCCACGCCGGCCGGGAAACGCCGCTGCAGGCCGGCCATCACCTCGTGGCGCAGCCACGACGCCTGGTCGTGCCCCTCGGGCACCGGGAAGACCGGCATCCGGTCCCGCGGCGTCCACACGTCGGCGTAGGACTGGACCCGTTCGGCGATCAGCAGGGTGGAGTCGCAGGCCCCGGGCACCTCGTCGTCCCAGAGTCGGCGCATGTCGGCGGCGGACTTGAGGTAGTAGCCGTCGCCGTCGAACTTGAACCGGTTGGGGTCCGAGAGCGTCTTGCCGGTTTGCACGCACAGCAGCGCCTCGTGGTTGTGCGCGGCGTCACGGGTGACGTAGTGGCAGTCGTTGGTGGCCAGGGGCGGGATACCGAGCTGACGGCCGATGTCGAGCAGACCTTGCCGGACCCGCTGTTCGATCGAGATTCCGTGGTCCATCAGCTCGAGGAAGAAGTTGTCCGCGCCGAAGATCTCGCGCCACTTGGCGGCGGACTCCAGCGCTTCGCGGTCATGGCCCAGCCGCAACCGGGTCTGCACCTCGCCGGACGGGCAACCGGTGGTGGCGATGATGCCCTCGGCATGCTCGGCGATGAGTTCGGCGTCCATGCGCGACCATTTGCCTAGCTGGCCTTCAAACGACGCCAGGGACGACAGCTTGAACAGGTTGCGCAGGCCGGTCGCGTTCTCGGCCATCATCGTCATGTGGGTGTAGGACCCGCTGCCGGATACGTCGTCGCCCTTCTGCCCGGGATCGCCCCAGGTGATGCGACGGGTGTCAAAGCGCGAGCCGGGCGCGATGTAGGCCTCGACCCCGATGATCGGCTTGATCCCGGCCTTGCACGCCGAATTGTAGAACTCGCTGGCGCCGAACATGTTTCCGTGGTCGGTCATGCCGATCGCGGGCATGCCCAGCCGGGCGGCCTCAGCGAACATCGGGGAGATCTTCGCGGCACCGTCGAGCATCGAATACTCGGTGTGGTTGTGCAGGTGCACGAACGACGACTCACTCATAGGGAGGCAAGTCTATGACCGCGCACCGACACGGTCCCGGCGTGTCGCAGCACGTGTCTTGGCCTGTTTCAGCCGTACAACTCGACGAAGTTGTCGAGCGACTTTTGCACGTCACCCTTGGCCGCGCGGGCCGCGACTTTGCCGATCGGACCGAACAGCGCGGGGCCGCCCAGGTCAACGGACAGGCCAAGGGTGGCGCCGTCCTTGGATTGCGTCACCGTCAGCGTGACCTTGTACTTTGCTCCGCCCTTGCCGTCCCCGGCCATCGCGACCTTGTGCGGCGGATCCCACTTGGTGATCGTCCAGGTCACCCGGTTGCGCAGGCCTTTGGAGCGCGCGACGCCCACCACCTGCGTGCCTTCGGTGATGTCGTCGACGTCGGGCAACTCGCTGCGCCAGCCCTCGTGCAAGACCAGCCAGTCGCCCAGGGTCGACAGGTCCGAGACGTGCTCCCACATTTCCTGCGGGGTCATCGGTACGTCCAGGGTCAGGTCAACGGATGCCATAGCGGTGAGCGTAACGCCAGCGCAACCGGCGGCCCTCCACCCCGGATACGCTCAGCGGCGAAGCGGAGGGCAGGTCGGTGGTCGAGAATCGGGCGGGGTCGCAGTTCGGGCCGTATCGGTTGGTGCGGCTGCTGGGTGCCGGCGGTTACGGCGAGGTGTACGAAGCTGAGGACACCGCCATGCACCGCGTGGTGGCGTTGAAGCTGCTGAGCAGCACCTATTCGCAAAACCCGGTGTTCCGCGAGCGGCTGTTCCGGGAGGCCCGCACCGCCGGCCGGCTGCGGGAACCACACGTGCTGCCGATCCACGGTTGCGGCGAGATCGACGGCCAGGTCTACATCGACATGCGATTGGTGCGCGGCGTGGATCTGGACACCGTGCTGCGCCGGGACGGCCCGCTCCCGCCGGCGCGGGCAGTGAATCTGGTGCGCCAGGTCGCGGCAGCCCTGGACGCCGCGCACGCCGAGACGGTGTTACACCGCGACGTCAAACCGGCGAACATCCTGCTCTCCGGTGACGACTTCGCCAGCCTGGTCGACTTCGGCCTGGCCAGCGCGGCCGGCGACGCCCGGCTGACCGGCACCGGAAAGGCGGTCGGCACGTTCGATTACGTTGCGCCGGAACGGCTTTGCGAGAATCCAGTGATCGACCCGCGCTGCGACGTGTACTCGCTGGCGTGCGTGCTCTATGAACTACTGACCGGGGCACCACCGTTTGCCCAGCACCAGGATCTGACCGCGCTGATCAACGCCCAGCTGACCGCCCCGATCCCGCGGCCCAGCCAGCAGCGGGCCGGCATCCCCGCCGGGTTCGACGAGGTCATCGCGCGGGGCATGGCCAAGCATCCCGACGACCGTTATTCCAGCGCGGGTCAGCTGGCCGCCGCCGCGCACAACGCACTGGGTCCGGCCGCGACCACCCGCGAGTGGACCACCGCGCCGCCACCGGTGCCGCTGCCCCCGCCCGTGCCGGCCGCGCCACCGCAGTGGGTGCCACCCGAGCGCCGAAAACCGCGCCGTCGCAGGGTGATTGCCGTCGCGGCGGCCATCATCGTCGCGGTGGCGGCCGCGGCGGCCGTCGTTGTTGTCACGCGCCGGGATGCTGCCACCGGGCGCGCGGCGACCAGCACGCCGCGGCCGTCCTCGACGGTCCCGACGGTGCTGAAATTCCCGGACCTGGTGCAGGCCCGCGGGGTGGCCGTCGGTCACGACGGCAGCGTCTACGCGGTCGAGCTGAGCAGCCACTCCCCCAATGGCCGGGTGCTGAGGTTGCCCCCCGGCCAGCCCTCGCCTACCGAGCTACCGTTCGGTGAGCTGTACGGCGAGGGGGTCGCGGTGGACCCGGCGGGTGCGGTCTACGTCGCCGACTTCCACGCATCCGCGGTGTGGAAGTTGGCGCCGGGCGGTCGTGGGCCTGCTCCGCTGACGTTCGGGCACCTGGGCAGACCGGTCGGGGTGGCGGTCGGCGCCGACGGCACCGTCTATGCCACCGACGCCACGCTTCGGCAGGTGCTGAAGCTGGCCCCCGGCGCGACGAGTGCCACCGCCCTGATGCCGACCACACCGCTGAACATGCCAGCCGGAATCGCGGTGGACAGCACCGGGAACCTTTACATCGCCGATGTGGAGGAGCGGCGGGTGTTGAAGCTGGCTGCCGGTGCCGACACCCCCGCCGAACTGCCGTTTCCCGGCCTGCAGCAACCGTACGGTGTGGCTGTGGACAAGAACGGCAACGTCTACGTCACCGACATCGACGGCCGCGGGGTCTTCAAGTTGGCCAGCGGTGCGAGCACTGCCACCCAGGTCGCCTTTCCCACCCTCAACTACCCGTTCGGTATCGCCGTGGACGACGCCGGCGATTTGTTCGTCGTCGACTGTCACCGCGGCGACGACTGCGCGACCGGCAAAGTCCTCGAATTGGGTGCCGCGCAATGACTGCCAGCTTCCTCCCGGGGTCGCGGTTCGGCCCGTATCAGCTGCGCCGGCTGCTGGGCAGCGGCGGATTCGGTGAGGTCTACGAAGCCGAGGACACGGTCATGCACCGGGTGGTGGCGCTGAAGTTGCTGTCCAGCAGCTACTCGCAGAACCCGGCTTTCCGGGAGCGGCTGTTCCGGGAGGCCCGCACCGCCGGACGGCTGCACGACCCGCACGTGGTGCCCATCCACGGCTGCGGGGAGATCAACGGTCAGCTCTACATCGACATGCGCCTGATCGACGGTACGGATCTGCAGAGCACCCTGGAACGTGGCGGCGCGCTCAGCCCGGCCCGGGCGGTGCACGTGGTGCGGCAGATCGCCGCGGCATTGGATGCCGCGCACGCCGAAACGGTGATTCACCGCGACGTCAAGCCGGCCAACATTCTGCTCGGTCCCGACGACTTCGCCTGCCTGGTGGACTTCGGCCTGGCCAATGCCGCCACCGACACCAAGCTCACCAGCGAGGGCACCACCATCGGATCGTTCGCCTACCTGGCACCGGAACGTCTGGCGTCCGGCCAGGTCACGCCGGGTGCGGACATCTATGCACTGGCCTGTGTGCTGTATGAATGCCTGACCGGGGCCGCACCGTATGAGAGTCGCACCGAAATACCCGCTCTGGTCGCCGCGCACCTGACCTCCCCGCCGCCGCGCCCCAGCCAGGACCACCCGGGGATCCCGATCGGGTTCGACGAGGTGATCGCGCGTGGAATGGCCAAGGACCCGCAGGTTCGCTTTCGCAGCGCCGGTGAACTGGGTGCGGCCGCTCAGCACGCGCTGAGCACCCCGGTGCAGCCCTGGACTCCGCCGCACGCGGTCCCCACCCAACCGTGGACACACCCCGGCGCGCCCACTGCGCGCACGCCAATGAAGTTGCGCCGCAAGCCCCGTCGCCGTGCAGTGCTGGCCGTGGGCGTGATCGCGCTGGTCGCCGCCATTGTCGGCGTCGTCGCGGTCGTGGCCACGCCCGACACGACCCGGCATGCTGCGCCCGCCACCACCAGCGCATCGCCAACGCCCGGCGGCTCCGGCTCGCCGTCCACCAGCGCCGCCCCCGCCCTGAACGCCACCCGATTGCCGATTATCGGAACCGGTCAGCTCGCGGGCGTGGCGATCGGCCCGGCCGGGGAAATCTACGTCGTCGACACCAGCAGCCCCAGGGTGTACAAGCTGACCGCCGACTCCGATGCGCCCGCCGAGGTGCCGTTTCGCGGACTGGTCCGGCCCAAACGAGTGAGCGTGGACGCAGCCGGCAACGTCTATGTCGCCGATGTCCCCCGGGACGGCGCCGGGAGGATTCTGAAATTGGGGCCCGGCGCCGGTGATCCGGTCGAGTTGCCCTTCGGCCGCATGCTTCCCCATGGCGTCGCAGCTGATGCTGCGGGGACTGTCTACGTTGCCGCAAACGACCGGGTGCTGGCGCTCGCGCCGGGTGCCGCGACCCCCACCACGCTGCCGTTCGGTACCGGCATTTTCGAGGACGTGGCGACGGACGGCGCCGGCAACGTCTACGCCCTGCAGGCGGGCCGGGTGCTGAAGTTGGCCCTAGGCGAGAGCAACCCGACCCAGCTGCCGTTCGGGCAGCTGGGCAGGGCGCAAATCGTCGTGGTGGACGCCAAGGGCGACGTATACGTGGCCGACAACGCCGACAACATGGGTCGGCTGATCAAGCTGTCCGCGGGTGCCTCGTCCCCGACCCTGCTGTTCGCGCCGGAGAATCAGTCCTTCGGTGGTATGGCGATCGACGCGGCGGGCGGCATCTACGTGACCGAGAACAACCGGCTGCTCAAAGTCGCGGTGGGCTGATGACGGAGCCCAGCGATCTGAAATCGCTACTGGCACAAGGTGGCCCGCTCGATCCGGTCCGTGCGGTGCACCTGGTAGGCCAAGTCGCGGCGGCGATCGACGATGCGCACGCCCACCGCAGAATCCACCGCGACGTGAGCACCGCCAACATTCTGCTGGCGCGCGACGGTGCAGCCTATTTGGCCGACCTCGGCGGAGCGACGCCCTCGGCAGACCGGACCCGGGTGCTGGTCACCGACACCGACGCGGTCTACCGCGCCGACATCGCCGCGCTGGCCGGGGTGCTTTACGAGTGCCTGACAGGGCAACCGTTCGACCCGGCGACGCCGGTCGAGCGGCGAGCCGGAATCCCGGCTGAGTTCGACGCTGTCATCGAGCGCGCAACGGCAGCCGATCCCGCCAACCGGTACCGCAGCGCCGGCGAATTCGCCGCTGCCGCGCAGCGCGCCCACCCGCCGATCCCGCCCCCTGCGCCGCCGAACAGCAACCCGGCACCGCCGTCCGCGGCGGCCACCCGCACGTTCACCCTCCCGCCTCCTGGCCAGTCATCCAATAATTATGTCCCGCAACCTATTCCGATGTACGGACAGTCACCTACCGTATCGTTTCCGCACTCCCGGCCGATGCAGCTGCCGATACCGCCACCACGACGGCGCCGCTACATCGGCCCGGCTGTCGCCCTCGTCGCCGTGATCGCCGTGGTGGTGACCGGCGCAATCGTGATCCCCAAGGTCGTGCACCGCAACGACTCGACGGCATCCACCACCAAGGCCGCCCCGCCGCGGCGCACCTACACGGCGCAGCCGACTGTGCTGCCATTTCCCGAGATGTTCCCGACAAAAAGTGTCGCTGTCGACGGCTCCGGCAACATTTACGCGCTGGCCGCGGTGATCCCGCATCCGGGCATCAGCATGTTCGAACCCGGCCCGCTGCAGCTCTGGAAGCTGGCGCCGGGGGCCAGCGCGGCGTCCCCGGTGGAAATTCCCGGGGTGAATTTTCGCTCCGCGACGGACCTGGCGGTCGATAAGGCCGGCAATCTTTTCTACAGCGAAGGCGCCCAGGTTTACCTGTTGGAGGCGGGCAAATCCAGCCCGATTCGGTTGCCGTTTCGGGGATTCACCTCGGTCAGTGGCATCGCGGTCGACGATGCGGGCAACACCTACGCAGTCGGTGCACTCATGGACGAGGGCCCGAATGTGAAGTACGGGGCGCGCAAGCTCGCACCGGGACAAAACCGACCGACCGACTTGTCAATCGAGGGGCTCCATCTGCCCCGTGGAATTGCGGTCGCCAAAGACGGCACCGTCTACGTGTCCTCGAATATCAGAGGTACCGGACGTGGCCAGGTCTTCAAACTCCCCGTCGGCGCCACCGCTGCCGTCGTGGTGCCCATCCCCGGACTCATCGAGCCGAATCACATCGCGTTCGACGACGCCGGGGACATCTTCGTCGGCGACGGCTTCGGCAAGGGTTTCTTCCAGTTGCCGCCCGGACGCGATCCGGTGCAGGTGGCGCTGGGTTCTCATGCCATGAGTGTGGCGGTGGATTCCGCAGGTGCGGTCTACGCGCTGACCGCGGCGCGCACGAACCGGTCCGATCAGCTGGTGAAACCCGGACAGGTGCTCAAGATCGTGCCGGACCGATAGCCGCTGCGCTCTCACCGCGATTTTTGCCGCGATTTTTATCCGGGCCCGTTTGATACGGTCCGAGCCATGAGCTTGCACGAGCGTCATTTTGTGGCGGAAGGGGCCCTCCCTCCCGCGCGCGACTTCCTGACGTCGGCGGGATTCGGCGGTGTGGCTGCCCTGACGGTGGCGATCATTCTGGCGGTCATCGCATTCATCGCCGCGCGCCGGGCCGCCAAACGTGAAGCGCTGCAGCAGGACCAGCGTGACCGGCATCATCAGGAGCTTCGCGAAGACGCGCAGCGCAGCGCGGCCCTGGACCGCTGCTGGCAACGGCTGGTGTGGGTGGTGGAGACCGCGGGGATCGAACCGGCAGCACACGAGAACGCCACCCTGGGTCTGGGGCCCGAGCTGGCACTGGAGATGCTGCGCGGGCTGCTGCGTGACGCCGAGTTCCTCGGGGACGAGACGCTGGCCCGGTCGGTGACGGTGTACCTCAACCAGTTCTCCCTGGTGTTGGCGCAGCAGGCTGGACCGCTGTCTCAGCTCGCGGCGCGGCAATCTCCGCCGCGACGGGACGCGCCGGCTGCCCGCGAGCCCCGGGAATCCCAGCCGTCGGTCCCGCCCGCTGACCAGCCCCCCGCCCCCGACCAGCCCCCGGCACCCACCGATGAGGCCGCTATCGAACCGGCCGGCAAAGGAAGGCGCCGGCACGGGTGAGCACCACACGACAACACATCGAGGATCTCGACCCCGCGGAGTGGGCGGCGTTGACGCTGCGCGCCGCCGCGGATTCGGTTGCCGCCGCCGAGCGGCTCGGACAGCAACCGCCCGCGGCATTGCTGGCGCTGGCGGCGATGAGCGAGCGCGACCTCGTCGAGCACCGAAATCGATCCGGCCCGGCACGCAAGCGGCTCTCGCCGGTGATGCGACTGGTCGAGGCCGACCACATGCGGGTCGCGGCCGAGGCGCACGCGCGGGAGGCGCAGCAAGGCCGCAAAGACGCCGAGGCGGCCGTGGCGATGGCCCGGGCGCAGGCTGAACAATCGGCGCGGGTGGCCACCGCGGCGCGCGAGCGGGCACGCGAAGTGCAGGCCCAGGCCGCGCGGCAGGAAGAGCAGTGGGCGGCCGAGCGGCAAGCCGCGCAGCAGGCCTTCGAAACAACATTGGAAACAACAAAGGCTGAACGCGCCGCCGAGCGGGCCGCCGCGCAGCGGGCCCTGGAACAGGTACGCGCCGAACTCGCTCAGGTGCGCGCCGACACGGCCGCCGAACTCGCCACGGCCACCGAGCAGGTCACCGCCGCGGAAAGCCGCGCCGAACAGCGCATCGCCGAGCGCACCGCGGACCGGGCGACCGGGCGCCAGGCGTTCGAGCAGGTGCGCGCCGAGCTGGAACGGGTGCGCGCCGATGCCGCGGCCGAGATCGCCGCAGCCAACGAGCGGGCCACAGCCGCCGAAGCCCGTGCTGAGCAGCGCATCGCCGAGCGCGCGACTGCCCGGGAAAGCGCCGAGCGCGCGTTGGAGGAAGTGCGCCGCGAACTCGACCAGATCCGGGCCGATGCCGCGGCCGAAGTCGCCTCGGCCCGCGGGCAGGCCACCGGTGCGATCACCGCCGCGCACCGGGCAGCCGAAGCTGAGGTGGCCCGAGCCAAGGCAGAGCTCGAGCAGCTCCGCACCGCCGCCGCGGCCGAGATGACCCGGCTCAAAGCGGAGACCGAGCAGGTGCGCACAGCGTCGGCCGCAGAGTTGACGGAGGCGCGCGCGCAAGCCGGCCAGCAGCTCGCCGCCCTGCGCGAAGCAGCGCAGGCCGAGGTGGCGCGTGCCCGCGCCGAGGCCGAGAATGCCGGCGCGGCCGTGGCCCGCGCTTACAGCGAGATCGAGCAGTTGCGCGCGACATCGGCGACCGAACTGGCGGCGGCCCGCGAGCAGGCCGCCGCTGCTCAGGAAGCGGCGCGGGTGCGCGAGCCCGGTGTGGCGGCGGCGAACCTGTTGGCGCTTCCGGTGCCCCCGCTGGGGGTGGCCACCCACACCAGGTCCATCGAGTTGGCGCTGGCCACCGTGCGCGAACTCGACCGCATTCTGGAAGCGGGCCCGGCCGAGGATGTCGAGACGGTGCGCAACCTGGTGGATACGGCGCAGGCGGAGGCACGAGACCTCGCCGAGCAACTGCACAACCTGCCCTCGCACTACTCCGCGTCCTGGCAGGCCGAGGCGGCAGAAGAGTACGCAGGCGCCGCAGCCGCAGCTTATGGTGCTCTGCTGCAACGCATTTCGGTTTTGGTCGACCAGCTACGCCAGCAGGACGAGAACGCGAACGCCGAGGTGATCTCGACGGTCACCAACTGGCTGGACGCCCACCCGTGGCGACAGGGCTGACGCCCGGTCAGTGACTCGGGCCGCCGCGCAGCCGGTTGCCGATCCGGATGCCGGGCAGCAGCAGGCTGCGCGGCAGAATCCTGCCGCCGGTGCTGACGATCTTGGGCACCACACCGGGCACCACCCCGCGCTTGCCGGCGAGCATGCCCGCAATGGCCTGCTCGGCGACGTCCTTCGGGGACACCTGCGCGATCGGGATGCTGAACCGCTCGGCGCTGGCGATTTCAGCCCACTCGGTCGGAACCGGGCCCGGGCACAGGGCGGTCACCGACACGCCGGTACCGTGCAGCTCCTCCTGCACGGCCTCGGAGAACGTCAGCACGAACGCCTTGCTCGCTGAATACACCGCCATGAACGGAATCGGCTGGAAGCCCGCGATCGAGGCGATGTTGAGCACCGCACCGGCGCCCCGCTTGACCATTCCGGGCAGCACGGCACGGGTCAGCTCCATCAACGCCAGTGCATTGAGGGTGACCTGCTCGCTTTCCCGCTCCTCCGGCAGCTCGTAGAAGCGCCCGCTGGTGCCGAAGCCCGCGCTGTTGCACAGCCCGGCGATCGGCTCGTTGCGCAGCCGTTCGGCCAGCTTTGCGCGGGATTCGTTGTCGGACAGGTCAAGTGGGAAGACCTCCACGTCGACGCTGTGTTCCGCACGCAGTTTTTCGGCCAGCTCGTCGAGGCGTTCGCGGCGCCGCGCGACCAGGATCAGCGGAAAGCCCCGGCGGGCCAGCCCGTTGGCCAGTTCGGTGCCGATGCCTGAGGAGGCGCCGGTGATGACGACGGTCGATTGCTTGCTCGGTTTGGGAAGGCTCACGACATCACCAGTGGATTCCGCGGGTGGCCTGCAGGAACGTTTCGCTGCGTTTGTCGAGATCCTTTGTGTCGGTATCGCTTTCGCTGCCTTTGGCAGCAGACGAGTCGTCGAACATGCCGAATGCGCGGTTGCGCACCCGGTCCATGACGGCCGGGTTGACGGCGTCGGCGACGGCGGCGAACTGCCCGAACGGCGAGCTGGCCCGCCGCGGCCGGTGGATCAGCGCGTCGGTGATCACGCCGGCGGCCTGGTCCGGCGTGAGTGCCGGGAACTTGTCGTACATCTTGGTCGGGCTGATCATCGGCGTGCGCACCAGCGCCATGTGCACGGTGGTGAACCGGACGTTGTCGCTGACGGTCTCGGCCTGCAGCGCGTCGCACAGGCTGTCCAGCGCGGCCTTGCTGGCGATGTAGGCGCCGAACCGCGGTGCCCGGGTCTGGACGCCGACCGAGGACACGTTGAGGATGTGCCCGAAGCCGCGTTCGCGCATCCCTGGGACGAATTTGAGGATCAGCTGCACCGCGCCCAGGTAGTTCAGCTGGATGGTGCGCTGGTAGTCGTGGATCCGGTCGTACGACAGGGCCAACGATCGCCGAATGGACCGGCCCGCGTTGTTGATCAGGATGTCGACGCCGCCGAGGTCCTCGATGACCTTATCGGCCATCTCGGCGATGGCGTCGACGTCGGACAGGTCGCACGGGTAGACGTGGGCGGTACCGCCATTGGCGCGGATGTCGTCGGCGACCTTGTCCAGGTTCTCTTTGGTGCGCGCGACGAGCGCCACGATGCCGCCCGCCTCGGCGATCTTGTGTGCGGCCGCCTCGCCGATGCCCGAGGACCCGCCGGTGATCAGCGCGATCTTTCCATCGACCGCCTCTTCGAGTGTGCGGCCTTGCACGGCGTCGCGCAGATTCCGCCAGTAGAAGGGCCGATATCGCCCGGCGGAGTTCGGCGTGTTGATGATGTTCGACACGGCCGCGAACGGTTTTTCAACCAGGTTCGTGAGATCACCGAGATTCATTGACAGTTGCTCCTGAGGGCAGTGTGGACGGTGTGACACAGGTCATAAAGCCAACCTAGGATATCGACCGATGAATAGGTACCGAATGCCGATGTCGGGCAAGCTCGTCTCAGTCGTCGCCGTGATCGCGGCCACCGTGCTGCTCGGCGGGTGCGGTTCGCGACCGTCGCACCCGGACTCGTCGACCGCGAGCGCCGCACCGGGCCTGTCGGCCAGCATCACCACCACCTCGCCGACACCGGCCCTGGACTGCGCCCGATCCACCGTCAAAGCCCAGCAGCTGGTGTGTAACGACCCGGAACTGACCGTCCTGGACCGCCGGGCGCAGACGGCGTATCAGCAGGCACTGGCACGCCCCGGGGCTGACCAGTCCACGCTCGCGACCGCGCAGAACGCTTTCATGACAGTGCGCGACGGCTGCACCGACCGCGTCGACGTCCGGACCTGCCTGGTGGAGGCCTACCAGACGCGGCTGGTCGAGTTGGCGATCGCTGACCCGGCCACGGTCGCCCCGCCGGTCGTGACCTACAACTGTCCGCCCGGGGACGGTCCGTTGACCGCACAGTTCTACAACGATCTGGATCCCAAGGCGGCGGTGTTGAACTGGAAGGGCACCCGGATCATCCTGTTCGTCCAGCCGTCGGGCAGCGGCGCCCGCTACGGCCGGCAGGGCTCCGAGTACTGGGAGCACCAGGGCGAGGTCACGCTGAACCTCAACGGCATCAACTTCGTGTGCCACACCCAGTGAGCGGGGACGTGTCAGCCCTCAGCGCGTAACACGCTCAACGCGTGTTCCAGGTCGGGCGGATAGGGGCTGACGATCTCGACACGCCGGCCATCGGCCGGATGCGCGAAAGCCAACGACCGCGCATGCAGCCATTGACGTTGCAGGCCAAGCTTTTTCGCGAGTTTCGGATCGGCGCCGTAAACCAGGTCACCGCAACAGGGGTGGTGCAGCGCGGCGAAGTGCACCCGGATCTGGTGGGTGCGGCCGGTTTCCAGGTGCACGTCGAGCAGGCTGGCGGCCACGTGTGCTTCCACGGTGTCGTAGTGGGTGATGCTGTGCCGGCCGGTGCTGGTGACCGCGAACTTCCACTCCGGGCCGTGGTGCCGGCCGATCGGCGCATCGATGGTGCCGCTGGAAGGGTCCGGATGTCCTTGCACCAGTGCGTGATACCGCTTGTCGACGGTGCGCTGTTTGAACGCGCGCTTGAGCACGGTATAGGCCTGCTCGGAGCGCGCCACCACCATCACCCCGGATGTGCCGACGTCCAGACGGTGCACGATGCCCTGCCGCTCGTGCACCCCCGAGGTGGTGATGCGGTAGCCCGCGGCGGCCAGGCCGCCCAGCACGGTGGGCCCGGTCCAACCGACCGAGGCGTGGGCGGCCACCGCGGCGGGCTTGTCGACGGCCACGATGTCGTCGTCGGCATACAGCACTGTCATGCCCTCGATGTCAACGGGCCTGTTCTCCAACGGTTTCGGCGGTTCGGGTAGCCGCACCTGCAGCCAGGCACCCGAAGTGAGTCGGTCGGATTTCCCGGCCGGTACGCCGTCGAGTTCGACACCACCGTCTTCGGCGATGGCCGCCGCGGCACTGCGCGACAGTCCCAGCAGCCGGGCCAGCCCGGCGTCGACGCGCATGCCCGCCAATCCTTCTGGGACCGGCAACGTGCGCTCAGTCACCCGCGTTCTCGGGTTCCGGCGGAATAGCGTTGTCGCCGTTGACTTTCCGTCGACCTGTGGTGTCGAAATCGAAGCCGAAGATGGACAGCACCACCAGCAGGATGGCGCCACCCACCACCGACGGGTCGGCGACGTTGAACACCGGCCACCAGCCCACCGACAGGAAATCCACCACATGTCCGCGCAGCGGGCCCGGCGCCCGGAAGAAGCGGTCGACCAGGTTGCCCATCGCACCGCCCAGGATCATCCCGAGCCCCAGCGCCCACCAGGGCGAGACCAGCCGCCGGCCCATCCAGAAGATGCCGACCACGACACCGGTCGCGATCAAGGTGAGCACCCAGGTGTATCCGGTCGCCATCGAGAACGCGGCACCGGAATTGCGCACCAGCGTCCAGGTCACCGTGTCACCGATGATCGACACCGGCTGACCGGGAGGCAGCAGTTTGACCGCCAACACCTTGGTCACCACGTCCAGCGCGAGCACCACAGCCGCAACCGAGACGAGCAGCCGCAACCGCCGCGGCGCGGCAGCCCCGGGTGCGCGCGGTTCCTCGGCGTCACCGGCTGAAGTCAGCGGATCTGCGGATCCGGTTGGTTCGTCAGGCACCTCACCATCATCCCCCAGCAGTGCCGGGCCGGGCGTGCGGGATGATGCCGGGATGGGGCGCGTCGCCGTGATCACCACCGGAGGGACGATTTCGACGAGCACCGGCGCCGACGGGGTGCGCCGGCCCGCCCGCTCGGGCGCGCAACTGTTGTCGGGATTCGACGTCGATATCGACCTCGACGTCGTCGACGTGCTGGCGGTCGACAGTTCCGAACTCGTTCCGCCGGACTGGGATCTGATGCGCGCGGCCATGCATCGGGCGGTCGCCAGTGGAGCCGACGGGATCGTCGTCGCCCATGGCACCGACACCATGGAGGAAAGCGCGCTGTGGCTCGAACTGACCCACGCCGGCCCCGTCCCAGTGGTACTGACCGGCGCGATGCGCAGCGCGGACGCGCCGGACGCCGACGGCCCGGCCAATCTGCGCGACGCCGTCGCGGTGGCGGCCAGCCCGGTGGCTCGCGACCTGGGGGTGCTGGTGTGCTTCGCCGGCCGGGTGTTGCAGCCGCTGGGTTTGCGCAAGGAGGTCACCCAGGATTTGAGCGGTTTCGCCGGGCAGCTGGTCGGCACCGTGTTGGACAACGATCTGGTTTTGACGCACCCCAAGCAGCGGACGTTTCTCGGCGAGCTGTCGGCTGCTGACGCGCCGCGCGTCGACATCGCGGCGGCCTACCTGGGCAGCGACGCGGTGGCGCTGGACGCCTTCGCCGCCGCGGGTGCCCGCGCGGTGGTGCTGCAGGCGCTGGGATCCGGCAACGCCGGACGCGCGGTCGTCGACGGTGTCCGGCGCCTGTGCCGCGCCGGGGTGACGGTCGCGGTGTCCACCCGGGTGCCCAACGGCGGGGTGAGCGCCGGTTACGGCCCCGGCCACGATCTGGTGCAGGCCGGCGCGGTGCTGGTGCCGCGGCTGGCACCGCCGCAGGCCCGGGTGCTGCTGATGGCGACGCTGGCCGCCGGCCTACCCGTGGGCGACATCCTCGACCGCTGGGGTTGACCGAACGTGCTCGCGCAGTGCCTCGACGTAGTCGGGCCAGTCCAGGCTGTCGACCGGGTTGGCGGCCGCCAGGTCGGCGGTGTCGAGGGGGAAAGTTCTGGCCTGGCCCGGTCCCGTGCCGCGCGTTTCGAACCGGACGGTGACGACGCCGTGGCCGGCGCCCTGCACCCAGCCGTGCCCGAAGTCGCGGTGCGCGACGTCATCACCGATCCGCCAGGACCCGCCGTCCTGCCCGGTCAGCAGCACCGCACGCAGGGTCTCGAAATCCTGGTGCGCTTCAGCCGGTTCCGGCGGCAGGTCCAGGTCGGGAAACAACGACTGCTGGCGCACGTCGCTGAGGCCGGAAAAGCCCACACCGAGCAGACGAATGGGCCCGATCTGCAACGGATCGAGCAGCAGCCGGCGGGCCACCGACACCAGCGCACCGGGTTCGGTCGTCGCGTAGGGCAGCGTCGCCGAGCGGGTCAGCGTGCTCATGTCCGACTTTTTCAGCTTCACCGTGACCGTGCGGGCGCCGCGACCGTCTTTGAGCAGCCGACGGTGTGCGTGCTCGGCGATCGGCTCGATCGCGTCGCGCAGCTGGTCCAGCGTGGTCAAGTCGGCCGCGAAGGTGGATTCGGCGCTGATCTGCTTGGCCTCGGCACGCTCGGCGACGGGACGGTCGTCGATGCCCTGCGCTAACCGGTGCAGCGCGGGCCCCACGGTGGCACCGAGGATGTCGGCGACCTCCGCGTCAGCCAGCGCTGCGAGCTGCCCGATCTTCTCGATGCCCAGGCGGTGCAGTTTCTCCTCGGCGACCGGGCCGATCCCCCACAGCCGCCGCACCGGTAATCCGCTCAGCAGCTCTTGCTGCTCGGAGCGGCGGACCACCCGGACACCGTCGGGTTTAGCCAGATCGGAAGCGATCTTGGCGATCTGCTTGCCCGACCCAGCACCCACCGAGGCGACCAGACCGGTCTCCTCACGCACCCGTCGGCGCAGCGTTGCACAGAACGTCTGCACCTCGTCGGCCGACGCACCGGCCAGCTGGGGCGGTTCGCCGAACGCCTCGTCGAACGACAGTTGCTCGACGACGGGAACCAGACTGCGCACCGCGTCGAAGACACGGCGACTGGCCACGCCGTACACCACGCCGCGGGGCGGCAGCACCACCGCGGCCGCACCGACCTGCCGGCGAGCCTGATGCATCGGCATCGCCGAGCGCGCGCCGAACACCCGCGCCTCGTAGCTGGCACCGGCCACCACTCCCCGACCGCCCAGCCCGCCGACCAGTACCGGCCGGCCCTTGAGGGTCGGCCGGGTCAGCTGCTCCACCGATGCGAAGAACGCATCCATGTCCAGGTGCAGCACCCATCGGGACTCCACGGTTGTCGATGCTATGGGGCCGAGCGCGAGCGCTCAGAACGGCTCGGCGCGGCCGCGGTGCCGGGATGTCTTTAGTTAACCTAAAATATAATATTAAACGCATGTTTAATTGGCTTTATCGATGGTGATCCCCCCTCAGCGGATGCCGGTTAACGTTGACACGGGTCGAGGGAGATCGCTATGTCACTTGTCGTTGTGCCGGAATGGGTCCAAGCCGCCGCTCAAGATCTCGCAGGCGTGAACGGATCACTATCCGAAGTCTCCCAATCGCTGGCCGGCTTCACGACCAATATCGCGCCCGCGGCCACCGATGAAGTATCAGGTGCGGTCGCCGCGCTCTTCGCCGAATTCGGCGAGGAATACCAGGCGGTCAGCGCCCAGGCGCGCGCGTTCCACGCGGAGTTCGTCCGGGTGCTCAACGCGAGTGTCGGCGCCTACCTGGGTACCGAAGCTGCCGCAGCCGCCGCGTTGCCGGCAGCGTCCATTCTGGATGGCCTGACCGGTGCGCTGGGCAACCCCGCCGCGCTGCTGGGCGGCTCCGGCGGATTGCTGGGCGGACTCGGTCTGTTCAACCCGGGCGGGTTACTCGGTGGTCTTGGTCTGCCGTCGCTCAATGCGCTGCTGCCCGGCGTTTTCGGACCGACGCCCGGTCCGACGCCGGTGAGCCTGGCGGCGATCACCGGACCGTACGAGAGACTGTTCGCCAACACGATCGCCAACCTGCAGAGTCTCGGAAACGGCTTGGCCGCCAACCCGTTCCCGTTCTTGCGCCAATTCATCGCCAATCAGATCAGCTACGGCCAGATAATCTCCACCGCGTTTGCCAATGCCGGGCAGCACTTGAGCAGCGGGGCCGCGAATATGGTTTTGGCGGACCTGGCACCCATCGCGTCGATACCGGCACGAATCGGGCAGAACTTCGTGAATGTGCTGGGCACGCTTACCGACTTCTCGTATTCCGTCGGAACCAATATCAACCCGTTGACATCACCGATCGCCCTCAGCCAGTTGGAGCTTGGCGCCGCGTTCTTCGGGTTCCCGATCGCGCTGGGTATAGATCTCATCGGCTCACCAATCACCACGGCCAACGCGATGTATTCCGTCGCGTCGGCCTTCGGCAGTGCAATACAGAGCGGCGACGGTTTCGGGGCGTTAGTTGCGGTCCTCACCGCCCCGGCGGTCGTCACCGACGGCTTCCTCAATGGTCAGGTGATGTGGAGTGTCGGCCTACCGGGGGTCACCCTGCCGCTCGGGCTCGGTGCGCTTAGCGGCGTGACTGTGCCGCTGACCGCGCAGATTCCGCTCGGCGGAATCCTGACCCCCCTCGACGTCACGACGCTTGTGGTGAATCCGCTGGGCAGTCCGACCCCGCTGCTGTCGGTGCCCCTCGGCGGGACGCCGACCGGCGGCATCCTGCCCGGTCTGCTGCTCTACGCACCGCAACAACTGGCCGAAGCCATCGGCGCACCGCATATCAGCGGTCCGCTGGTGCCCCTGCCGGAAGTCGTGTTGCCGGGCATCGGTTCCCTGCCGAACCTGGGCGGTCTACTGGACGGGGTGCGCAGCCTGCTGCCCGACGTCGCCCTGCCGGACTTGGGCGGGCTGCTCGGTGGGCTGGGAGGCCTGCTGCCGGGTCTCGGTGGCCTGCCAAACCTGGGCGGCCTGCTGCCCGGTCTCGGCGGCCTGCTACCGGGTCTCGGCGGCCTGCCAGACCTCGGTGGCCTGCTCGGCGGCGGTGGCCTGCTCGGAACCGGTGGCCTGCTCGGCGGCGGTGGCCTGCTCGGGACCGGCGGCCAGACGGGCGGGGGCGGCCTGCTCGGCCTCCTCGGCTAACACGCCCCCCGCGCCGGCGCGGAACCTATCCGGTCGCGCGGGTTATCGCCACCCGCACCCCGTCGCCGATTTCCGTCGCATCCGCGGGCTCACCGAATTCGAACCTGGTAGCCAGGATCTCGCCCGCGATCAGGTCCCGGTGCGTGGCGGCCCACTCCTCGCGCTCGGCAGGTACCGCAATCACCACGCTGATCCGGTCGGACACGTCCAGCCCGGTCGACTTGCGCAACTCCTGTAGTTCCCGGATGCGGTCCTTGGCCCAACCCTCGGCGTCCAACTCCGGGGTCACGGTCCCGTCGAGCACCACCAGGCCGGCGCCGCCGGGCAGCGCCGCGGTGAATTCCGGGTCGGCCGCGACCAGGCGCGAACTGTACTCCTCAGGCTGCAGCACCGCCGGACCCGCCGTCAGCGTGCCGTCCGGGTTCACCACGCCCTGGCCCGCTTTGACCGCCTTGATCGCAGCCTGCACGTCCTTGCCCAGACGAGGTCCGGCCACCCGGGCGTTGACGGTCAGCTCAAACCGTCCGTAGGTGTCGATCGCGTCGGTGAGCTCGACCTGTTTGACGTTCAACTCGTCGCCGATCAGGTCGGTGAACGGCGCCAGGGTCTCCGGATGCTCCACTGCCACGGTCAGTTTCAGCAGTGGCAGGCGTACCCGCAGCTTTTTGGCCTTGCGCAGCGAGGACGCCGCCGAGCACACCTCCCGGACCTGGTCCATCGCCGCGACCAGGTCCGGATCCGCGCGCAGCTCACCGGCCTGCGGCCAATCGGTCAGGTGCACCGAGCGCCCGCCGGTCACGCCTCGCCAGATCATCTCGGAGATCAACGGCAGCAGCGGCGCGGCCAACCGCGCGGTGACCTCCAGCACCGTGTGCAGCGTGTCGATCGCATCGGCCTCTTCGACCCAGAACCGCGAACGCGACCGTCGCACATACCAATTCGTCAACGCCTCAGTGAACTGGCGCAACTGTTCGCAGGCGCCGGAGATGTCGCAGACATCCAGCGCCGCGGTCAGGTCCTCGCGCAGCACCGCCAGCTTGGCGAGGATGTAGCGGTCCAGCACATTCGCCGAATCAGTGCGCCAGACACCGACTTTCGGCGCGTACAGCGCCAAGAAGCTGTAGGCGTTCCAGAACGGCAACAGCACCTGGCGCACCCCGTCGCGGATACCCTGCTCAGTGACGATCAGGTTGCCACCCCGCAGGATCGGCGAAGCCATCAGGAACCACCGCATCGCGTCGGAGCCGTCCCGGTCGAACACCTCGGTCACGTCGGGATAGTTGCGCAGCGATTTGCTCATCTTCTGGCCGTCGGAGCCCAACACAATCCCGTGTGCCACGCAGGTTTTGAACGACGGCCGGTCGAACAGCGCGGTGGCCAGCACGTGCAGCGTGTAGAACCAGCCGCGGGTCTGCCCGATGTATTCCACGATAAAGTCACCGGGATAGTGACCGTCGAACCAGTCCTGGTTCTCGAACGGGTAATGCACCTGCGCATACGGCATGGAACCGGAGTCGAACCACACGTCGAGCACATCGGAGATGCGGCGCATCGTCGATTGCCCGGTCGGGTCGTCGGGATTGGGTCGGGTGAGCTCGTCGATGAACGGGCGGTGCAGATTCGACGGCCGCACCCCGAAATCGCGTTCCAGCTCATCCAGGCTGCCGTAGACGTCGATGCGGGGATAGGCCGGGTCATCGGACTTCCACACCGGAATCGGGGTGCCCCAGTAGCGGTTTCGGGAAATCGACCAGTCGCGCGCGCCCTGCAGCCACTTGCCGAACTGGCCGTCCTTGACGTGTTCGGGGTACCAGGTGATCTGCTGATTCAGCTCGACCATGCGGTCCCGGAACTGGGTCACCCGCACGAACCACGACGACACCGCGCGGTAGATCAGCGGGTTACGGCAGCGCCAGCAGTGCGGGTAGGGGTGCTCGTAGGTTTCGTGCCGCAGCAGCACCGCGCCATTCACCGCAGCGGGCCCGCTCTGGTTCTTCAGATCGCGGATGATCTGCGGGTTGGCGGCAAAGACGTGCTGGCCCTGGTAATCCGGCACGGTCGCATCGAATCGGCCTTTGGCGTCGACTGGGGTGACCGCCCTGATCCCGGCCGCATCCCCCACCGCCATGTCGTCCTCGCCGTACGCCGGAGCCATGTGCACCAGACCGGTGCCGTCCTCGGTGGTGACGAAGTCGGCCGGCAAGACCTGAAAGGCGTTGGGCGAGTCCAGGAAATAGGCAAACGGCGGTAGATAGCGGGTGCCGAGCAGCTCCGAGCCACGCAGTGTCCCAAGCACTTCGGGCTCCTCGCCCAGTTCGCGCGCATAGGCGGACAGCCGCGGCTCGGCCAGCAGGTAGCGTTGCTCGCCGGCCTGCACATGCACGTATGTCACGTCCGGGTGCACCGCTACCGCGAGGTTGGAAGGCAGCGTCCACGGCGTCGTCGTCCAGATCAACAGATAGGTGCCGTCCAGCGGGCCACCCTGAACGCGGAACCCGACCGTCAGAGCCGGGTCCTGCCGGCTCTGGTAGACGTCGTCGTCCATCCGCAATTCGTGGTTGGACAGCGGGGTCTCGTCGCGCCAGCAGTACGGCAGCACCCGGTAGCCTTCATAGGCCAGGCCTTTGTCCCACAGCTGTTTGAACGCCCAGATCACCGACTCCATGTAGCTGAGGTCCAGTGTCTTGTAGTCGTTGTCGAAGTCGACCCAGCGGGCCTGGCGGGTGACGTACTGCTGCCACTCGTCGGTGTAGCGCAGCACCGACGCGCGGCAGGCGTCGTTGAACGCGGCGATCCCCATCGAGTCGATCTGGGACTTGTCGGTGATGCCCAGCTGTCGCTCAACCTCCAGCTCGGCGGGCAATCCGTGGGTGTCCCAACCGAATCGGCGCTCCACCTTGTCGCCGCGCATGGTGCGGTAGCGGGGCACGATGTCTTTGACGTAGCCGGTCAGCAGGTGTCCGTAGTGCGGCAGACCGTTGGCGAACGGCGGACCGTCGTAGAACACGTATTCGGTTGCGCCGTCCCGATTTGCGATGCTGGCACGGAAGGTGTCGTCGCGGAACCAGTAGTCGAGCACCTCGAGTTCGAGGGCCGGAAAATCAGGCGCCCCGGCAGCGAGTTTCGGATAAACCCGATCGGTCACGTACGTCGTCTCCCTCTAGCCACCTCTGGCCGGGGACGACGATGCGCTGGTGCGCAAGCGCCGCGGTACCACCCCGCTTGCCACGCTGGCGCGTGACCGCTCAAGAGGGCTGTGACGGGCCCACCCGTTCGGTTCTACTGGGCCGTACCGGCTGTTCTTCCGAAGGCTCCCCGGTGATGGCCGGATCAACGCCAATTGGATTCTAATGGCGAATGGAACTGCACGACTCCGAGGGACTGGCTCACCGCAGGACGCGCCTGCAGTCGGCTAGTCCCTCGGAGTCCGCGGTTGGTCGATATCCATGCGTCACGCCTGGACTTCGAGCACACCAATGCGCCACAGTGCGGCGTAGACGTGCCGCAGCGGCACGGTGAGCAGGCGGGCGGCGCCGTCGACCAGTGGGTCGTTGCCGGCGGCGGCGACCTCGATGCGGCGGGCCGGCTTCGTGGGCGCGGGTACGTCGCGCACAACGTGCAGCCGTGGTGCGGCGGTGAGGGTGGTGACTTCGTCGTACAGTGCAGCGGTCATGATCGCCTCCTAGCGGTTGACCAAACGTTGACAGGTGGACCTCAAAGGAATCTTGGTAAGTCCCGTCCCGCAACGGTTCCGGTCGGAGGAAGTGAGCGACTCAGCCGCACACGTCGCGCCGAAGACCGGTCAGGGACGAAACATCCGGATCTCGACCCGGACTGCCACTGGAACTCATGCGTCCCTCACCTCCTCTCAGCCACGACACACATGTTGTCTGGGTGCACGAAGGAGAACAGAATCCGACCATCGCCGGATATCCGCACCCCTCTCGTCAGAGCTTTGGCACTACCCGACGTGTCCGGTAAACCGGAAGCCACCTGGGCTCAACCCTTAAGCCGGGAAGAGCTGTCCTGACCCGGGGCGTCTTTCGACGTTCGGGGTCAGTGGCCTATGTTCGTGTAGCCGCCTCACCTAACGAGGTGCTTGCCTGACCGATAATGCACCACAGGCCCTGCCCGGTCAACGCGCCATCCCGCAGTTTCGCGATCTTTATGTCATCTCCATGCGGGCACACAGCTGTCTCGCAGCCTTGAGGCGCCCTGACCTGGGGCGACTGTGACGTGTTCAATGTCACAGTGCGGGTCCCTGTTGGGCGCGAGCGCCCTCAGATGTGCGGTCAGAGGCCGCACTTTGCGGCATTTCGGGGACGCTCGCGCTGAGCGGGTGAGCGCCCCGTGTCAGGCCACGAGCGACCCCATATGTGCGCTCAACGCCCGCAATCAGCGGCATTCGAGGGACGCTCGCGGCAAGGATGGGGTCAGTCGGCCAGGCTTTCCAGCCGCCCGACGGTGTCGATGTACTCCTCGACCATGTCCAGCACCACCGCGCGGGTGGGCCGCACCCGGTCCAGGGAACCGACCACCTGTCCGACGAAGTAGGTCGCCAACTCGCGTGCCTTGGCGCCCGGATGTGTCGCGGCCTGATTGATCCGCACCTGCGAATCGGTGACCAGGGCGGTCTGCAGTGGCATTCCCAGCGGCGCGGGGGTGTCGGGCCGCTCCCATTCCTCGGTCCAGGCGGTGCGCAGCATCCGCGCCGGCTTGCCGGTCATCGAGCGCGACCGCACCGTGTCCGAGGAGGTGGCGGCCAGGAACTTGTCCTTGACCACCGGCGCGGTCTCAGCTTCCTCGGTGGTCAGCCACACCGATCCGCACCACACGCCTTCGGCGCCCAAGGCCAGCGCCGCGGCGATCTGGCGGCCCCGGGCGATGCCACCCGCGGCCAGTACCGGAGTGGGCGCCACCGCGTCGACCACTTCGGGCACCAGCACCATGGTGGCCACGTCACCGGTATGTCCGCCGGCCTCGGTGCCCTGGGCAACGATCAGGTCTACCCCGGCCGCGGCGTGCCGGCGCGCATGTTCGGTCGTTCCAGCCAGCGCAGCGACCAGCACGTCGTGGCGGTGCGCCCGCTCGACAAGGTCGCGCGGCGGCGGCCCGAGCGCGCTGGCGATCAACCGGATGTTGTGGGCGAACGCGACCTCCAGCAGAGGCTCGTAGCCCTTGGGCGAGATGTTCAGACCGCCACGCACCGGTTCGTCGTCGGCGGCCTGACCTACCTCGTACCGGTTCAGCAGCTCGTCGACGAAGGCGCGATGCTCCTCGGGCAGCAGGTCCTGGGCCTGCCTGGAGTTGATCCCACCGGTGTCGGCGCCGACGTACTTGGGCGGCAACAACAGATCGACGCCGTAGGGCTTGCCGCCGGTCTGCTCCTCGATCCAGGTGAGTTCGCTGTCCAGACGTCTGGGACTGTGCGCGGTGGCGCCCAGGACGCCGAACCCGCCCGCATTGGTCACCGCGGCCACCACATCGCGGCAGTGGCTGAAGGCGCAGATCGGAAACTCGACGCCGAGCATCTCGGCAACCCTGGTTCGCATGCCGCCGACGCTACGCCGCGACCACTACCCGTTCGAGGGCGCTACGCCGTCCGGTGGCCAGCTGGCCACGCCCTCTTCCAGGGGCACCTGCAGGCTCCGCAGGACGGAGGCAACCATCCGCCATGCGCCGATGGCGGTCACGAGTTCGATGAGAACCGTTCTGTCGGTGCTCAATTCGGCCTCGCAGGCCGCCCAGCTGGATTCGCTGACCACGCCGTCGGTCACGATGTCGTCGGTGGCGGCGAGGACCGCCCGCTCGGTGGGCCCGAACCCGTTGTAGGCCTGCCAATCCCGGACGCCGAGCAGATCCTCGGGCGACACTCCCAGGCGGGAGGCGACCCGCCAGTGCTGGGTCCACTCGTAATCGCATCCGGTGAGCCAGCCGATACGCATGATCACCAGCTCACGCAGTCGGCGGTCCAGGTCGCCGTGCCACAGCATCATGGCCAGCATGTCGTTGAATACCCGCGCCAGCCGCGGATGGTTCAGCAGCGTCTGGAAGATGCTGAGTTCGGCCATGTAGTCGGGTACGCCCGCCTCGTCGGCGGCGGCTTTGGCTTCGTCGACGGGCAGCAGGGGGATGCGGGCGGGCTTGTCGGCGCGGGTCATCTGAACTTCACGTATTCAGCGGGGACAGCAGCGCCAACCACGGCTGGAACACTACTCGCCCGAAGTGACGCGGTGCGCGAATCAAACCATCGGCGCGTTGATCCCGACGACGAGGTCCCTGCGCACGGAAGATGGCCACGAAGCCCGGTGCAGGACGGCGAGGTGGCACGACGATGGAGCCCAGACAGGTCACTCCGGTGGCTGTCATCGGCATGGCCTGCCGACTCCCCCGCGGCATCGATTCCCCGGCCAAGTTCTGGGACGCGCTGCTGCGCGGCGACGACCTGGTGGGCGAGGTGCCCGCCGACCGCTGGGACGCCGACGCCTATTACGACCCCGAGCCGGGGGTGCCCGGCCGGTCGGTGTCGCGCTGGGGTGGCTTCCTGGACGACGTCGGCGGTTTCGACCCAGAGTTCTTCGGCATCAGTGAACGCGAGGCCACTGCGATCGACCCGCAGCACCGGCTGCTGATGCAAGCCTCGTGGGAGGCTGTCGAACACGCCGGGCTGCCCCCGACGTCGCTGGCAGACTCGCTGACCGGCGTCTTCATCGGGATGTGTCACGACGACTACGCCCACGTCACCGACGCGGCCGGCGCCCTGGGCGACGCGTACGGGTTCACCGGCACCGCGTTCAGCATGGCTTCGGGCCGGGTGTCCTACGCCCTGGGTCTGCGGGGGCCGTCGATCACGGTGGACACCGCGTGCTCGTCGAGTCTGGTTGCGGTGCACATGGCGTGCCGCAGTCTGCACGAATACGAGAGCAACCTGGCCCTGGCCGGCGGGTGCATGGTGATGCTGGAACCGCAGATGTTCGCCTCCGCCTCCGGGCAGGGCATGCTCTCTGCCACCGGACGGTGCCGTCCGTTCGACGCCGGCGCCGACGGGTTCGTCCGCTCCGAAGCGTGTGCGGTGGTGCTGCTCAAACGGCTGCCCGACGCGCTGCGCGACGGCGACCGGGTCCTGGCCGTAGTGCGCGGCACCGCGACGAATCAGGATGGCCGCACTGAGACGATCACGATGCCGTCGTTGCACGCGCAGGTCGCGGCGTACCGCGCGGCATTGTCGGCGGCCGGCGTCGACCCGGGCACCGTCGGGCTGATCGAGGCGCACGGCACCGGCACACCGGTCGGAGATCCGATCGAATACCGCAGTCTGGCAACCGTGTACGGGGTTGACGGGCATCGGTGCGCGCTGGGTTCGGCGAAGAGCAACCTCGGGCACACCGAGGCGGCCGCCGGCGTGGTGGGGGTCCTCAAAGCGGTGCTGTCTCTTCAGCACGCAGTGGTGCCACCGATGGCGCACTTCACCGCACTGCCCGACGACCTGGCTGCTATTGACACCGGACTGTTTGTGCCACAACATGTTACGCCGTGGCCCGGCGGTATGCCACGGCGGGCCGCGGTGTCGTCGTACGGCATGTCGGGAACTAATGCGCACGCCATCCTCGAGCAAGCGCCTATGGTTTCGGTCCCTGCTCGGGAGGAGTCACGCTCGCGGATCTTCGCGTTGTCAGCCAGCTCACCCGACGCGCTGCGCCAGACAGCGCGCCGGACCGCGGATTGGGTGGCGACGCAGCAACCCTCAGCCACGGACTTGGCCTACACGCTGGCGCGGCGGCGCGCGCACCGCACGGTGCGCACCCTGCTGTCGGCCACCGACAACGCCGAATTGGTCGCGCGGCTGCGTGCCGTGGCCGGTCGCGATGACCCGCTGCGACCTGCGGTGGGCCGTGATGACCGCGGTCCGGTGTGGGTGTTCTCCGGGCAGGGTTCGCAGTGGGCGGCGATGGGCGCGGACCTGTTGGCTACCGAACCGGCTTTCGCGGCGACGGTGGCCGCCGCCGAACCGCTGATCGCCGCCGAAGCGGGTTTCTCGGTGACCGCGGCCATGACTGAAGACAAGGTGACCGGCATCGACCGGGTGCAGCCGACCCTGTTCACCATGCAGGTCGCGCTGTCCGCGGCGATGCAGGCCTACGGTGTCCGGCCGGGTGCGGTGATCGGGCATTCGTTGGGTGAAGTGTCGGCCGCCGTTGTCGCAGCGGCACTTTCGCTCGAGGACGGGGTCCGCGTCATCTGTCGCCGCTCGCGGCTGTGCATGCGGCTGGCGGGTGCGGGCGCGATGGCAGCGGTGGAGTTGCCCGCGCCGCAGGTCCGCGAAGAGCTTGCCCACCGCGGCATCACAGATGTGGTGATCGCCGTGGTGGCCGCACCGCAGTCCACCGTGATCGGCGGCGCTACCGACGTGGTGCGTCGACTAGTCGCGGGGTGGGAACAGCGCGACATCCTGGCCCGCGAGGTCGCCGTCGACGTGGCCTCGCACACTGCGCAGGTCACCCCTATCCTCGACGAACTGGCCGAGGCACTGGCCGAGCTGAATCCGCAGCCACCGCAGCTCCCCTACTACTCGACGACCTCCTTCGACCCACGCGAACGCCCCAGCTGCGACGGGCGCTACTGGGTGGACAACCTGCGTCACACCGTGCGGTTCTCCGCCGCGGTCAAGGCTGCGCTCGCCGATGGGCACCGGGTATTCGGCGAGCTCTCACCGCACCCACTGTTGACCCGAGCCGTCGAGCAAACCGCGCAGAGTCTCGACATGCCCGTGGCTGTGATCCCGGCGATGCGCCGTGAAGTGGCCATGCCCGACGGGTTACGCGGCCTGCTGGCCGATCTGCACGGCGCGGGCGCCGCAGTGGATTTCGCAACGCTGTGCCCCGAGGGGCGTCTGGTGGACGCGCCGCTGCCGGTCTGGAGCAACCGGCGTTTGCTCATCACCGCCGCGAAACCAGCCGCCAACACCGTTGCCGCACATCCCCTGCTGGGTGCACACGTGCGCCTGATGGAGAGACCGGAACGGCACGCGTGGCTGGCAGAACTCGGCACCGACGCATTGCCGTGGCTGGGTGATCATCGAATCAACGGCGTGGCGGCCGTGCCGGGTGCGGCGTATTGCGAGATGGCTTTGGCCGCGGCCGCCGCGGTGCTGGGTGGGCGGGCCGAGGTCCGTGACATCCGCTTCGAGCAAATGTTGTTGCTGGACGGCGTGACACCCGTCGGAACTTCGGCGACCGTGGAACCTGGCGGCGCTGTCACGTTCGTCGTCGAAACGGAGTCGGGCGGTGACAAGTCCCGACGGGCCACCGCGACCCTGCACCGTACCGAGGACGACTCACCGCAACCGCACGACCTCGACGCGCTGCTCGCGGCCCACCCACAACGGGTCGAGGGCACCAAACTCCGAGAATGGTTCGGCGAGCGAGGGATTCGGTTCGGCACGGCATTCACCGGTTTGGATGTGACACACGTCGCCGCGGGTGTCGTCGGCACCGTCCTGGGTGAGATCGCCGTGCCCCATCCGATCCGCACGCGGCAAGCGGGATACACGATGCATCCCGCCTTGCTGGATGCCTGCTTTCAGTCGGTGGCAGCGCATCCCGCCGTGTACGGCATGGGTTCTGGCGGGCTGCTGCTGCCGCTGCGGGTACGCCGGTTGCGTGGTTACGCTTCGTCTTCGATGCCGCGGTATTGCCTGACCACGGTGACGACCTGCGTCGGCGGTGTCGAGGCCGACATCGACGTGCTGGATGACCGCGGCGTTGTGCTGCTGGTGGTCCGCGGGCTCCTGATGGGCACCGGAAACTCGGCGGCCGCCGACCGAGACCGGTTGCTCGACCAGCGACTGCTGGCCATCGACTGGCAACGACAGAAACTGCCCGAACCCGCAGGCGCCGGTGGAACTTATTTGCTCCTAAGCTTTTCCGACGACGACCCGCTGCCCAGCGAGTTGGCCGACACCTTGCGACATCGCGGAGCGCGATGCACCGTCTGCCGATGGACGGACGACCCCGCGCCACTGCACAGTGAGTTGGCCGCCGAAGAAACTCGCAGTGTCGTGGTGATCGCCGGACCTGAAACCACCGGCCCGCTGAAGACCGAACCCGTCCGCCGGCTCGTCCGCGTCGCCCGCGAACTCCCTGAGGTCCGCGGTGCTGCGCCCCGGCTCTATGTGGTGTCCCGGAATGCCCTACCGGTTCTGGACGACGACGCCGTCAACCTCGCTCAGGCCGGCCTGCGCGGGTTGCTGCGGGTGATCGGCGCCGAGCACCCTTATTTACACCCCACCCAGATCGACCTCGACGACAAGACCGCTGCGGACCTGGTTGCCTGTCAACTGCTCTCGGGCACAACCGAAGACGAGACCGCGTGGCGGGACAACGTATGGCTGACGGCACGATTGTGCCCGGCGCCGCTGCGCCCGGACGAGCGGATGACGACGGTGATCGACCCGCGGCACGACGGCATGCGGTTGCGGGTCCGCATCCCGGGCGACCTGCAAACCGTCGAGTGCGTCAAAGACGACCGCAGACCGCCGGGAGCCGGGCAGATCGAGGTCGCGGTCCGCGCGTCCAGCGTCAATTTCGCCGACGTGCTGGCGGCGTTCGGACGTTATCCGTCTTTCGACGGCGAGCAGCCGGAATTAGGTCTCGACTTCGTCGGCGTGGTGAGTGCGGTCGGAGCCGGAGTGTCCGACCTGGAGGTCGGTGATCGAGTCGGCGGTATGGCGCCGGGCGGGTGTTGGGGAACCTTCGTCACCTGCGATGCCCGGCTCGCCGCGAAACTGCCGCCCTGCCTGGATGACGGCCAGGCCGCTGCCGTCACCACCGCCTATGTCACCGCGTTCTACGGTCTGAACGAACTCGCTCGCGTGCGCGCCGGCGATAAGGTGCTTATCCACTCCGCCACCGGCGGTGTCGGCCAGGCCGCGATGGCGCTCGCCCGTGCTGCCGGAGCGCAGATCTTCGCTACGGCCGGCAGCCCACAACGCCGGGAATTTCTGTGCGGCATGGGGATTGAGTATGTCTACGATTCGCGCAGCACGGATTTCGCCGAGCAGATCCGAACCGATACCGACGGCTACGGTGTTGATGTCGTGCTCAACTCGCTGACAGGTACCGCGCAGCGCGCCGGCATAGACCTGCTCGCCTTCGGCGGCCGGTTCATCGAGGTCGGCAAGCGCGATATTTACGCCGACACGAGGTTGGGGCTCTACGCGCTCCGGCGCAACCTGTCGCTGCACGCCGTCGACTTGGCTCTGATGACCGCCACCCAGCCGTGGCGCATCCAGAAGCTGCTATCGGACGTCTACCGGCTCGTCGCGGACGGTCTGAAGCAGCCGCAGCGCTCCCACTATCCACTTGCCGACGCCGGCAACGTGATTCGGACGATGAGCGCCGCCGAGCACACCGGAAAACTCATCCTTGACGTTCCCGGGGCAACGAAATGCGCTGCCCGAGTGCCGCCGGAACAGGCACCGGTGTTCCGGCGCGACGGCGCCTACCTGATCACCGGCGGACTCGGTGGGCTCGGCTTGTTTCTCGCCGAACAGATGGCCGGCGCGGGTCGCATCGTGCTCAATTCACGGACGCTGCCCTCTCAAGGAACGCTGGAGACAATCGAACTCATCCGATCTAGCGGCGCGGACGTGGTGACGGTGTGCGGCGATATCGCCCACCCCGCCACCGCGGCCCGCCTGGTCGCCGCGGCAACGGCCACCGGCCTGCCCTTGCGCGGTGTGTTGCATGCGGCCGCCGTGGTCGAGGATGCGACGTTGACCACCATCACCGACGACCTGCTGGAACGCGTTTGGGCGCCCAAGGTCCGCGGTGCGTGGAACCTCTACCAGGCGAGCAGAACAGCCCCGCTGGACTGGTTCTGCCTATTCTCGTCGGCGGCGGCGCTGTTGGGCTCTGCGGGGCAGGGCGCGTATGCGGCGGCCAATAGTTGGCTGGACGGCTTCGCGCACTGGCTGCGGGCGCACGGTCGGCCCGCCACCGCGATCGCGTGGGGCGCGTGGGCCGAAATCGGCCGTGGCGCAACGCTGGCGGATACGGGCACCACGATGATCGCCCCCGACGACGGCGCGTACGCCTTCCAAGCTCTGCTGGGCCATACCCGTTGCTACTCCGGCTACATCCCCACCACCGGTTCACCGTGGCTTTCCGCGCTCGCGGCACGCAGCCGATTCGCCGAGATGTTCAGTGCTGCCGGGCGGCGACACGACGGATCAGAGTTCCGCACCGCGCTGCTGGAGTTACCGGCCGATGAGTGGGCGGGCCGGCTGAGACGGTTGGTGTCCGATCAGCTTGGCCAGATCCTGCGCCGCAGTGTCGATCCGGACCGGCCGTTATCGGACTACGGCCTGGATTCACTGGGGAATCTCGAGTTGCGTACCCGACTGGAGACCGACACCGGAATACGGTTGCGCTCCACCGATATCACCACGGTGCGCGACCTGGCCGATCGCCTGTACGGAAAACTCGCCCCGGTGCAGGACGCTCCGGTGTCAATGTGAGGGTTCCCCGGCGGATACGAAATACCCTGAGAATTCGCCGGACTGACAGGAGCGCGCGGTGGTGGTGATGGGTCAGCTGGGTCTGGGGACAGTCCGCGACTGGGCCCCGGCTCCGGGTTCGGTCTGGTGGTGGCGTCCCGCGCCGGCTTCGGTGAGAGCGGCACGGCAGGCGCCGACGAGTGCCGTCCCGCCCAGTTACATCCAGGCTCGACATCTGCGCGGCTTCCGGGAACAACAGCAGCGCGGGCTGGACATGTCGCGGCTACTGGTGATCGCCTTCGACATCGGCGGCCAGTGCGACATCCGCGCGATGACCTACGTGCTCAACGCCCACCTACGCCGAAATGACACCTACCACAGTTGGTTTGAGTTCACCGCCCGAGACCACATCGTCCGGCACACCATCGCCGACCCCGCGGACATCGAGCTCACGCCTGAACAACACGGCGAAATGTCGGCGACGCAGTGGCAGGACCAGGTGCTGGCGACACCAAATCCGCTGCAGTGGGACTGCTTCCGCTTCGCGGTCATCCAGCGCCACGACCACTTCACCGTCTGCATCAGCGTCGACCATCTGCACGTGGACCCGATGTTCATCGGCGGCATCTTCTGGGAGATCAGGGAGATGTATTACGCACTGATCGACGGCGACGGTCCCATCGCCTTTCCGCCGGCCGGCAGCTACACCGACTACTGCGTGCGCGAGAGCGCCTACACCGCGGGGCTGTCCCTGCGCTCCCCCGAAATCCGGCAGTGGATCGACTTCTTCGACGACAACGACGGAACGCTGCCGAGCTTCCCGCTACCGCTCGGCGACACAACGATGCTCACCAGCGGTGAGTTGCTCACGGTGCGACTGCTGGACGCTCAGCAGACCGCCCGGTTCGAATCCGCATGCACCGCGGCCGGCGCGCGGTTCAGCGGCGGCGTGTTCGCGTGCGCCGCACTCTGCGAATACGAGCTGACCGGCTCGGAGAGGTATTGCGCCGTCACCCCGGTCGGCACCCGTAGCACCGCCGCGGAGTTCATGACCACCGGATGGTTCATCGGCCACGTCCCGTTCGCCGTCCACGTCGGCGACTCCTTCGGCGAGACCGCCCGCAGCGCCCAGACCGCTTTCGACTCCGGCACCCACCTGGCCCGAGTGCCGTTCGAGCGTGTCCTGGAACTCGCCCCCTGGTTGCGCCGACCGCCCGCGCAGGGCAGCTTTCCCATGCTGTCGTTCCTGGATGCCGGCGTACCGCCGCTGTCCGCAGTCATCGCTACCCAACTGGACCGGATGAACATCCAGGCGTTCAGCGACGGTCGAATCGCGGCACGAGTATGCATGTGGGTCAACAAGTTTCATGAGGAAACCACCGTGACGGCGTCATTTCCCAGCAACCCGGTGGCCTATGAGTCCATCGATCGGTATCTGCAGACGCTGAAGCAGGTCTACCTGCGGGTGGCCGAGGGCCGCGAATTCGCGGTGCCCCGCAGCCCTGTCCAGCTGCGGTCGCAGCGGCCCTGACGGGGGCTACCAGTCGAGCTCCGGCGTCAGACCGAATTCGGCGAACGTACTCACAATGAGATCGCGCAGAACGTCTTTGGTGTTCGGCTGACCGAGCAGGTACGCGGAAATCCTGATGAAGATCTTGCCGCGGTCCCGCCCGGAAACCAGCAGCAGTTGTCCCCCCATGCGCTCGAGTGTGCTCTTCTTCATGCCAGGTTCGAACGGTCGCATGTGCGCTTCGTCGGCGTCGGTGCCGTCGGGCCGGTTCAGCGCCGGGGGCAATTCGCCGATGTTGGAGACAGTCACCGGCAGCGTGGCGCCACCGGCTGCCACCCCCGCCAGGCGCCGGACCACCCGCTTCGGTGTCAGCGGTGTCAGCGGGAGGGGCGCCAACCATTCGTTGTCGGAATTGTCCATCGCCTCGAGGATGGTTTGGGTGATCTTGAGGTGCAGGTCCCGAAGGTCCGTCGCCACGGGTGTGGGATCGACGGCGACGTCCACAGCTGTGATCGCGTTGCCGCGGATGTCTCCGTTGGTTCGCAGGTTCGCCACCAGCCGCAGCGTGACCGCTCCGTCGTCATTCACCCGTCCGACCCGCACCGCGAGTCGGCATGCGACCCCCGCTACCAGCGAATGACTGCTGGCACCAAGGGTTTTCGCGAGGTTATCCCACTCCGCGAGCCCGATGTACGCCGTCAGGGCAGGCATCTCGATAGTCTGATCCGCATCGGCCGAGAGCTGGGCAGGCGGCGCAGCTTTGATCGATGATGTCAGTTCCTTGCGGTCACGCCGCGCCCGTCGCGCCACCGCCACCAGCGCATGACCGACATCGGGGAGTTCTTTGACGGTTTGCCGGAAGTCCTCGCGCAGCGCGCGCCTGCGGGGACGCGACCCCGCGGGTGGATACCCCAGGTCGTGTGTTCTGCCCTCGGCGGCATCAGCGATCGCCTGGCCGAATGCGATGGCGTCGACGACAGCATGGGAAACCACCAGACTGACGGCCGTGCCGCCGTCCTCGAGCGGCAGGACCCCGAGATGCCAGCCGGGACCCCATTCCGGGTCGATGGGTAGCCGCGCCCGCTCGTCGGCCCACTCGCTCACGTCGGCGCGCCGCCGCGGCGTAGCGACGACGTCCATGTCTTGCGGCGCCGGCGCCAACACCCAGCGGTCGCGCGCGAACGGCAATGGCGACCGCTCGACCAGGCGACCGAACATCCCCGATCCGAGGTTCTGGTGGAAGCGCCGCAGCGCGTCGAGGTCAGCACCGCGGTTGTAAATCCAGGTCACCTGAATCAGGGCACCGTGCACCGCCCGGGTTGCGAGAAATGCTGCCTGGTCGAGGTATTCGAGCAGATTGTCCGCGGGCTGGTCCTCGACCGTGGTGGGCTGAAGTGTCGAAGCGGCCGGCGCAGCGGCATCGGTGAGCAGTTCCCGCAAGTGGCCGGCGAGCGACGACGGGGTCGGGTGCTCGAAGACCAGGGACGCAGGCAAGGTCAGCCCGGTTTGCGCGCCGAGGGTATTGCGCAGTTCCAGTGCGGTCAGCGAGTCGATGCCGAGATCTTTGAACGCAAGCCCGATGTCGAGGGCTTCCGGATCGTGGTGGGCCAACACCGCGGCGGTGGCGTTGGTCACCAACGCGGTCAGCGTATCGAGCTGTTGTTCCGCGGTTTGGCCGGCCAGCTGATCCCGGACCCCGGGTTCAGGCGTCACCCGGTCGATTTCGCTGCCACTCGCGCGTGCCGTCAATTCGGTCAGGAACGGATGTGAGCGACGTACGGTGAACGCGGGCAGGAACCGATCCCATGTCACATCCGCGAGGGTGATCAAGGTGTCGTCGGCGTCGATGGCCTGCCGCAGTCCGGCCAGCGCAGTCGTCGGTGGGATCGGATTGACACCGATTCGCTGGAAGATGTCCAGCACCTCGGCGGGCATACTGCTGGCCTCGTCCGCCCACAGGCCGTAAGCCGGTGCCACTGCCCTGATTCCATTGCAGCGCAACCGAATTGCCAGCGCATCTATGTGAGCGTTGGCGGCGGCGTAGGCACCTTGCTGGGCGCCGCCCCAAGTCGCAGCCGCAGACGAGAACAGGATGAAGGTCTCGGGTGGGTCTTTCTCCAGCAGTTCAACCAGATTGTCCGCACCGACCGCCTTCGCGGCGTAACTGTCGGCGAGCTCCTCAGCGGTCGTGTCGGAGATGGAGTTCCATCCGATAGCTGCCGCCGCATGCACGACGGTCCGCAGCGGACCGTGGGCGGCGCGGATGTCGGCAAGCGCGGCCGCCAACGCCGTCCGGTTGCTCACATCCACCGAATACGCTGCGACAGTCACCCCGCGGGCCTGCAATGTCTGGGCCAGTTCAGCGGTCTGCGGGTGTTCGGTAGCGTTGCGACTTACTAGCACAATGGGATTGGCGCCGGCCTCGGCGAGCCAACCGACCAGGTGCTTACCCAGTCGCCCGGTAGCACCGGTGATCAGAGCCGCTCCCGAAGCCGTCCAGCTGCCGGCACGTTCTTGCACCAACCGCGCCGCGACCAATCGACGCGCGCTCACGCCCTGTTGCCGGATCGCGAGTTGGTCTTCGTCCTGCACGCAGCTCAAAATCGCGTACAGGTGGGCGATGTCGCGCGGTGTCGCGCTCGGCGGGAGATCAACCAATCCGCCCCACAGGTCCGGGTGCTCGAGGCACACCGACTGTCCCAGCCCCCACGCAGCGGCCTGGCTCGGACTCGGCGGGTCATCGTCGGTGGATACCGTCGCACCGCCCTGGGTGATGACCCACAACGGAATTCCGAGACCGGAATCGCAATGTGCTTGCGCAAGAGAATGTGTGGAGAGCAGACCAATCGATAGGCCCGAGAAGTCGGGGTGTGGTCGTTCGTCGGTGGCCAGGAACGAGACGATCCCGTCATAGTGGGCCCGCGCACTGGCCGTCTTCAACAAGGCGGACAACGACTCTCGGCCGAGTTCGCTCAGATCTACCGTGAGCACGTCGGTCGCGAATTTCTCGGCGATACCGGCGACCCAGGCATCGTGGGCTTGTTCCGGGAACGCCAGCACCAGCCAGCGACGACGAGTGGTCGGGAAAGTGTTCGGGGTCACTGCGCGCCAGTCGACGCGGTAGCGCAATGTGTTCGCCGCTGACCGAACGCCGACGTCGCCGCGCCACTGCCGCAGGGCGCGCACGACAGCTTCCAGGGACGACCCGGTTACCTGGTCGCCCAAGCCCAATACCTCAGCGAAGGCGTCAACCGCCTCGGCGTCGACGGCTTGCCACAGCGCGCCTTCAACACTGGTGTCCAGGCCGGCGGCTCCGGACACCGGAGTGGGCGTCGCCCAATAGGAACGGTGCTGGAAGGCATACGTGGGTAGCCCAACGGCTCGGGCGTCGGGGTAGAGCGCCGCCCAGGACGGCGATTTGCCGTGGTTGTGGAGTTGACCCAGCGCGGCAGCCACGGTGTCCAGGTCCGACCGGTCGCGATGCAGCATGGTGAGCACCGCCGAGCCGGGCCGCTCGGGGGTGCCGGCCAGTGTGTCGGTGATCGCCGCAGCCAGCACCGGGTGCGGCGACAATTCCACAAACAAGCGCTCGCGCTGGCCCAGCAACTCGGCGACCACGTCGTGGAACCGAACCGGCTCCCGCAGATTGCGATACCAGTAGTCGGCGTTCATCTCGGTGGTGTCGAGCGGCTGACCCGATCGCGCGCTGTCCACGGTGGAATACAGCGGGATGCGTGCCGGCGACGCGGACACCCCGGCCAGCTCCGTCAACAGATGGTCCCGCAGCCGCTCCACCTGGCTGCCGTGCGACGCGTAATCCACTGCGATGGAACGGATTTGAATATTGTCACGTTCACACGCCGCAGTGAGTTGCTCGAGTGCGACGGGGTCGCCACTGACAATGGTGTGCGACGGCCCGTTGATCGCGGCGATGCTGACAGCTCCGTCCCAACGTTGCAGCCGGGGCTGAAGCTCTTGCGCGGGAAGCACAATGGAGACCATCCCGCCACTGCCGGACAGTGTGGTGAGCGCCTGGCTGCGCAGCGCCGCGATCTTGGCAGCGTCGGCAAGCGACAACGCACCGGCAACGTAGGCCGCCGCGATCTCGCCCTGCGAATGCCCCACTACCGCATCCGGAACGATCCCGTAGGACTTCAGCAATTCGGCCAGCGACACCATGATCGCGAACAGGACGGGTTGGACAACGTCCACCCGCTGCAGCGACGGCGCGTCGGGCTCCTCACGCAAGACGCCGAGCACCGACCACCCGGTGGCGGGGCGCAGAGCTGCATCGCACTCGTCGAGGCTGCGCGCGAATTCGCGGTGATGGTGGTACAGCTCCAAGCCCATGCCGGCGTACTGGGCGCCTTGGCCGGGAAAAACGAACACCGTCTCCGGCGGTTGGTGGTGCGCGGCGAGGTGGTGGCGCGACACGTGCGGATGGGGCAGGTCGGCAATCAGCGCTTCCAGGCCCTCCACCAGTTCGCGGCGGGGATCTCCGCCCAGGCCACTTGCGGTGATGGCGGCCCGGTACGGGTGGTGGGTACGGGTGGTGGCCAGGCTGAAGCCGAGATCGGTCAGTCCGGTTTCGGGGTGATCGTGCAGGTAGTCGCGCAACCGGTGGGCTTGACCGGCCAGTGCCCGCGGACTGCGCGCCGAGACCGGCCACACCAGTACCGGGGGTGCCGCACTGGCCGACGCGTCGGATTCTATTGCGGCGTCAGGGGCCTGCTGCACGATGACGTGCGCGTTGGTGCCGCTGATGCCGAAGGAGGACACCGCAGCCGTACGGGGATGATCCGTGACCGGCCATGGCACCGCCTCGGTCAGCAGCCGGACCGCTCCACCGGACCAGTCGACACGTGGATTGGGTTGATCGACGTGCAGCGTCTCGGGCAGTACGTCGTGATTGAGCGCCTGAACCATTTTGATCAGCCCGGCGGCGCCCGCCGCGGCCTGAGTGTGCCCGATGTTGGACTTGATCGACCCCAGCCACAGCGGACGCTCGGGGTCGCGGCCGGCACCGTAGGTGGCTATCAGTGCGCCCGCCTCGATCGGATCGCCGAGGGTGGTGCCGGTACCGTGGGCCTCCACGACGTCGACCTGATCCAAGCCGATGCCGGCGTTGGCGCCCGCCTGGCGGATCACGTTCTGCTGCGCGGGACCGTTGGGTGCGGTCAGGCCGTTGGAGGCGCCGTCCTGGTTGATGGCAGATCCCGCGATCACCGCCAGCACCGGATGGTTGTTGAGTCGGGCGTCGCTGAGCCGCTCCAAGACCAGGACCGCTGCGCCTTCACCCCAGCCCGTGCCGTCGGCGTCGGCGGAGAACGCTTTGCATCGCCCGTCCACCGCCAAGCCCCGTTGCCGGGCGAACTCGGTGAAGATCAGCGGCGTCGTCATCACCGTGACCCCACCCGCCAGCGCCAGAGTGCTCTCGCCGTTGCGCAGCGACTGGCACGCCAGATGGGTGGCGACCAGCGACGAGGAGCACGCGGTGTCCACCGTGATGGCCGGACCCTGCAGACCCAGTGCGTAGGCCACTCGCCCGGACGCGACACTGGTGGACTGGCCGGTCAACGCGTACCCCTCCGCGCCGCCGGCAGCCTCCGCGCCGTACGGCTGCGACCAGGTGCCGACGAACACGCCGGTTTGCGAACGAACCAACGAGGCCGGGTCGAGTCGGGCGGTTTCCAGGGCCTCCCAACACACTTCCAGCAGCAACCGTTGCTGGGGATCCATGGCCTGGGCCTCGCGCGGCGAGATGCCGAAAAACTCCGCGTCGAATCCGGCCGCCCCGGCCAGGAACCCGCCGGCACGGGTATAGGTCTTGCCGACGGCGTCGGGATCGGAGTCGAACAAATCCGTCAGATTCCAACCGCGGTCGGTCGGGAAACCCACCATTGCGTCGGTGCCGCCAGCCACCAGCTCCCACAACGCCTCGGCCGAGTCCACTCCCCCGGGAAACCGGCAGGCCATGCCTACCACTGCTATCGGCTCGTCCGACGCCGTCTGCGCGGGCACCGGCGAACCCGCCGCGACCGAACCGCCGAACAGCTGCCCGAGGTAGGCGCCCAACGCCGCCGGGGTCGGATAGTCGAAGGCCAGGGTGGGTGACAACGGCAACTCGGTGACGGCTTTGAGGCGGTCCAGCAGATAAGTAGCTTTCACCGAGTCGAAGCCGAGGTCCTGAAAAGCGGATTCGGCATCGATGTCGCTGGTGCTGGAATGACCCAGTACCGCAGCCGCCTGCTCGCAGACCAGCCCCACCAGCAGCTCGTGCTGCTGATGTCGCAGCGCGCGCAGCCGTTGCGGCAAACCCGCGTCCGCGGCGGGGCGCACGTCAGTCTCGGCGGCCGGGTGCGGCTCCGGACGTGCGATCAGCGCGTCCCAGCGGGTGAAATCATCGCGCCCGTAACGCTGCACGCACTCCCTCCGCCTGACCTTGCCGCTCGTGGTCAGCGGAATGGAATGAGGCGGCACCAGAACGAGATCGGCCACACTCAGACCGTGCGCTTTTGCTATTGCCGACGTGATTTTGCGTCGGACGGCCCCCACCCGCGCGGCGGCGTCTTCGGCATCCGGGCGCACTTTGAACTCGACGATGGTGACCAGTTTCTCGACGCCGTCATCGCCGGTGACCGAGATCGCAACGCAGCGACCGGCGGTGATCTCCTGGATCGTCGCCTCGATGTCGTCGGGAGAGTGGTTACGCCCGTAGACGATCAGCAGATCCTTGATGCGGCCGATGATGAACATCTCGCCACCGGAGAAGAAGCCCAGGTCCCCGGTCCGCAGCCAGGGTCCGGCCGGGGTGCCGGCGGCGGCGTCGATCAGTGTTGCACCGAACGTGCGTGCCGACTCGTCGGGCTTCTGCCAATAACCGTCGGCGACGTTCTCGCCGTGCGTCCAGATTTCCCCGACCGTTTCCGCCGGACATTCGATGCCGGTCTCGGGGTCCACGATGCGCACGATCGGCGACTGGGGCGTGCCGTAACTGACCAGCGGCGTGCCCTCGCCGGGTGCGCAGCGCTTCGCAACACCGGCCGTCAGTTGTTCGGACTCGAAATACACGATTTCCGGCGGCCCGACTGCTTCACGGGTCGCCACGTACACGGTGGCCTCGGCAAGACCGTAGGACGGCCGCAGCGCCTTGGGCTGCAGATTGAATCGGGCAAATCGTTCAGCAAAGCGTTGCAGCGTGGCAGGCTGCACGCGTTCGGCGCCGTTGAGGATGTTGCGCACGTGACCCAGGTCGAGTCCCGCCAGGTCGTCGTCCGACGTCTTCGCCGCCGCCAATTCAAAAGCGATGTTGGGGCCCGCGGTGAATGGCTGGGTGTGGGTAGCCAACAACTGCATCCAGCGTGCCGGTCGCTGCAGGAACGCGGGCGGGCTGGAGAGCACACCGTGCACCCCGGCAACGATCGGAATGCTAATGCCCACAATCAAACCCATGTCGTGGAAGAACGGCAGCCACGACACGACCGTCGTATCCGGCGGCGCAATCCCGCCGTCCTCCCGGTAGTAGCTGGCGATGATCTGTTGGGTGTTGACCACCATGTTCTGGTGCGAAATCACGACGCCCGCCGGGGTGCGGGTGGATCCGGAGGTGTATTGCAGATAGGCGATGTCGGGCAGATCGGGGATCTCGTGTGGGGCTGGATCAGCGGTGTCGAGATCCAGCAAATCGAGTTCGATCATTGCCGGAGCGGTGTCCCCCGGCTCGACGTGTTCGGCGATGCTGCCGGCCACCGAGGACGTGGTCAGAATCGCAGTCGGCGACGCGTCGCCCAGGACCGAACTGGCCCGCTCGTCGCTGGCGCCACCTTGCGGAGCCGACAGCGGTACCGCGATCTGACCGGCTTCCAGTGCGCCGAGAAACGCGACGACGTAATGCATTCCCTGCGGCGCCAACACCACCGCGCGATCGCCGGTCGCCCCATAGGTCCGCAAGATCCGCGCGACATTGCGGATCCGCCGATACAACTGCGACCAGGTCAGAGTTTCTGGGCTGCCTTCCGGGTCCTGCTCGTAATCCACGAAAGTGAACGCCGGCTCGTCGGGCCGCAGTTCGGCATATTCGCGCAGCAGAACGGGGATGGAGGGCTCGAACACGGCTCGACGATACCGTGATGATTTGGCCGGGGAGGGCAAAGCTTGATCTGGATTTAGCGCCCTGTCTTCGCCCTCTTCACCTCCCCGCAGATAGCCGATGAAAATCTTCCAAAAGCCGCACACGCTGTTGCAACAACGCCTAATATGGCCTCACCGACTGCACCTCTACGGCGCTCAACCCGCTGTAGCCCGCAGCCCCTCCGCTGGGGGCGAACCAGTCGGCCGCCCGGGTCCGAGCAAACTCGGCGTATGCGGCCTTCCTCATTACGATGTGTTGTAGATCACATGTCTGGGCTGGTGAGCGTCCGCCACCCCACCTGCGGGCCCAAATCCCGGTTCTCGAGCGCGCTGACCTGTACACACGCCGTACTGCACTGTCGCACAACAAGTATGAAAGCCCCAGCTCAGCCGGTCGATGTCCGCACCTGGCCGGCGACAGGCCGCCGAGAAGCGTCCAGATCCGGACGAAGGTCAGGTGCCCACGTGCACTGCAACATAAAATTTTTGTACGATCGCACGATTTTTCCACGCGTGCGCAACGAACCAGCTACGCTTTGGACGCATCAAGTTCTTCAGGCTGCTTCGCTGCGGGGGTCGATAGGTGGCTGGATTGCGGCACTGCAATGTTGCAGGCCCATTAAAGGTCCAGCGAAATTTACCGAAGCGCTGATAAGAGCGTGCGGCGGTGATAGGAACTTGGGGATAGGCAGAGAGGTGGAGGGTTAGTGGCTAGGACGGGCGTCACTCCGGTAGCTGTCATTGGGATGGCCTGCCGGATGCCGGGGGGCATCAATTCACCAGACCTGCTGTGGGACGCACTGCTCCGCGGCGACGACTTCGTCACCGAGATTCCTGCCGACCGTTGGGATAACGACTACTATTACGACCCCGAGCCGGGAGTGCCCGGACGCTCGGTCTGCAAGTGGGGCTCGTTCCTGAAAGACGTCGGCGATTTCGATCCCGAATTCTTCGGCATCAGTGAAAAAGAAGCCACTGCGATGGACCCGCAGCACCGCCTGCTGCTGGAGACCGCGTGGGAAGCAATGGAGCATGCCGGCCTCACCAAGGACACCATCGCCAAACAGACCGGTGTCTTCGTCGGCGTGAATTATGCCGACTATCAGCAAGTTCAGATGGCCTCGGACGCCTTCGACGGTCCGTACGGAAACCCGGGATCGCTGTTCAGCATGGCATCCGGGCGCATCTCCCATGCCCTGGGCCTCGCAGGGCCTGCATCCACGATCGATACTGCGTGTTCTTCCGGATTGTTCGCAATTCACCAGGCTTGCCGCAGCATCAGCGACGGCGAGAGCGACATGACGTTCGCGGGCGGCGTCAACGTGATGCTGGAGCCGCGCAGGTCGGCATCGGCCTCAGCGGGCGGCATGCTGTCCGGGACCGGGCGTTGCCACGCCTTCGATGCCAACGCCGACGGTTTCGTTTCCGGCGAGGGTTGCGTGCTGTTGCTGCTCAAGCGTCTTTCGGATGCGCAGCGCGACGGGGACCGGATCTTGGCTGTCATTCGCGCGACGGCGGCCAACCAGGACGGCCGCACCCCGAACATCACCATGCCCTCCGGGGAAGCGCAGGCAGCGCTGTACCAGACGACATTGCAGGCCGCGGGTGTCGACGCCGGCAGCATCGGCATGGTCGAGTCGCACGGAACCGGCACACCGGTCGGTGACCCGATCGAGTACACCAGCCTCTCGAAGGTGTACGCCAAAGACAACAGGGTCGCCATCGGCGCGTCCAAGACCAACTTCGGGCACACCCAGGCGGCTGCCGGCGCACTCGGGATGATGAAGACGGTCCTCGCCCTTCAGCACGGCATCGTGCCGAAGAACCTGCACTTCGAGTCGCTGTCGGACGAGCTGGCGCAGATCGACACCAACCTCTTCCTGCCGGTGGAAAACACCGAGTGGCCGCTGGCCGGCGATGGTCCGCGCCGCGCAGGCGTGTCGGCGTGGGGAATCTCCGGCACCAACGTGCACGCCATCGTGGAGCAGGCACCCGCTCCGACCTCGCCCAATGGCATCGCCACCACCCCGGCCGGCGATGACACCCTGCTGCTCCCCCTGTCGTCTTCCTCTGCAGACGGCCTGCGCCAGACCGCTTCGCGGCTGGCCGACTGGGTCGAGGCGCACGCGACCGAATTCGCCGCGCGGGACTTGGCATACACCCTGGCGCGCCGCCGTGGTCACCGTTCGGTGCGGACCACCGTGCTGGCCCGGAACACCGTGGAGATGGTGACCGCGCTGCGCGAGGTCGCCGACAGCGAAGCGCTCTACCCAGAAGTGGTGGGTCAGGAGGAACGCGGTCCGGTCTGGGTCTTCTCCGGTCAGGGATCCCAGTGGGCCGCCATGGGTGCGGATCTGCTGGCGAACGAGCCGGTCTTCGCGGCGAAGGTCGCCGAGATCGAGCCGTTGATCGCCGCCGAGTCCGGTTTCTCGGTGACCGAAGCGATGACCGCGCCGGACAAGGTGACCGGCATCGACCGCGTGCAGCCGACCCTGTTCACCATGCAGGTGGCGCTGGCGGCGACGATGAAGTCCTACGGTGTGAACCCGGCTGCAGTCGTCGGCCATTCGATGGGCGAGTGCGCGGCGGCCGTTGTCGCCGGGGCGCTGTCCCTGGAAGACGCCACACGCGTAATCTGCCGCCGGTCCCGGCTGATGACCAAGATCTCCGGTTCCGGAGCCATGGCGTCGGTGGAGTTGCCTGCCCAGCAGGTGCTTTCCGAGCTGATGGCCCGTGGCATCAACGACGCGGTGGTCGCGGTGGTTGCTTCGCCGGAGTCCACCGTGATCGGCGGTGCCACCGAGAGCGTTCGCGAGATGATCGCAACGTGGGAGGACCGCGACGTGATGGCCCGCGAAGTGGCCGTCGACGTGGCGTCGCACTCGCCACAGGTCGATCCGATTCTGGATGACCTGTACGACGCGCTGGCCGACATCGAGCCGTTGACCCCGGAGATCCCCTACTACTCCGCGACCTCCTTCGACCCGCGCGAGGAGCCGTACTGCGACGCCAACTACTGGGTGGACAACCTGCGCCACACCGTCCGGTTCTCGGCGGCGGTGCAGGCGGCGCTCGAGGACGGTTACCGCGTCTTCGGTGAATTGTCGCCGCACCCGCTGCTGACCCACGCCGTGGACCAGACCGCACGCAGCCTCGACATGACGGCCGCAGCGCTGGCCGCCATGCGGCGCGAGCAGCCGCTGCCGTTCGGCTTGCGCAGCTTCGTCGGCGACCTGTTCGCGACGGGTGCGACCGTCGACTTTTCCGTCGTGTACCCCTACGGCCACCTCATCGATGCTCCGCTGCCCGCGTGGACTCACCGCACGCTGCTGCTGAGCCGCGACGGGCACAGCTCGCGCGCGCTGAGTTCAAGCGTCGCCGTGCACCCGCTGATGGGTCAGCACGTGCGGCTGCCGGAGGACCCCGAGCGACACGTCTGGCAGGCCGAGATCGGCACCGACGCGCTGCCGTGGCTGGGCGACCACCAGGTGCACGGCACCGCCACCCTGCCCGGTGCCGCCTACTGCGAAATGGCGCTGGCCGCGGCCCGCACCATCTTCGGCGACGGCGCCGTGGTGCGCGACATCCGGTTCGAGCAGATGTTGCTGCTCGACGAGGAAACTCAGGTCACCCTCACCGCGACGGCCGAGGTGCCCGACGAGCTGAACTTCGCTGTCGAGACCAACGAGGACGGCGTCTCGGCGCGCCGGGCTTCCGCCGTGCTGCACGCCGCCGACGAAAACCCCGCGCCGGCACCGCAGGACATCGAGGCCCTGCAGTCGGTGCACCCGAGTGCCGTGCAGGGCGGCGACCTGCGCGACGCCCTGGACCTGTGCGGCATCCAGTACGGGCCCGCCTTCACCGGCCTGTCGGTCGCACACACCGCGGAAGAAACCGGCACCTCGGTGCTGGCCGAGATCTCCCTGCCCAGCGTCATCCGCACCCAGCAGACCAACTACGGGGTGCACCCGGCACTGCTCGACGCGTGCTTCCAGTCGGTGGCCGCGCACCCCAGCGTCGCGATCGCCAGTCTCGGCGGTTTGCTGCTTCCCCTGGGCGTTCGTGAGCTCCGGCTGCACGGACCCGTCCACACCGCCAAGTACTGCCACTCCCGGGTGACTTCGGCGACCGGCGGAGCGGTCGAGGCCGACCTCGACCTGCTCGACAAGCACGGCGCCGTGGTGCTGACCGTCCGTGGACTGCAGATGGGCACCGGTGTATCGGCCAGTGGCGAGCGGGCTCGCGTGCTGGGCGAGCGGCTGCTCACCGTCGAATGGCAACAGCGGCAACTGCCTGACGTGGCCGCCACCGAGCCTGGCTCGTGGCTGATCGTCAGCACCTCTGAAGCCGCCGATCTGATGGCGACGTCGCTCACCGACACGATGAAGCTGCACGAGGCGGAGTCGACGACGTTGTCCTGGCATCTGGATGGCGACCACGCCGCGATGGCCGAGCGGCTGCGCGACCAGCTCAACCGTGGCGGCTTCACCGGACTGGTGGTGCTGACCGCGCCGCGCAACGGCACCCCGGACAGCGAATCACCGCGCCGCGGTAGCGATTACGTCCACCACCTGGTTCGCATCGCGACGGAGCTGGCGGAGGTCCAGGGTGAGGCGCCGCGGCTGTTCGTCGTCACCCGGGGTGCGCAGATCGTGCTCACCGAAGACGTCCCGAACCTCGAGCAGGGCGGATTGCGCGGGTTGCTGCGGGTCATCGGCGCCGAGCACCCGCACCTGCACACCACCCACATCGACATCGACGAGCAGACCGACGCCGAGCAGGTCGTGCGTCAGTTGCTGCTGGCCGGCACCGACGAAGACGAGACGGCGTGGCGTAACGACGAGTGGTACACCGCTCGCCTGTGCCCCGCGCCGCTGCGCCCCGAGGAGCGGCAGACCACCGTCGCGTCTCATCAGAGCGACGGGGTGCGCATGCAGATCCGCACGCCGGGTGATCTGCAGACGCTGGAGTTCGCCGCCTTCGACCGGGTTCCCCCGGAGCCCGGGCAGATCGAGGTCGCGGTCACCGCGTCGAGCATCAACTTCGCCGACGTGCTGAACGCTTTCGGCCGCTACCAGAGCCTCGACGGGATCCTGCCGGCGCTGGGCACCGACTTCGCGGGTGTGGTGACCGCGGTTGGCCCCGGCGTCACCAACCACCAGGTCGGTGACCACGTCGGTGGCATGTCTCCGCACGGCTGCTGGGCCACCTTCGTCACCTGCGATGCGCGCCTGGCCACCAAACTGCCGGCCGGGATGACCGATGCGCAGGCCGCGGCTGTGACCACCGCCCACGCCACCGCCTGGTACGGCTTGAACGACCTGGCCCGCATCAAGGCCGGCGACAAGGTGCTGATCCACTCGGGGACCGGCGGTGTGGGGCAGGCCGCGATCGCGATCGCCCGGATGGCCGGTGCGGAAATCTTCGCGACCGCCGGCAGCGAGCAGCGTCGACAGCTGTTGCGTGACATGGGAATCGAGCATGTGTACGACTCCCGCACCATCGACTTCGCCGAGCAGATCCGGCGCGACACCGACGGCTACGGCGTCGACATCGTGCTCAACTCGGTGTTCGGGGCAGCTCAACTCGCCGGCCTCAAGCTGTTGGCGCTGGGCGGGCGGTTCGTCGAGATCGGCAAGCGTGACATCTACGGCGACACCAAGCTGGGCCTGTTCCCGTTCCGCCGGAACCTGGCGTTCTGGGGTGTGGATGTGGGCATCATGTCCGTCAGCCACCCGCAGCAGGTCAGCGAGATTCTGAGCACGGTGTACCGGTTGACCGCCGAGGGCAAGTTGCCGATGCCCGAGGCCACCCACTACCCGCTGGCCGAGGCGGCAACGGCGATCCGGGTGATGAGCGGTGCGCAACACACCGGCAAGCTGATCCTGGACATTCCGCAGGCCGGACGCAGCAGCGTGGTCCTGCCCCCGGAGCAGGCGCCGACGTTCCTGCGGGACGCCTCGTACATCATCACCGGTGGCCTGGGCGGTCTGGGATTGTTCCTGGCCGAGAAGATGGCCGCGGCCGGAGCCGGCCGGATCGTGCTGAGCTCGCGGTCGCAGCCGACGCGAAAGGCTTTGGAGACAATCGAACTCATCCGTTCGATCGGATCCGACGTGGTGGTGATGTGCGGCGACATCGCGCAGCTCGACACGGCCCACAAGTTGGTGGCGACAGCGACGGCCACCGGGCTGCCGTTGCGTGGCGTGTTGCACGGCGCCGCGGTGGTCGAGGACGCCGTGCTGACCAACATCACCGATGAGCTGATCGACCGGGACTGGGCTCCCAAGGTGTACGGCGCGTGGAACTTGCACGAGGCGTGCGCCACGGCGGAGCTGGACTGGTTCTGCTCGTTCTCCTCAGCGGCCGCGTTGCTGGGCTCGCCGGGTCAGGGCGCGTACGCGGCGGCCAACAGCTGGTTGGACGCGTTCACCGCCTGGCGGCGCGCACAGGGCCTGCCCGCCACCGCGATCGCTTGGGGCGCGTGGGGTGAGATCGGCCGCGGCGCGGACTTCGCCGAGGACAGCGGCGCCGCGATCGCTCCGGATGAGGGTGCCTACGCGTTCGAGGCGCTGCTGCGCCACGACCGGGCGTACTCGGGCTACACCCCGCTCATCGGGACACCGTGGATCGCGTCGTTCGCTGCGCGGAGCAAGTTCCTCGAGATGTTCAAGACCGCGGGCGACAAGCGTTCTGGCTCGAGCAAGTTGCGCGCCGAGTTGTCCGAGCTGCCGCTGGAGGAATGGGCCGGCCGGTTGCGCCGGCTGCTGTCCGAGCAGATCGGGCTGATCCTGCGTCGCAACATCGACCCCGATCACCCGTTGTCGGAGTACGGCCTCGACTCGCTGGGCAATCTCGAGTTGCGCACGCACATCGAGGCTCAGACCGGCGTACGCATCACCTCCGCGGACATCACCACCGTCCGAGGATTGGCGGATCACCTGGTCGACAAGATGGCACCCAAAGAAGGTGTGTCCGCATGACTTGATGTGATCGCGAAATGACTTGTCCTGCAGGACTTCTAACATAGGAGGAAGCGTGTTCATAGGCGGAGGGTCTGAGCACGACAGCTTGCGTGTCGGTAACGCGTACGACTGGGACCCGGGTCAGGGCACCGTCATCGCGTGGGAGCCGACTGCCGGGTGCCTCGCGAAGGCACAGCAAGCTCCAGCTACTCCTGTGCCTCCGAGCTGCATGCAGGCGGGTCACCTTCGCGGTTACGTCGAGTTCCGCGACAAGGGGCTCGACTACTCGCGCGCGATCATGGGCTCGTGGGAAGTGCCCGGGCGCTGCGACATTCGCGCCATGACGTACGTCATCAACACGCACCTGCGCCGCCACGGCACGTACCACAGCTGGTTCGAGTTCAAGGATCCGGACAACATCGTCCGCCACACCCTGAAGAACCCGCGTGACATCAACTTCGTCGCCAAGACGTACGGCACGATGACGCAGCCCGACTGGGAAGCCCACGTGATGGCCACCCCGGATCCGTTGCAGTGGGACTGCTTCCGGTACGGCATCATTCAATACGAAGACAAATTCGCGTTGTACGCGGTGGTGGACCACCTGCACTGCGATCCGATGCTGATCGCCGGGTTGTACGTGGAGATCGTGATGAACTACAACGCGCTGGTCGAGGGCCGAGCCCCGATGACCATGCCGCCGGCGGCGAGTTACGACGATTTCTGCATCCGCGAAGCCGAAACCATTGCGTCCATGACGCTGGAGTCGCCGGAGGTGCGGACCTGGGTCGAGTTCGCCGAAGCCAACGGTGGGACGCTGCCCGACTTCCCGCTGCCCTTGGGCGACCAGTCGATCGCGTGCGGCGGTGACGTCCGCGTGGAGCAGTTGCTGGCCGCCGACCAGACGGCGAAGTTCGAGGACATGTGCCGCCAGGCAGATGCCCGGTTCAGCGGCGGGCTGTTCGCGTGCGCCGCCCTGGCGTACTACGAAATGACCGGCGAGCTCACGTATTACGGGCTCACCCCCACCGACAAGCGCAAGACTCCGGCGGAGTACATGACGGTTGGCTGGTTCACCGGGATCGTGCCCTTCACCGTGCCGATCGACCCGAACTCTTTCGAGGAGACGGCGCGCGCCGCCCAGGCATCCTTCGACGCCAACATGAACGTCAAAGAGGTGCCCTTCGATCGCGTCCTGGAATTGGCCCCGTGGCTGCGCAAGCCCGGCCCGCAGTTCACGATGATGAGCTACATGGATGCCGGCCTGCCGCCGCTGTCCGGCATCGTCGCGACCGCGCTGGACGGGGTGAACGCAGCGGCATACACCGACGGACGCAGCCCGGCGTACAAGTACTCGACGGTGTTCCGCCTGTTCGACGAGGTCTCGATCATGGTGTCCTACCCGAACAACCCGATCGCGCGGGAATCGGTGACCCGCTTCACCGACCAGCTGAAGTCGGTGTTCCAGCGGGTGGTGGCCGGCACGTTGGCGAACACTCCCGTTCGGGTGGCGCAATAGAGTCGACACGGCTCACCTTCGCTACGCGAAGAGATTTAACGGAGTTGATTACCGGCAATGAAAGCTGTCCTCGCCGTCCATGGCACCCGCGGCGACGTTGAACCCTGCGCTGCGGTCGGTGCAGAGCTTCAGCGTCGGGGGCACGAAGTGCAGATGGCGGTGCCGCCGAATCTCGTTCGCTTCGTCGAGTCGGCGGGCCTGAAAGCCGTTGCCTATGGCCCGGATTCGCATGCGCAGTTAGAGGAAGAGATCTTCCGCAGCTTCTGGCGGGTCCGCAATCCGCTCGGTGTGCTACGTCCGGGCGCGGAGTACCTCACCCGGGGCTGGGCTGAGATGGGCGAAACCTTGGTGGCACTGGCCAAGGATGCCGACGTCATCGTCTCGGGCCAGACTTATCAGGGTGTTCCGGCGAACGTCTGCGAATACCTCGATATCCCGTTGGCCGCACTGCACTACTTTCCGCAGCGCGTACACGGACACATCCTTCCGTTGCTTCCGCCGCCGGCAATCCGCACCGTGATGCGAGGGGTCTACGGCCTGTACTGGTTGATGACCAAGGGGCCCGAGAACGAGCAGCGCCGCGCGCTGGGCATGCCGACCACCAAGGTGTCGTCCGCGAAGCGGATCGGCCGGCACGGATGGTTGGAGATCCAGGGCTACGACGACGTGTTCTTTCCCGGGCTCAAGGAAGAGTGGGGTGACCAGCGTCCGTTCGTCGGCGCGCTGACGCTGGAGTTGCCGACCTCCTCCGACGACGAAGTCCTGTCCTGGATCGCCGACGGCACACCACCGATCTACTTCGGCTTCGGCAGTATGCGGGTGGAAACCCCCGAGAACACAGTCGCTTTGATCAGCGAAGTCTGTGCCGAATTGGGCACTCGCGCTCTGATTTGCGGCGGTGTCACCGATCTGGGTGACATCCCGGTTCCCGACAACGTCAAACTCGTCGCCGACGCCAACCACGCCGCCGTCTTTCCGAAGTGTCGCGCCGTTGTTCACCACGGTGGCCCCGGCACTCTCGCGGCCGGGATGAAAGCCGGCGTGCCCACCCTGGTGCTCTGGATCAGCGCCGAACAGCCCCTGTGGGCAGCCCAGGTGGTCAAGCTCAGGATCGGCAAAGCGCGACGATTCGCCGGCGTCACCAAACAATCACTGCTGAAAGATCTGCGCAAAATTCTCGAGCCCAAGTACGTCAATCGCGCTCGCGAGATGGCGAAACGCATGACCCCGACAGCGGTCAGCGTGCAGAAGGCCGCGGATCTGATCGAGGAGAAGGTTCGTCAATCTGGCTCGGCAGTACCAGTACGCGGGAGCGGAAAGCTCTCATGACCGCGACAGGTGTAACGCTAACGTCACGATTGACGGCGGCACCTCGTTACCCCACCGAGACCGGAATGACCTTGTAGGTTTGTAGGGGTGTCGAGCGGTTCTAGTGAGGCTGCCAAGGTCGGGGGGATCTACGACCGCCTAGGTCAGTTCGTGGTGCGGTATCCGTGGCTCACCATCGGAGCATGGATCGCCGTGGCGGTGGTGCTCTTCCTTTCCTTCCCGCCGCTGCAGGTACAAGCGGGAAAACACCCGCCCAGTCCGTTCCCTGACGATGCCCCGACGATGGTCGTCGCCAGAGAGATGGCCAAGGCGTGGAGCACGACACCCGACGGCAAGCAAGAAGAGAAAAGCGATTCGACCGCCGCAGCGGCGACGCCCACTGCCCTGCTGATGGTTGTCTTGACCAACGAGAAGGGTCTGACCCCCGACGACGACGCCACCTACCGAAAACTCGTCACCAAACTCAACGAAGACACGCAGGACAAGATGTCCGTGCAGAACGCCCTCGACGACCCGGAGATGCGCAAGCTATTGGTCGCCAAGGACGGCAAAGCGTTCATCCTGCCGGTGAATGTTCCTGGGGACCAGAACGATCCGGCCACCCTGGCCACCTACAAGCGGGTAGCTGCGATCGTCAAACAAACCGTGGCCGGCACGACACTGCACGCCGACCTCAGCGGGCCGTTGGCCACCATCTCCGACATCACCGACATCGGTCAGGAAGATATTCACTTCATCGAGATCGCCACCGTCCTCAGTGTGCTGATCATCCTGATCGTGATCTATCGGAACATCGTGACGATGTTCATTCCGCTTGCGACGATCGGCATTTCGCTGGCCACCGCCCAGGGCGTGCTCTCTGGCGCGGCTGAACTCGGCCTGGACACCAATTTGCAGGTCATCGTCTTCATGACCGCGGTCATGATGGGCGCCGGAACGGACTACGCCGTCTTCCTCATCAGTCGGTATCACGACTATTTGAGGCACGGCGACGATTCCGACATCGCGGTCAAGAAGGCGTTGATGTCGATCGGCAAAGTGATCGCCGCGTCCGCCGCCACCGTCGCGGTCACCTTCCTGGCGATGGTGTTCACCAAACTCGAAGTGTTCTCCGCGATCGGTCCGGCAATTTCGATCTCGATCGTGGTGTCGCTGCTGGCGGCAGTGACGTTCCTGCCCGCCGTGCTGGTACTCGCGGGCAGGCGTGGCTGGATCAAGCCGCGCCGCGACCTCACCACCCAACTGTGGCGGCGCTCGGGAATCCGCATCGTGCGCAAGCCGCGCATCCATCTGGCCGCCAGTCTTGTCGTGCTCATTGCCCTCGCCGCCTGCATGGGAGCCGTGCGTTACAACTACGACGACCTCAAATCGTTGCCGGACGAGGTCGACAGCTCCAAGGGCTACGAGGCGATGAACAAGCACTACCCGATGAACGCGATGACTCCGATGATGTTGTTCATCCAGTCATCCCACGACTTGCGGACACCGTCGGCGCTGGCGGATCTGGAGCAGGTGGCCGGTCGGGTCAGTCAAGTCCCGGACATCACGATGGTGCGCGGCCTGACGCGGCCCAATGGGGAACCGCTGGAACAGATGAAGGTGTCGTGGCAGGCCGGTGAAGTCGGTGGCAAACTCGACGAAGCTTCCAACCAGATCGAGAATCACGGGGGTGACCTGGACCGGTTGGTCGGCGGCGCGAACCAATTGGCGGACGCTCTCTCCCAGCTTCGCGACCAAGTCACCGGCGCCGTCTCCAGCCTCAGCGGAACAGTCGCGGCACTGACCGCCATGGAGCAGATGCTGGGCGGCGACAAAGCCATCAGCGCGCTGGAGCAGGGCGCACGGTTCACCGGTCAGATGAAGAACCTCAGCGACAGCTTGAACGCCTCGACCACGAATGCGGAGAACGTGGCCGCTTGGGCCGGACCGATGGTCCGAGCGCTCTATGCCAGCCCCGATTGCAATATCGATCCGGCGTGTGTGAATTCACGCGCCGGCCTGGCGGCAATGGTTTCCGCCGATGACAACGGAACATTGCTGTCCATCAAGGCGATGGCGCGCAATCTGCAAGCGGCGGAACAAGCTTCGACTATTGGTCAAACGCTGGCCAAGATTCAGCAGATGCTGACTCAAGCCTCCGACGCCCTCAAGACCATCAAGAACCTGCAGTCCACCATGAACCAGGCCCAAGCAGGTTCCAATGCCCTCGCAGACGGTAGCCGTGCCTTGGCCTTCGGAGTCAAGGAGCTGGTAGATCAGACCCGACGGATCGGGTCGGGTCTGAATGAAGCGTCCGGGTTCCTGCTGGAGATGAAGCACGACGCCAGCAAGCCGTCCATGGCGGGCTTCCACCTCCCCCCGCAGATCACGACCAGGGAGGAGTACAAGAAGGGCGCCCAGCTGTTCATCTCGCCTGACGGTCACGCGGCGCGATACTTCATTCAAAGCGGGCTCAGTCCGTTCAGCACTGCCGCGATGGACCAGATCACCGCGATCGAGAAGGCAGCGCGCGCAGCGACACCGAACACCGAGTTGTCGGACGCGAAAATCATGGTCGCGGGAGTTCCGACGGGACTTCGGGACACTCGCGACTATTACAACGCCGACATGAACTTCATCATCATCGCCACCATCGTCATCGTGTTCCTGATCTTGGTGCTTCTGCTGCGCGCTATTGTCGCACCGCTGTATCTGATTGCCTCAGTGCTGCTTTCGTATATGTCGGCGTTGGGCATCGGCGTTCTGGTATTCCAGTTCCTACTGGGTAAGGAACTGCACTGGAGTCTGCCCGGGCTCTCGTTCATCCTGCTCGTCGCCGTCGGTGCGGATTACAACATGTTGCTGATCTCGCGAATACGCGACGAGTCGCCGCACGGGGTGCGCTTCGGCGTCATCCGCACCGTGGGAACCACTGGTGGCGTGATCACCTCGGCAGGGCTGATCTTCGCGGCATCGATGTTCGGCCTGCTGTCCGCCAGCATCAGCACCATGCAGGAAGCCGGCTTCATCATCGGCATCGGCATTGTGATCGACACCTTCTTGGTGCGGACCATTACCGTACCGGCCTTGGCCGCCATGATCGGTCAGAAAAACTGGTGGCCGTCGAAATTGGACGGCTCCGGAAACGACGTGCTCAACGAGAAGCTGCAGCAGACGTGGAAGAAGATCTCCCCCCATCTGATCAGGCTTCATTTGATTCCGGACCCGGCCAAGCGGAGACCGCCGCCGAAAACACGCACCCGCGCCACCGCGCCCGCCAACCGGCGGAAGCGACCGGCGGGCGCCGCTACCAAGAACCGCCGGCCGGGGCACTTCGAACCCAGCCACTCGCTTCCGCTGTTCGACCTCACCGGGGTGCGCAAACAACTCACCGATGATCTGCAGTGGGGAGCTTCAGCCCCGGTCAATTCCAATGGCAAGAAGAAAAAGAAGCACGAGGACGAATTCCTCGGTCATTCACTGCCGCTGTTCGGCTACAGCGTTATCCCCCAACAACCGGTCGTCGCAGCGACGGTGGGCAATGGCGCCGGCAACGGCGAATCGAATGGCAGCGGAAGCGCGCCTCTGACGTAATGCCGGCTAGGCATCCAGGCGGGCGAATACGTCCTGTTGGTACAACTCGACGCATTGGGATCGCCGGATCTTGCCGCTTGTGGTGATCGGAATCGAGCCGGGCGACACCAGCACCAGGTCCGAGACCTTCAGTCCATGAGACTTCGAAATCGCTGATGTTACCTCACGTTTGACGTCGTGCAGGCGGTCCACCGATTCCGCGCTGTCGTCGCGCTTCTTGAGTTCGATGATGGCAACCAGCTTCTCGATGCCCTTGTCGGGAACGGCTATCGCGGCGCAGCGGCCCGAGGTGATCTCCTGGATGGTCGCTTCGATGTCATCGGGAGAATGATTGCGGCCGTAGACGATCAGCAGATCCTTGATGCGGCCAATGATGAAAAGCTCACCGTCAGAGACGAACCCGGAGTCGCCGGTCCGCAGCCAGGGACCTTCGCGCGTTTCCGGTGCCGGGTCAACGATCTTTGCCGCGAAAACACGTTGTGTCTCTTCAGGTTTCTGCCAGTATCCGGCTGCGACATTGTCGCCGGACGCCCAGATTTCACCGACGGTTCCCTCTGGGCATTCCCGACCGGTGTCGGCGTCCACAATGCGAACGTCCATGGATTGGGGTGAACCGTAGCTCACCAATGGTGTGCCCGACCCGATCTCACACCGGACCGCGGTACCCTCGGGCAACTTGTCGCTGTCGAAGTAGCCGATTTCTGGCGGATTTCCAGGTTCGCGGGTGGCGATGTACACGGTGGCTTCGGCCATCCCATAAGACGGACGGTGTGCCTCCGGCGGAAAATTGAACGGTGCGAATCGGTCCGTGAATCGCTTGAGCGTCGCCGGTTGCACCCGTTCGCTGCCATTGAGAATGCTGTGCAGTCCCCCGAGATCGAGTCCGGACAGGTCCTCGTTCCTCGTCTTGCGCACGGCTAGTTCGAAGGCAAAGTTGGGGCCTGCCGAGACGGTGCACTCAGGCTCGGCCATGAGCTGCAACCAACGCAGCGGCCGTTGCAGGAAGCCCACCGGGCTGGAAAGCACCGTTGTGAAGCCACCCAGGATCGGCATGACGATCCCCAGCAGCAGTCCCATGTCGTGATACATGGGCAACCAGGACACAATCGTCAGGCCCGGGGGCGCGACACCGCCCCGAGCCTTGAAGAAGTCCCCGATGATCTGCTCATAGTTGGCGAAGACGTTTCGGTTGTTGACCATGACGCCGGCAGGCGTACGGGTCGATCCGGACGTGTATTGCAGGTAAAGAAAATCCGGTTGTTCATTCCGCGCGGACCGTGACCGTGGCCCCGAAGGTCTCCGCCGTGAATCCAAGTCCAGCCCGTCAACCTCGACAATCGCCGGTTTGGTAGCCGGTCCGTTTGCCTCCACCACCTCTCGGACGTTCTCCGCCACGGTTGAGGTCGTCAAGATGACGGCCGGCGAGGTGTCGGCCAGAACCGAAACGGTCCGCTCGTCGTGGGCACCGCCGTAAGGTACCGACAGCGGAACCGCGATCAGGTTTGCCTGCATCGCAGCCAAGAAACTGACGAGGTACTCAAGCCCCTGTGGCGCCAGAATGAGAGCCCGATCGCCCGTCGAACCGTAAGCCTTGAGATCTTCGGCCAGGTTCGACACTCGCCGGTACAACTGCGCCCACGTCAACGAGGTACGAACGCCGTCCCAGTCCTGCTCGTAATCCACATATGTGAACGCCGTGTCGTTGGGCTGCAGACTGGCGCGCTCACGCAGCACGCCGGGAAGGGAGGACTCAACCACGGACATCACGTTACCTTCGACCCGTTGGTTTCCGTTCAGGAACCGTCAAGGTATCCAGATCAGTCGGCCGCCTGGCCAGTGGGGTTACTCAGCGGGATTGGTCTATGCCATTTGCGATCGTGAGCCAGGCCGATCTGGCGCATGATATTAAGCGCAGCGCCCGAGCCGTGCAGCCGCCGCAACCCTTGCAGCATCGCAATATTTGCCCACAACTCATACCGCCACGCGCCGTAGTGCGCGTTTGCGGTCTTGCGTCCAAAGTGGTTGATATAGGCCATTTCCGTGGTGTACACCCCGAATCCGGCCCGGCGTGCCCGGAACGCGAGGTCGAGGTCGGGCCCCCACCCGTACTGCTTGAAGTCCACCAGGTTCATACCGCCGGTTTCCTCCCAGCATTCGCGGGAGACCACCAGGGCGGTTCCCTCCACGGAGGGCACTACGCGATATTGCGGCCGCGGCCGGTAATCCGCGGCGTGGGGCTTCTGCTCGTCCATCGCGTACGGGTACCCGTGGTCGAACATCGGGCCGACGATCCCGGCGTCGTCGGGCAGCCTCGGATCGAGCAAGCCGGCGACGAAGCCCTTCGAGATCCGGGTGTCGTTATTGAGGGTCATCGCATGGGAGTAACCCTCTGAGAAGGCAATTCGAAAGCCGTATTCACTACCGCCCGTCCAGCCGAGATTCTCCCCGGGTGTGTCTACGCGTTCGTTGCCGATCCGGGGGTAATCGCCTCGATTGTCGACGATCAAGTAGTCGGCGCCTTCGCGTTCCAGATCGCCTACCAAGGCGTGCGTGTACTCGTGTTGCCCAAAGACCGGGACGGTGATCAGAACCGACACGCCAGCAACCGTACATTGACGGTAACCACTCCGGGCCGGCATAGCAGACCGAGCGGAACGGATACGGGACTCATATCAGCGGAATCGTTTACCACGACCGGCCTGCTCGAGCAGGTCGGCCGCAGTCACGACGCTGGTAGTGGCTTTCGTCAGCTCTGCGGCAACGTCGCGGGCTCGGCCAACCGGCTGCGCGCTCAGGACCCGCCGCAGATCTTTCGTCAGAGTTTTCGCGGTCGTGCGTGAAAAGCGGCGAGCTTTACCAACTTTGAGCCGCCGCACCACCGTCGCCCATATCGGTTGGTCAGAAGCAACCCACAGGATCAGGGTCGGCACTCCGGCGCGCAGTCCCGCAGCGGTAGTGCCGGCGCCGCCGTGATGGACTACTGCCCGGCATTTGGGGAAAACGACGCTATGGCTCACACCGCGTACGACCTTGACCCGATCCGAATTGGGCAGGTCGGTGTAATCGGTTGCGCCAGAACAGATTAGAGCGCGCTGGTGGAGTTCCGCGCAGGCCGTGGTGATCATGCGCACCATGTCGGCCGGCGATTCCACTGGCATGCTGCCGAATCCGAAGTAGATCGGTGGGGTGCCCGAGGCAATCCACGCCAGCGTCTCGTCGTCCGAGTCCGTTGGCAACTCTGCGGTAAGTGCCCCGACAAACGGGCGCTGTGCAGTCCATTCCTCACTCAGGCCGGGAAAACACAGCGCGTCGTAAGCCTGTATCTCCAGCGATCCGCGCTGCGCCATCCGCCGTGATGCTGGCGCGGTGGTGTGCGGTAGGCCGAGGTCGCGCCGTTGCGCATCCTCTGGGCGTTTGATCAAGCGCCACTGCGCCCAATCGGTCACCCGCATCGCGGATCTGAGCAACGGCGCCGGCACCACAGAGATCAGGTGGCCATTGGGCCGCATCGGGACGTGATGCCATGCAGCAACCGGAATGTCGTAATACTCAGCGACGTTGGCGGCGGATTCCTGATAAGAGACACCGGTGAAGATCAGGTCGGCCCCGGCGGCCAGCGATTTCAATGTCTCACTCACATCGGCCCACCGCTGGTGGATGTGTTCCATCGCATCGCGAACGGGTTTGATGGGGTCTTTGACAGACCACGGGGTGACGAAAACATCTGGTATGTCCCCAGTGGGCGGACCCATGGGAACCGCGGCCAGCCCCATTTTCTGAACGAAGCCGACTTGATCAGGCGGAGTGGCCATCACGACGTCATGCCCTCGACGCAGCAGCTCAAGACCCACCGCTGCGCAGGGCTCGACGTCGCCCCGCGTCCCGCAGCTGGCAAGGACGAATCTCATCGTCCTTCAGTCATTCGCAAGTTTGTAGACCAGCATGACGTGCGGAACCCGGTACAGCACGTCGAACCAGTCCAGCGGCAGCGGCGTTTCGGAGACTTCGAGGGCGTTTTTTTCGATCCACTCGAGCGCTGTGCGGTAGTCGCCGGCAGCTTCCAGTCGGTAAGCCACTCTGAACAAGCCGATATGGCCTTTGGTCAGCAGTTTTTCCACCCTCGTCTCGGGCAGATCCTCAAACGCGATGATGCTGCGTCGTGCCACTCGCCGGCATTCCTTGATCAACGCCATCGGGTCGTTTGCGTGGTGCAGCACGAAACTGAGCACAACGTGGTCAAACGCATTGTCCTCGAAAGGTATTGATCTGCCGTCGAACACACTGAAGTCGATCGGGATCGTCGTCGCGTCGTGGACGTCGATGCCGGATGCGGTCGCCCCGTGCATCTCTGCGAGGTATTTGCACAGGTGCCCCGTCTCGCATCCGACGTCCAGGACCGTGTCGCCCCGGTTGATGTGGTCACCCAGCGTCCGGGCCTGGCTTTCCAGCCGCTTTCCCAGCACCCGAGGGGACCACGGCATGAGTGTGGCCTGCGCTCGCCGCCCGGCGCGTCGCAATCTGGCGCGGCGGTCCAGCCGCGGACCATCCTCGGTGAAAGAGCGTTGCAGCGCGGTCATGTCGTTCCATTCGCTGGGCAGTGAAGGTCGTAGAGTATCAGTCCAGCCGCTGGTGGCAGGGCGATTTCAGGCACTAGCGTGCAACTTTTCCCCGCCCCGCTGGCCAGCGATACCGCCGACCTGCGGGACGGCCGGAATTTTGACGATTGTGGCGATAATCCAGCGTGGGACTACCGGTCATGAAATACTCGGCCGGTGGGCCAACTTGCGGTCGAGGTCGATGGCCTCACAAAGACATTCGGAGGTAACGCCTACGCGCTGCGTGGGGTGGATTTCTCCGTTCCCGCGGGGTCGGTGTGCGCGATCCTGGGCCATAACGGCGCCGGCAAGACAACTACCCTGAACATCCTGTGCACGCTGCTGCGTCCCTCATCGGGCCGCGCAATGGTCGCCGGGTACGACGTCGCCCGGCAGGCGGCCAAGGTGCGCTCGGAGATCGGGATCACCGGGCAGTTCACCGCGGTGGACCCGATGTTGACCGCCCGGGAGAACCTGGTTCTGTTCGGCAGGATGCGGGGACTCGGCCGTAAGCAAGCCAAAGCCCGCGCTGACGAGCTGATCGGTCAATTCGACCTCGTCGCGGCTGCCGACCGGCGGGTATCGACCTTCTCCGGCGGCATGTGGCGACGTGTCGACTTGGCCAGTGCGTTGGTGGTCACACCCAAAGTGCTGTTCCTCGACGAGCCCACCACGGGCCTTGACCCCCGTAGCAGGCGCGACGTGTGGAGCATCGTCAGTTCGCTGGCCGAGCAGGATGTCACGGTGCTGCTCACCACGCAGTACCTCGAAGAGGCCGACGTGTTGAGCGATTCCATCGTGGTTTTCGACCACGGACAGGTGATCGCCAATGGGACCGCCGCGGAACTCAAGCGCCAGGTGGGCATGAGCTACTGCGAGGTGACGCCCGCCAACCCCTCTGATCTGCCCCAGGTTGCTGAGGCGCTGGCCGGGCTCGACGGCATCGACCTCGATGCCGATAACAACTCGGTGTCAGTGCTTGCCCGCGATGGCGTGGCCACTCTGGGCGAGGTATTTCGCCGGCTCGACTCGATCGGAATCGAGATCGCCGACATCTCGCTTCGCAAGCCTTCGCTCGATGAAGCATTCCTGCACCTGACCAATCAGACCGTCCCGCAATCATGACAGCGCTGGTTGCCCTCACCGAGCGATCTCTGCGCACTACGCTGCGCGATGCCGGAATCATCTTCGAGATATTCGTGCCCATCATCAGCCTGGTCGGGCTGACGATGGCCACCCACGGCCTCATCGATACCGGGCGTCTGACCTACCCGCAGTACGTGTTACCCGCAGTGGTGGTTCAGTCGATGATCATGGCCGCAGCGCTCACCGCAGACCGTGCGGGCCGCGATCGCTGGTTCGGGCTGGGCACACGGTTGCGGACTATGCCGATCACCGCCATGGCACCGGTTGGCGCGCGCATCACAGCCACGCTGGTGCGGGCGTCGATAGCCCTCACCGCGACCATGATCGCCGGATATGCATTCGGCTTCCGGATGGCCGGCGGACCTGTCTATGGACTGGCTTTCATCCTGCTCGCCCTGGTCCTTTGCCTGGCCGTGTCCTTGGGTGCTGACGCCTTGGGGTCCAGCGGGGGCAGCATCGAAACAACGAGTCAACTGCTGCTGATCCCCCAGTTGATGCTGATTCTGCTGTCTACTGGAGTGGCACCGGAGAAGACTTTCCCCGAGTGGGTGCGGCCGTTCGTGCGCAACCAGCCGGTGTCCCAGACCGCGGAAACGCTGCGCGGGTTGGCGAGCGGACAAGTACCTGTCGACCATGCGAAGGCGGCCTTGGGATGGTGTTTGGGCATGTTCTTGATTTTCGGCGCAATCACCCTGCGGATGCAGAGGCGTGGACGATGAGCTCGCAGGTCGGCTCGTTGAATGCTCTGTTGAGTCAGAGCTGGCTGCACGCCGGTCGGATCATGATCCGGTGGCGTCGCGAACCAGCGGCGGTGCTGGCGACGGTGATTCTGCCGATCTGCCTGCTAGTGGTCTACAAGGCCGTGCTCGGTGAGCAGATCCATAAAGTCACCGGCGTCGACAGCATCTACGGCCTGGTCCCGATGTGCGCGGTTCTGGCCGGGATGTTCGGTGCGTTGGGTGGCGCCGTCGGCATCCCGATGGAGCGGTCGTCGGGGTTGCTCAGCCGCATGTGGGTGCTGCCGGTGCACCGGGCCAGCGCGATCGGCGGACGGTTGATCGCCGAAGCGGCACGCGCACTGATGGGCACGATCCTGATCACTGCCGTCGGAACGGCGATGGGGCTGCGCTTTGCGCACGGTTGGCACACCGCGCTGGCGTACATCGTCATTCCGCCGCTCGTGGTGGTCGGCTTCACCGCTCTGGTGCTGACCCTGGCGGTGCGCAGCAACGGACGCGCCATCGTGACGTACCTGGCCGCTGCGATCACCTCGCTGGTGTTCATCAGCTCAGGGACCACCCCTGTCGCGCTGTTTCCACACTGGATCCAGCCGGTGGTTCGGGTGCAGCCCATGTCACCGCCGATCGAAGTCATGCGCGCTCTGGCCCACGAAGGCCCCGTCCTGCTGCCCTTGGCGCTGACGCTCGGCTGGGCGATCGCGTTGATCGGGCTCTTCATTCCGCTTGCGGTGCGCGGTTACCGGGTTGCCGCTGAGTGCAGCGCGTGAGTTAGGGGGGCCTCCGCGTTGCGAGCGGGACCTCTTTGCTTCCGCGGGTGCGCTGACTTCAGTCCACTTGGGGAGCCGTTCAGAGTTTGTAACGGCCCCTACACAGCTGCTTCTCGCACACTGAAACCTGCCCCACGCACTTGGTCGCGCGTCCGAGCACGTCAGTGGCATCCGTCTTCTACATTCGATTTTCGCACTCCCAACCCCCAAACACTCTCTCACTACTCGTTGGATGACTTATGAAAAAGATATTTATCGCTGCCCCTGGCGACATTACAACGGGCGGCCCCGAACTTTGTCATCAGCTTGCGCATATTCTAAATCAGGATGTTGAGCGCGCATTTATGCTGTACCACTCATTCGATCAGGAATACGAAATCCCACAGCCCTACCAGAAATATAATGTTCGCGTGGCGCGCCTGCGCGATATCGACCCAGGGTCTATAGTGGTCCTTCCAGAAGTCTATGGCCCGCTAATGAAATTCTTCCCGAAAGCGCACATATACTTTTGGTGGCTAAGCGTAGACAACTTCTTTGTCAGCGTGGGAAATACTCAGTTGGGAAGATTACTAGGGACACAGCGCGCAGCGAAAATACAACTTCGAGCGTTGCGTCGCCGAGTCGATAAACACTTGTATCAAAGCGACTATGCCCGTCAATTTCTGGATAGCGCACATCTCGGACCAGCATGCAAGCTGTCGGATAACCTCGCAGACGTATTCTTGGAAGCAATCGCAAGACCAAACAACGACACTCGAGAAGATCTTCTTGTCTACAATCCGGTGAAGGGTTTCAGTCGGACAGAGCCAATTATAAAACTGCTCAGCGACAGTGACGGGCCTGCGCCTAGTATCGTCCCCATACAAAATATGCGACCTGATCAGGTGCGAGACACTTTAAGGCGAGCGAAGGTATATATCGATTTCGGAGAGCATCCCGGAAAGGACAGGATACCGCGCGAAGCCGCGGCGCTCGGCGCGTGCGTTCTTGTAAATCGCCGGGGTAGCGCCGGTAACTCAATCGACGTGGCGATCGCAGAAGAATTCAAGATCGACGATCGACTCGACGGGTTTGAACATGTGGCCGTGGAAAAGATTCGACTGCTGATGCGCGATTTTCATCAACAACAAGTTCGTTTCGATTCTTACCGTGAGGCTATCGCTAAGGAATCCGCTAGTTTTCTTGATGACATCTCCGCGGTCTTCCCGTCCGATCTATAAAGAATTTTCCCAAAGGCTGTTTCGCGCGTTAAGTATGAACCGCTACATCCACTGCCGCCGTGAATCACACGGTCTACATCGTCACCAACTTACCGATGACTTGTACGTAAGCACGCAGGACAAAAACAACAATCGTGTTAACAGTGCTCAGTCTTTGACGAAGCAATAGATGCGGTAGGATAACACCCCGGCCTGTGCCCAGTCGTAGAGGCTTCCCCCGGGGATGCCGGCCTGGTCGCGCGCGTAGCGCTGTAGGAACCCCGGCAGACGGCGACTGATCACCGCTTCGATGCGCGGAGAACGCTCCTTCATCCCCCGCTTGACTTCCTCGTCAATCACCCTCTTGGAGACGAGCCGCAGCGGGATGTCGGCGAGCACCGCCTCCCACTCATCCACCAGGTGAGACACGCGGAAATCCGTGTAGAGAAGGTGCCCTCCCGGACGCAGTACGCGGGTCACCTCGTTAAAAAAGCGCGGCAGGTGCGGATAGTGATGAGAGGCCTCGACATTGATTACGGCGTCGAAAGATTCGTCGTCGAAGGGCAGATTCTCGGCGTCACCGTGTACGAAGTCGAGTCCAGGCAGTTGATGCCGCTTGCGGCAGAACGCGATACCAGCCGAGTTGAGGTCCAGGCCGGTGTACGCGGCCGGTTTGAAAGTCCTGGTGATGTACGAGGCGCCGCCACCGTGGCCGCAACTGACTTCCAACACCCGCTTTCCGGTGAGGTCCACTTGGATCGCGGTCTGGTGGTAGAGCTGGATGCAGTACCGGTCGGGTTCGTCGGTATCCGACAAAGGAATTCCCAACGGCGGGTCTTCTTCGTAGGCGAAGTTGATGAACAGCATCTCGTCACGACCCATCAGGCGGGTCCCTATCGGATAGCCGTATTTCGCTACGGCTTTCATGACGAACGGGCTGGATCTCACTCGCGCGCGAAGACTCACTGGGTGAGTATGTCAAAGCTTCGAGGGCGCGGTTACCGCTTCCCTGATTTGCTTCTGCGACGGTCGACGAAGGCACCCGCCTCACCGGCCATTGCCGCTGTCAGCAAGGCCCTGGCGCGCCATCCGGAGGGGCCCGGGCCGCCGCCCATCAGCGCGCCGTCGAACTTGTCGCGCCACTTGCGACCATGCACGCGGCCCAATCCGCGCACCAGCGCGTAATTGGCGTTCCACTCGTATCGCCAGCTGCCGAAATTAGCCTTGGCTGTTTTGCCACCGAAGTGGTTGATGTAGGCCATTTCGGTGACGTACACGCCGTATCCGGCGTTACGGGCACGCAGAGCCAGATCCAGGTCGATCCCCCACCCGTAGCGACCAAAACTGTGTAAATCCATGCCGCCCAGCGCATCCCAGCACTCGCGGGACATCATCAACGCCGTACCCTCCACCGCGGGAACGGCGCGATATCGCGGTCGCGGGACGTAATCCGCGGCGGCCGGCTGTAGGTCCGGTATTGCGCAGGGAAAGCCTTGGTCGATCATCGGGCCGACAATCCCCGCATCCTTTGGCAGGCTTGGATCGAGCAGGCCGGCCGCGAACCCTTTCGACAAGCGCGTGTCATTGTTAAGCGTCATCGCATGGGTGTAGCCCTCGTCGAACGCGGTGCGGAAGCCCAGGTCGCTGCCCTTGGCCCAACCAAGATTCTCACCGGGTGTGACGACCCGTTCGCTGCCGATCTTCGGATAGTCGCCGCGATTGTCGATGATGAGGTAGTCGGCACCCTCGCACTCGAGATCGGCGATGAGAGCGTGCGTGTACTCGTGCTGGCCGTAGACCGGCACGGCGATCAGTAATGACACAACATTACGGTACAGGTTGTGGCTGTCCTGATGGCGGATTCAGATATGCTGAGCCGTCGACGAGCAACTAATCGCGTCTCAACTTCGCGGAGCATCTGGTGTCGAATCTTGCCGGCGCGACAACTAACCAATTGTTATGCCACGAATCAGCTCATCAGTCAGCACACTTGCAATTTCGAAATCATTTGTCATCAAGATTTCAACGCATGCGTCCAAGTAGATGGCCCAGTGACGACGCCAGCAAAGATTATAATTTCCGGCACAGTTGCATTAGCGTCAAACTTATCCATAGATCTGACAGAGTTATAATTGAAAACGAATCCACCGGCACGGATTTCGCTCGACAACATGGATTTGGGGACATGACCAGCATGGCGCTCAGTGCACTGGCCACGCGCATTCCTCAACGACGCATGGCGCTCCTTTGACAAGAGCAAAATTGTGGTTGTCGAGAGGGTTTCTGACAAGTCCGGCGAACCTCATATACTTCATTTCTACCAACCGACGAAACGCTATGGTTGGGTCGGCCGAATGCCATGAGAGTAGGAGAGTGCTCAGCGGTGAACCATCAGGAAGTCCAAGGATCGCTAAGCGAGCCACAGGTTTCGGTATGCGTACCAATGTACAACAACGAAGCCACGATCCTTCGATGTCTTGAAAGCATCTTGCAACAAGAAGGAGTTGTGTTCGAGATCGTCGTGGTCGACGATGCTTCTTCCGATGACAGTGCCGCTATCGCCGCAAGGTTGCTGAGATCGGGAGACCGACTTGTCCGCAATACGAGCCGCTTGGGCCTGAACGAGAATCACAACAAATGTTTGAGCTTGGCCCGAGGAATTTGCATCCAATTCGTACACGGCGATGATTGGTTACTCCCTGGAGCACTGAGCGCGCTCAGCAGCTACTTCGACGATCCTGCCGTAGGCATGGCATTTTCTCCTCGGCACGTCGAGAGCGACGACGCTGAATGGCAGCGGCGATTCGGGACGCTTCATCATCATTTCCGACAGCTTACGGAGTACAATAACGGGCCCTCACTAACCAAGCAGATGATTTTGCGAGGGAGGGGATTGGATAACTGGGTAGGCGAACCGACATGTGTAATGTTCCGTCGCGAACTAGCATTGAGGGCTGGAGGATTTCGAACCGATATCTATCAGCTCGTCGATTTGGATCTTTGGCTGCGCTTGATGCTTAGATCGTCGGTATGTTTCCTGACTCAGCCGTTTTCAGTTCGCACCCACACCCCGAAGACAGAAACCAAACGCATCCTGGCTTCGCGAAAGTGGTGGCTCGATCAACTACGCGTCCTCACGTGGATGATCGTGGATCCCATGTCACCCCACGCGACTCGCCTGGCCGCCGGAATATGGTGGTTTCCTGCATGGTTCAGGCTCGGCTGCCAGGTTGCGTTGTACGGGCCGGACAGGCTGCTACGCACGCGAACCCTCATCATTGCGCCGTTTCGTGAGCTCAAACACGCCCTGCAGATCCGGAATCGGGATTTGCGCGCTTCACAGACCAAGGCGCGTGACCAGACTTCGAGGATCCACCTCGACTCCGGCTTTGATGGGCCTTAGGACCAACGACCACGATCCATCAGGTCACCGTGTAGCTACACAGTGCTGTGATGCGATACCACAAATCGATAATGCTACAAACATTGATGCTTGACGCGTGGGTCTTTGCGGTTTCATGACGTGAATCAGATCTGGACAACGCTCACTCCTGTCCGGCAGTCAGTATGCCTGACCACCACTTAGGCCCAACCCCTTACACAGTCAATGAGACACGCCCCCGCCTGTGGCAACGACGCCGGCGGATCCTGACGCCAATCTGCGGGCCTGGCTACGCGCCTACGCCGTCAAACACCAGTGCCACGGTTTTCGGGCGTGCGTGGACGGCGTGGCGGCACGATGAGGGCCGTGATCAACGTGAAAAGTGCACCGGCTGTGGTGCGCAGAGGGACTGCAGCGGCGGATCCACAGCCCGCGTAAGCGGACCGGGACGTCCTCGGTGCTCCCGGAGGTGATCGCCGATGCACCGAAGGTGGTTTGGCGATCGACTTCCAGTTCGACTCCACCACTGACGGCAGGCCGTCAAGATCGCGTCGATGGTCGACGAACACACCCGGTAGTCGCTGCTGCATCTGGTGGAGCGCCCGATCACCGCCGAGCGGCTCGTCGGCGAACTCAAGAAGGTGTTCGCCGCTGCCGGCGGCGCGCCGCGGGTGTTGCGGATGGACAACGGTCCTGAGTTCGTTTCTCATGCGCTACAACCGTTCTGCGAGAACAAGGTCGGAATGTCTTACATCCTGCCCGGCTGAGTTTGTCAGGTTTGGTTGGCCCCGTTTGATCGCCGAGTGTCAGGTTTGGTTGGCTCCACCGCGACTCGCCGGGCAGGTTCTGTCAGGTTTGAGTGGCCCCACTTCATCGTCGCCGTCATGGGACGACGACAGGAGCCAGAGTGGGGTTCAGGGTGGAATTGTTCGAACAGATCCGACGCGATTGCCGGGTGGATGGGTTGTCGGTGCGGGCGCTGGCCAAGCGGCATCGGGTGCATCGTCGTACCGTTCGGCAGGCGTTGACTTCGGCGCAGCCACCCGCGCCGGCGCCACGGCGGTGGCGCTCCCGCAAGATTGATCCGTTCACCGCCGCAATCGATGACATGTTGCGGGCTGATCGTGATGCCCCGCGCAAGCAGCGACATACTGTCCGCCGGATTCTGGCCCGGCTGATCGACGAACACGACGCCTCAGGCCTGCTGTCGTATTCGACGCTGCGCGACTACGTAGCCTGGCGGCGGCCCGAAATCGCCGCTGAGACAGGTGATCACCTCGTTGAGGCGTTCGTGCCGCAAACCCATGAACCGGGGCGTGAGGCCGAGGTCGATTTCGCGGAACTGTATGTCGATCTGCCCGAGGGGCGCACGAAGTGCTTTCTGTTCACGATGCGGCTGTCGATGTCGGGCAAGGCGGTGCACCGGGTGTATGCGACCCAGTCCCAGGAGGCGTTCCTGGAAGGGCATCTGGCGGCGTTCGACGAATTCGGCGGCATCCCCACCGGCCATATCCGCTACGACAACTTGAAGTCCGCGGTGACGCGGGTGTTGTTCGGTGATCGCGGCCGGATCGAAAACCAACGCTGGGTCTTGTTCCGATCACACCAGGGCTTCGAGGCGTTCTACTGCATCCCCGGCATCGCCGGAGCCCACGAAAAAGGCGGTGTCGAGGGCGAGGGCGGACGCTTTCGGCGCAACCACCTCGTTCCGGTTCCGAAAGTGGCGTCCCTTACCGAGCTCAACGAGCGGCTGGCTGAGGCCGACCGCGATGACGACTCCCGCCGGATAGGGCACCGTATCCGCACCGTCGGTGAAGACTTCGCTCTTGAGCAGCCGCTGCTGCGACCGTTGCCGCCTGAACGGTTCGAACCGGGCCTGATGCTGGAGCCTCGGGTGGATCGGCACGGGCGAATCATGGTGCGCAGCAGCCAGTATTCGGTGCCGGCGCGGTTCATCGGCCGCCGCGTGCGGGTGCGGTTGCGCTCCAACGAGCTGCTGATCTTCGACGGCACCGCCCTGATTGCGCATCACCAGCGCTCGATTCGTAAAGGCGCCCAAATCCTCGAACTCGACCACTACCTGGAGGTGCTGAAGATCAAACCCGGCGCGCTGCCGGGGGCCACCGCATTAGTGCAGGCACGCGCGGCCGGCACCTTCACCGCCACCCATGAAGCGTTCTGGGCCGCAGCGCGTCGAGCGCACGGCGATGCCGCGGGTACCCGGGCGCTGATCGACGTGCTGTTGCTGCACCGGCACATGCGCCATGACCATGTCATCGCCGGATTGGCCGCCGCATTAAAAGTCGGGTCCACCAGTGCTGATGTGGTAGCCGTAGAAGCGCGCCTGACCGCTCACCACCGCGGCCATGACACCTGCCCCGGTGACGATGATGCTGAGGCCGTTGATCAGCAGCGACCAGTGATCAGCCTGACCGAACGGCGACTCACCGACCCCGACGCGGTCATCGCCGGACTGCCGGCCGATACCCGGCCGCTGCCCTCGCTGGCCGGCTACGACGAGCTGCTCACTCGCCGCACCTTGAGAACCGCGCGGCAACCGCTGTCTGTGACTGGAGGGGTCCGCTGATGGGCGCGCCGAGCCGGCGGCGGCGCGGCTTGAGCGCTCAGGCCGCTGATGCGGCGGTGGATCAGGCTTGCCGGCAACTGCGGTTGCCTTCGGTGCGTACGCTGTTCGCCGATATGGTGAGCACCGCGGAAAAAGACCAACTCACCTACCAAGGGTTCTTGGCGGAACTGCTGCTAGCCGAGTGCGATGACCGGGCCCGACGACGCTCAGTACGCCGCGTCAAAGCCGCTGGCTTCCCACGCGAAAAATGGCTGGGCGACTTCGACTTTGAGGCCAACCCGAACATCAACCCGGCCACCATCCACACCCTGGCCACCAGCGCCTGGGTTCGTGCCGGGCAACCGCTGTGTTTGATCGGGGACTCCGGCACCGGCAAGAGCCATCTGCTGATCGCGTTGGGCACCGCAGCTGCCGAGGCCGGGTTCCGAGTGAAATACACCCTGGCGACCAAACTAGTCAACGAACTCGTCGAAGCCGCCGATGAGAAGATCCTGGCCAAAACGATCGCCCGTTACGGCAGAGTGGATCTCATCTGCGTTGACGAATTGGGCTACATGGAGCTTGACCGGCGCGGCGCCGAGCTGCTATTTCAGGTTTTGACTGAGCGCGAGGAAAAGAACTCGGTCGCCATCGCCTCCAACGAGTCGTTCTCAGGATGGACCAAAACATTCACCGACCCACGCCTATGCGCAGCGATCGTGGACCGACTCACGTTCGGCGGCAACATCATCGAAACCGGCACCCAATCTTATCGACTCGCCCACACCAAGGCCGCCCACACCTCCACGACCTGAATCCGCGCAAGGCTCAGCGCGACAAACGACCCGGCCTCATCAGGCAATTCCTGCAGATATCCGTGTACGCAGGGCAGCATCGGCTGGTCCTGCGGCCGGATCACCAAGGGAGCCAATGAATATCGCGACTATCTCGCGCGCATCGGCCGCCGCGATGGTGCGCCACGCTGCCAGATTGGGGTGATCCACATCGGTCGCCGCCTCAGCCGGTTCCAACGCGGTTATCGCCTGGTCCAGACATGCTGCAGAAAGGGGTATTTCACGCGTTCCGTGGAGTACCCGAGCACTTCGGCCAGAATCACTGCCGGCAACCCATGTGTCCCACCCGGCAGGTTGATATATGGGAAAACCCAGTCCTGGCCGCACCGAAACCCGACTGCGTACGCCACCGGTGTTATCCAACCCGCGATCCGGCTGCTACGAGCGCGGCGAATCTCGTGCAGTCCCGCTAACGTCGACCGCTCCTCGGCGACCACGGACCGATTCAACCACTTCGGGTCGGCAGCGTTTCGGCTGATTAGTGCAACTCAGTCGTGTACGAACTGGCCTAGGTGGCTGTTGCAGCCGATACTTGGCTGCTGTGAGCGCACGTCGTATCAATGTGTCGTCGAGTTCTGACTTTGAGTCGGTGGTGGGGTATTCGCGCGCCATCCGGGTCGGTCCCCACGTGGTGGTCGCGGGGACCACTGGTGGCGGTAGTGACGTCGCCGCGCAGACTCGAGAAGCGTTGCATCGCATCGAGATCGCGTTGCGTGAGGTAGGGGCTGAACTCAGCGACGTGATACGCACTCGGATGTACGTCACTGACATCTCACAGTGGCAGGAGATAGGCGCGGTGCACGCCGCGATGTTCGGCGACGTCCGCCCGGTTGCGACCATGGTCGAGGTATCGGCACTAATTGCCCCTGACCTCAAGGTTGAGATCGAGGTCGACGCTTACGTCACCGGTGAACACCGACCCTGATTCCCACCGTCCCCGGGGACGCAGGAGCCCAGCGAGTCTAGAACTCAAGCGGCTGAACACGCGCCGAGCTGGGGCCAATCAATCGTGTCCTTATGGGTCCGATCAAACTTGACAGACTCACCCGGCACCCCGTGAAACAACGGATACATCGAATCGTTCAACAACCAACTACGGAAGGAGCGCCTCTACAGCAACCACTAAAACACCCTGCTCGAGGCGCGGGTGGTGATCGGCGACTTCAAGGACGAACACAACACACGGCACCGGCATTCGGCCCTGGGCTACCGCACGCCGGCCGAGTATCGCTGCGGCCTGCGCCATGACCACTACGCCATCGCCTGCGAGATCAACTGAATCCATAACTACGACAACCTGGCTCTAGACCGGGTGGATTCAATATCAGGGACTCACCAGCGCGTCAACGAGGCCGACTCGGCCATAGCATATGTCATGCATCGCGATTGATTATTTCTCATCTTTCGTCCACATGCTTTCTCGTGCGCCAACAGCAAAAATTAATCCGACCCCGAGAGCGAGAAATGCTGGCCCCGCAGATAGAAGAACCCGAACCGCCGCAGCAGTGGCATCCGCCAGTCTTCCTTTGAGCGCCAAACTTTTTCGTGCCTCAGAATTGTTAGCGCTCGCAGGCCGCAGATCGGGTGGCAGGATCGATCTTACGTCGCGATTCTCCAGAATCAAGCCGAATACTTGGTGATTCGGAAAAGAAACGTCTACCTTATTATCACCTCCCACTTTTGGTCGTAGCCGATTTACGTCTCCGGTTGCTAAATACGCCTGCGCCTTTGACATCTGCTGGTGTGCCGATCGAGACCAATCGATGGCTTGGAGGATAGAGGCGTAATAACCTAGTAGCCCAATGGCGGTGACGATTGTGAACACCCATGCAACACCGCCCAGTCTCACGCGCCGCTGATGTTTCGTCTCTCTGGGTTTATCCACAAATGTGAATACAGCAAGCAAAGCTACCGGGTATACGGGCAATAGGATATCCAGATACCGAACGCCGAACACATCCCCACGACCGTAGGCGATTAAGGCGAGCTGAAGGATCACCCATACGGCGATCCCGACTGCCACCCAGACGCGATCTGAGATGGCAGGGCGTTTCGCCACCGTGTGCACACAAAACCAGATCGTGGGTGCCTGAATAATAATGGCCGCTACGACAGTCGGACCGGCGAGTACTACGAAGCCGACTACAAACTTCCAGACGGTGGTTGTTGTGCTTGCACGTGACACTGCCCAAAGAACCATTACAAGCGCAAGGAAGGCTATGCCGATTAGACCAGCGTATTCGCGTAGACAACGCTTCCTGCCACCCGTCCCCAACTGCAGGCCAATAAGGATTCCGGCAGTTAGAATCGCGGCGACTCCAGTCGCGAAGGAAAAGTAGCTCAGCACGGCAGCAAATAGCCCACCGAACCATCGAGGCGAGAACGGTTGCGCAGGCAACAGAGCACCGAGGGTCGCCAAGCCGAAGAGCAATGATAAATACACCTGGCTTTGGAAACCCCACAGCAGGTTTTCGTATCCAATAGGCAACGCAAAGACGAAAGCTACGAAACATGCGAAAATCAGACGGCGTGGTTCTGGGATGAGCGGAAGGAGCAATCCAACCAGCAAGGTAATGGCAGCAACGTGAACGATTGCACCAAGTATCATCTCGAGGCGCGGGTTCCATTCGCCGGCTAATTCCAAATGCATCAGAGCAAGAAGGCGGAAAATTACGATCCGATGCTCGTTGTGCCGGGCGAAGAGGTCGGCGAACGACAACCCATCGCGCAGATACGGGACGTATAGATTTCCGGCCTCACCGTCCCATTGGTCTAAGAGCGGCATCGGCGAACTGAGGGCTGAAAGGGTGACCAGCTTGGCGCCGAGAATTACACAAGCAACAGCGGTCAGCAATATGAATGCGCCATTCCGGCGCGGCAGATCGTCCGGGAGTGATTTCAACGAGGGCGTTGAAGCCGTGCGGCCATCGGGCGCGACGTGGCCAGCCCGCATTGGACTGGTCCCGTCACCGTGAGACTCTTCGGATTCCTCTTGCTCAGACATTCATTGCCGCGTCCCTATCGGCGTAACTCATTGTAAGACAACGCCTTTCAAATACGAAAAGTGTGCCCGTCCGCGCGTCGATATCGCCGGAGGAGGCGCAACCCACCTAACGAGGCGAGTCCTCCACCAGTCCACCGAATAAGTGGACGACGCATCGCCAGCCCATACCAGCGTAGGTACGCCGGCAGCCAGCCGACCAGATCGAATTTGCTCGTGCCAGCGGTGCGGTCCTGCCAACTGCTTGGCACCTCGTCGACGCGGTAACCCAACAGATGCGCCTTGGTGGTCAATTCCAGCCCCACCTCGAAACCCCGTGCGCTCTCCACCGCGACATCTCGGAGAAATCGACGACTATAGCCACGGAAGTTCGTCGTCGCATCGTGGGTAGGCAGGCCACCCACGTAGCGCAGGCTGAGACCCGCCGTTCGAGACATCAGCGTCTTCAACCGTGGTCCGCCTTGCTGCGAGCCGCCAGGCATATACCGTGAGCCGCTGACGACATCTACTCCTTCGTCTCGAATCTTCCTCGCCATCAGCGGAATAACCTCCGGTGGATCGGAAAGGTCCGCCATGCTAGTGACAATCACATCACCGGCCGCCGCCGCGAAACCCGCAATCAGTGCATTGGCAACGCCTTTACCCAACGAGTTCTTAACCAACCGGACCGTGGCTGGACAATCTGGCATGGCCGCTATCGCCGGCAGCGTCGAGTCTTCGTCGAAGTCGTAGCACACAATCAGTTCATGTTCGGTGCTGGCCAGCGTCTCGGTCAGCCGCCGGATGCAGACCTGAATGTTGTCCCCTTCGTTGTAGACAGGGATGACGACGCTGATCAACTGGCGTTCTTCAACCGACGAAATCTCTTTTCGCGCACGGACCAGAAATTGCTTTCCCAACACTGGCCAGGCAAGGCGTGAACGCAGATACAGCCGGACAAGGATAGGCGTTTTCGGCAATGCCGAGTAGGTCGAGTACGGCAAGAATCGCTCGTAGGCCTCGATGACGTGGAGTTGATTGATTTCCAGCAATTCACTGAGTGAGCGATCGCTGATTGGAACGGCGTGGTCCCAGAAGTCCCAGTACTCGCCTGGTAGGAACCGGATATTCGGGCCCAAGGCGATGAAATGGCCGCCCGGTTTCAGCACCCGCCGCACCTCGGAGATAGCGCGCTCAACCTCGGCCTTGCTTTCTAGATGCTCGAGTACGTTGCTGCTGAAGACGACATCAATTGAATCGTCTTCCAAAAAATCCAGGCTGTCGGCGCGGCCGGGGTAGAACTCGATGTCCGAGCTCAACATCTCGACACTGTCCGGATTGGGGTCGACACCTATTCTGCGTTCAGCTATGACGTGATTTAAGAACTCACCGTAGCCACAACCCAGGTCCAGAACGGTATCGCTGCGTCTGATCCTTGCTTGGAAGAAGTCTCGGACGAGCACTTCCCAGAGTGCTGATCGCGACTCGCGGTCGTGACCGAATCGGTTGCGGTACAGCTGCTGTAGGTCGGTATCACCCGCGATCCGCATATTGTCCTTGTGAGTTGCCACGAAGCAGTTCAGATGGTGCCTTCGTCGACGGCGTTGACGATCCAGGGTATGACCTCATCGAGCATGGTGTCGAGTGACGTCGTTGCTGAGTAACCGAGCATCTCGGCGGCCTTGGTCACATCTGGGGTTCGCAACTGCACATCGTGCTCGAACGGCGGATCACTTTCAAAGCGGAATGGTGCGTCTGGGCGCATCTTGCGCCAGATTGCCTCAGCCAGTTCCAACACGGTTGTTGCTTCGGGAGTCGAGAGGTTGAAATCGTCATTTAAAGCGGCAGGGTGCTCCATACATGTGCGGATGCCTCGTGCCAGATCGCCGCCGTAGGTGTAGTGGCGCACCTGAGTCCCGTCTCCCAAAATATGCAGCGGATCTTGACCCTTCGCTACCTTCTGAACCAGGTCTGGAACGACATGACTCATCGCGAGTTTCACGTTACCGCTTGGAATTTCACGACCTCCGAGCGCGCGTTGCTCACCAGTACCCACACAATTGAAGGGGCGGATGATGGTGTAGGGCAGTCCATATTGCTCGTAGGCCCCATGTGCGAAGTACTCGCAAGCCAGCTTCTGAAACCCGTAAGTGCTTGTCGGCGGCGGACATTCGGTGATGTGCTTCTCCGGCGTCGGGAAAATGGTCGCGTTTTCGAACACCATCGAGGAACTGATCACGTTGATCTTCTTCAGCCAGCCCTTTTTGAAGGCGTGGATCGCCGCGTCAAAGTGGGCCGCAGCAATGCGCTCGTTCTCGGCCAACAGGTCGTAAGCGTATTCGTGGAAGTAGGTGATCCCACCGATACGCGCTGCGCTGGCCACCATCTGTTCGCAGCCCTCAACGAGGCGCAGCATCAAGTCGACATCTTTGACGTCACCCTCGACGAAGTGGTAGTTCGGGTGATCGTCGTAGGACTTCCTAACCGGGCCGTACTTCGAGTAGTTGTCGATTCCTACGACTTCGTGCCCGGCGCTCAGCAACTCCTCGACGACATAACCATTGATGAAGCCCGCACTGCCGGTTACGAGAACTCTCACTGAGCCGCAGCTCCGATTGGAAGCGCCATAACCTCAGCTTCATCCAGCGCACGACCGTTGAAGTCGCCGACCTCCACACATCCCCAGACGTCCTCGACGATTTTGCCCTCCGGGATTCGCAGACCTCGGTACTCAGAGTGAGGTACACCAACCACGATGACGTCGGCTCGCTCCAGGACTGTGTCTAACGGGAAGTAATCCGGGCCGTCCAGGAACGGGTCGTGCCGAATCACTTCTTTGGACTCCAACATCAGCAGATGGCGGAGCTTGAAACTTAACGAGTCGCGTGTGTCATCGCAGTCGGCTTTGAAGGTCATGCCGAGAATTCCGACCGTCTTGTCGCGCAGGTCAACTCGACGCTTGAGCATGTTGACGATGAACTGCGGCTGACCCTCGTTGACCAGCATGGCCGAGTGCCCCAGCATGAAATTGTTGTTGCTGAAAGCGGCCAGCTGCATGGTGTCTTTGAGCAAGCACGGGCCGGCTGCCAGCCCGGCTCGCGGCAGGCTGTCGACTCGACTGTTTTTGAAAGTCGCAGCGTGGTGGACCCGGTTGTAGTCGACACCGGCCTCCCGGCTCAGCAGATAAAATTGATTAGCCACCGCGAACTGAATGTAGCGGTAGCTGTTGCAGAACAGCTTCGCCAACTCGGCTTCCTGCGGTTCGACCTCGATGATGTCGGTGGTGATCCCGGAGAACAGCTCCCGAACCACTCGACGACCTTCGTCGTCGAATCCGCTGATGATCTGCGGAATAATCCGCAACTCGCGAATCGAGTGTCCCTGCGCGATGCGCTCAGGACAGAACGTGACGTGAACCCCTATGCCACGTTCTTGGAACATATCGTGCACCCGCTGGGTGAGCCCTGGGTATACGGTGCTCCTGAGAACGAGAGTCTGCTCGTCGTGAAAGTACGGGCTGATCTCATTGATGATCCGGAAAAACGTATGGGCTTGGGGCGTCAGGAACTCGTCGACCGGTGTACCGACGACGCAGATCACAATGTCGGCATTTCTTACGATCCAGGAATCAGTGCTTGCCGATATCCGCCCGGTCGGCAAGAGCCGCTTAAGCAGTTCCTCGGCTCCATTTTCGATGAACGGCATCTTGCCGGCCATGATGGTCTTCAGTGCCAAGGCATTCGTATCCAAAATATCGACGGTGTAGCCCTCATCCGCCAATACCAGCGCCAGCGGCAAGCCCACATGGCCGGCACCTCCGACGATGCAGATTCGTTTATCAGTCTTAGCCACCACGCGAACCGCCACCTCCCCGAAATCCCGATCTCGTCCACAGCTGGAGAGACCAGACCATCCCCAACAGCCAGGGTGAGATCTATGGGACGAGCGTACGAGATTGACCCCTTGCGCATCGGCCTTTCGCCCAAATACCACAGGTTTGCCCGAGGCCGCATTTCAATTCCGATCGGATGTTCGTCCGCAACCGTGCCCGCCTACTATGTAGGTCCGCGACGGTGAACGAGCGTGCTTAGGAGGCAACGTCATTTCAGGATCCGCCACCTCTAGACAAGCAATGCCCGATTCAGGCAGATTCCCACGCGATGCCTCGCCTCAGGCTCCAGCAATGTCCTTGTCTCGGCGCTGACTCGCTGGCATGCACTACCTGATCACGGGTCACACCGGCTTCAAAGGTCCATGGCTGATCCTGTTGCTGCGCAACCGCGGCCATACGGTCTCCGGCCTGGCTCTCGACGCCCCCCCAGGCGGCCTCTTCGAGCAGGCCGCGCTGACCAGGCAGCTGCTCACCGATCACCGAGTCGACATCCGCGATGCGCAGGCAACCACCGCCGCGATCCGATCCACCGCCCCCGATGTCGTCATACACATGGCCGCTCAATCGCAGGTGCGCGAGTCCTATCGGGACCCGCGCTACACCTACGAGACCAACGCGATGGGCACCCTCAACGTGCTTGAGGCAGTGACGAAAACGCCGTCGGTGCGCGCTCATGTCGTCGTCACCACCGACAAGGTCTACCGCAACATCAACCAGGAGGCCGGCTACGTCGAGACCGACCCACTCGGCGGCGATGACCCGTACAGCGCCTCCAAGGCGATGGCCGACCTGCTCACGCAGTCATGGGTCCGCAGCTATCCCGGTTGCCCTACGGCTATCGCTCGCGGCGGCAACGTAATCGGTGGCGGCGACGTCAGCCCCGAACGGCTGATGCCGGACCTGGTGCGCGCCTACGCGGGCGGACGACCACCCCTGCTGCGTTTCCCCCAGGCAGTGCGGCCTTGGCAGCACGTCCTGGACTGCCTCGATGGCTACCTGGTCATCGCGGATGCCCTGCTGTCCGACGGCGCAAAGGGCCAGGACCAATGGAACATCGGCCCCGGCCGGGACAGCTTCGTCGAAGTCGGCCAGGTTGCGACCCTCGCCGCCGAACTGTGGGGCGGCGGCGCCCACTGGGACAACCAGCCCGGGGAACATCCGCACGAAGCGAATCTGCTGGCCCTCGACGCGACCAAGGCGCAGCGCGAACTCGGCTGGCGCAACCGGCTCCGCTTCCACGACGCTGTCGGCTGGACTATCGACTGGGAGCGCCGCGTACACGACGGCGCCGACCCGCTTGTGGTGACCCTGGAGCAGATCGGCGCCTTCGAAAACCTCGGGTAGCCCTACCCCGCGACCGCACCCGGCTCCGAATACGGAGCGCCCAACCCGTGCACCGGCCGATACCCCCGCTTGCGTGCCTTCGCAGCACCTTGACGAATCAGCGCCGCCAGAGCGACGAACGCAGCGTGGTCGGTCAACACCAATGGCGTGAGCAGACGGTTGTGCACCACCGAGATCGCCAGACCCGATTCCGGGTCGGCCCAACCGACTGACCCTCCCAGGCCCACGTGGCCGAAGCCCGGCATCACGTTGCCGATCGGCAGTGCGTGATATCCAAGGTGAAATGCCATGGGCACGAAGATGTTCCGGTCCCGCTGCACGACCCGCTCACCAGTGAGCCCGGCGACCAGCCGCCGGGACAGGAACCGGGTGCCGTCGACCTCTCCCCCGTTGGCGATCGCACCGTACATCCGGGCGAGAGCTCGTGCGGTGACCACGCCGTTGGCAGCCGGGATCTCGGCGTCCAGCATCGACATGTTCCCCGACACCGAGGCGATGACTCCCGGGAAATACATGGAGCGGTACCCGCCGGAGAAGTGATTGGCGATCTTCTGAATCCCCCAGTTGACGATCGGGGCGCCGGCGATGTCCTGGGGCATGATGATTTCGGCGGCCCGGGTGGGTGAGCCGGCCGGCGGACGGCCCAGGTGAAAGCCGTCGGTACCGAGCGGTTCGGCGAGTTCCTCGCGGAACAGCGCCCGCATGTCCTTGCCGGTGACTGCGCGGGCCAGTCCCGACATCAGCCAACCGAAGGTCAACGCGTGGTAGGCCGGTTGACCCAGCAGCCGTCCCGGCGCCGCCGCTGCGAGCCGTTCCTCCATCTCGACATGATTGAAGATGTTCGCCTGGGTGGCTCCGCGCAGGCCCGACAGGCCGGCGGTGTGCTTCATCACCTCGCGAACCGTCATGTCGGCCTTGCCGTTGGCGCCGAACGAGTGCCAGTACTCGGCGACCGGTGCCTCGTAGTCGATCAGGCCGCGGTCAGCGAGTCGGTGGATGACGGTGGCGGCCATGCCTTTGGTGGCCGAGAACACCATCGGCGCGGTGTCAGCCGACCACGGCACCTTGCCGTCCCGGTCCGCCCAGCCCTTCCACACGTCGACGACGGGTTGCCCGTCCAAATAGACCGCCAACGCGCCGCCGCCGAAGCGGTGACCGGGCCACATGGTAGAGAAAGCACGAACGACGCATCCGAAGTGGGAGTCCGCGGCGCCGAACACACCATGCCCTGCGTCAGGGGCATCGTGGGAAGGAACAGCGCGTCGATCGACTCCGATGTCTACCGTCACGAATCTGAATTTACTTCACCCGTCTAACTGCCCACCGGCAAACCCGGACATATTTACCGATCTGTTAAGTCGTCGCGATCTCAAGTATTTGCTGGGCGGCTAGAGCGGGGGTCAGCTCACCGTCGCGCACCTGCCGCTCGACGTCGGGGCGGATCCTGCGCACCTCCGGGTTGGACAAAACCCGGTCCAGCACCGTGTCCCGCACCATCTGCCAGGTCCAGTCCACCTGCTGGTCGCGACGACGCGCCTCGAACTTGCCGGCCTCGGTGAGTACGTCGCGGTGCTTCTCCACGGTCTGCCACAACTCGGCCAGGCCGGTTTCCTCCATCGCACTCATGGTCAGAACCGGTGGCCGCCACAGGGTTTCGCGCGGATAGATCAGCCTGATGGCTCCGGAGAGTTCGCGCGCGGCCATCCGCGCATCCTTGAGGTGGGCACCGTCGGCTTTGTTGACCACCACGATATCGGCCAGCTCCAGCACGCCTTTTTTGATGCCTTGCAACTGATCCCCACTTCGCGCCAGCGTCAGCAACACGAACGTGTCGACCATGTTAGACACTGCGACCTCGGACTGGCCGACGCCCACGGTTTCGATCAGGATCACGTCAAAACCGGCTGCCTCCAACAACACAACCGTTTCCCGGGTCGCCTTTGCCACGCCGCCCAGAGTCCCCGACGTGGGAGACGGCCGGATGTAGGCATCGGGGTGCACTGCCAGGCGCGCCATCCTGGTCTTGTCGCCCAGAATTGAGCCACCGGTCCGCGTTGAGGACGGGTCGACAGCCAACACCGCCACTTTGTGGCCCTGTCCAATCAAATGCATGCCTAGGGCTTCGATGCTGGTGGACTTACCCACCCCCGGCACGCCGGTGATGCCGACCCGATGGGCATTGCCGGAATCGGGCAGCAGTTCCAGCAGCAGTTGTTGCGCCCGCTCTCGATGGTCGGCGCGCGTCGATTCCAGCAGTGTGATGGCCCGCGGCAGGGCTGCGCGGTCGCCTCCTCGGATCGCTTCGGATAGCTCCGTCACGGAGCTGCCAGTTGGCGACATCACTTACTTGCCGGGACGCTAGCGAGATGGGGAACGGTCACGGTTTAGCCTTCCCACGACGGCTGACTGCCTGGACGGGTTCTTGTCGGTTCTCCAGAATCCCATATCGCGAGGCTGGTTCGGGACGGCCATCCCGGGGTGGGCACGTGCGATCCCCAGACTGCCCGCCACAAGCTACGAGCACTGAGCCTGACTACGAGCCAACGTTGTTAAGGTTGCCGAAAGGTATGGCCGCAAAGACGACGACAGCTGCGACGAATACCTGCCAGTCACGTCGGGTCACCCTCTGATCGATTTCAGGTCTCTCAATCGCATAAAGAATATAAACAGTGGTTATGTCCAGAGCAATGACGGTATACCAACGCGTCCAATCAACGGCGGTCACGAAAAGCGAAAGCAGGAGTGCTATGCTGAGCAACACCATCCGACGATCATTGCAAATTTCTTGGGCAAATGAACGGGCAGAAACTCCGCATACATAGCGGACAGCCGACAATGTCAGAAACAATATAGCGATACCAAGGACCAGTGAAGCGAAAAGCTTAGGCAGTCCATAGGACGCCACCACCCTAGCACCGTCAAAAATATCCATGTAAAAAAACGGCATGGTCTTCGTACACACCCAGTCGTGGAAATCCGACTGATGTTGAAACTGACCGAATAAAAAACTCAGGCTTCGATGGGGGGCATCGTATGTCCCTACGGGATCATCAACCAGTCCATGTGGAATTTGAGTACACAAAGACGTCGCGGTATCACGACGACCCAGCATCGCCACAAAAATCAGCGCCAACAGGCCTGGTCCTACGGCTAATAGACTGAGTAGGCGCTTGGCCGCGCTCGTAGTGTCTTTCGCAAGAACGGTTATCGCAAGGACTGCGCCGAGGGCGAACTGCACCGCCATGGCTTCATGGATCAAGGTGAAGACTGCTCCGGTCGCACCGTAGATCACGCAGTAGATGACCCTCGACCGGCGGCTGCCAGCACTTCGAACGGCGATACTGAACATCACGAGAGCAGACATGCCCCATATTTCGGGATGCGCGTTATATACCAGGTAGGAAACCGAGAAGGGCAGGACGGGAACCAGTAGAGCCAGCATCCTCCGCCGCTCTGAGCCTGGGTTGGGCTTCAAGACAAGCCAGACGAAGAACGCCAAGCAGATCAGCCACGTTATCGCTGAAGCCCACAGAATCGCATATGCGACATCAAAGTAGTTGTGCTCAGGAAATATTCGGATCAACTCACCGGCTAAACCACGGCGTACAAATCCGTATTTATAATTGATAGCATAGTACTGCAGCAATACGACTACATTGGAATAGACCGACATCACAACAAACACGTGGAAAGTTGTGCAGGCTAGCACCCACAGCGTCAGAAGTATGAATACACGCTGTCTCCACTTCGCCGTCCTCGTGGCATCCGGACCAGGCTCGCAGCCTTCCAATGTCGGGTTCCCCGACGCGCATCCATCGGCGGCACCGACAATTCCGCGCTGCCTGCTGACGCGGGTGAAGGCAGCACGCATTCAGCCAATCTAATTGACCAACGGCCTTCAAGTGGGCGATTCCATGCGCGAATCGGACAGTGGGCACAGGCTGTCAAAGCAGCTCCGCCGCATATCAAACCCGCTCTAGTCCAGAGCGCAAGCTCGGTCTGCGTCGACCGACTTGTTACGCTCGGCGCGCCTTTGCCTGGAGCCAGTATGAATTTCGCCAAAACTCAAGTGGCAGTGCACCTTCCAGCCACCGCGCGAAGCGGAATCCTCAGGTCATTCGCTTAGTTCGTATCCCAGGCGTTCGCCCAGCTTCTGCAGCAACCCGATTGCCGCGTCCGCGATCACCGTCCCCGGCGGGAAGATCGCCGCAGCCCCGGCCTCGTACAGCTCGTCGAAATCTCCGGGCGGGATCACCCCGCCGACCACCACCATGATGTCGGAGCGCCCCACCTCGGCCAGCGCGTCGCGCAGCGCCGGCACCAGCGTCAGGTGTCCCGCAGCCAGCGAGGACACCCCGACCACGTGCACGTCGTTGTCGGCAGCCTGCCGGGCCACTTCTTCGGGGGTGGAGAACAGCGAACCCACGTCGACGTCGAACCCGATGTCGGCGAACGCGGTGGCGATCACTTTCTGTCCGCGGTCGTGGCCGTCCTGGCCCATTTTGGCGATCAGGATCCTGGGCCGGCGGCCGTCGGCCTCGGCGAACTTTTCGACGAGTTCAGTGGCTTCAGCGATGTTGGGCGCCTTTCCAACTTCGTCGCGGTAGACCCCCGCGATGGTGCGAATCTCAGCCTGGTGGCGCCCGTAGACCTTCTCCAGGGCGTCGGAGATCTCCCCCACGGTGGCCTTGTGCCGGGCCGCGTTGATCGCCAGTGCCATGAGGTTGTTGCCCAACCCGTCCTCACCCGCAGGTCCGGACGCCGACGCCGCCCGGGTCAGCTCGGCCAGTGCCGCCTCGACCGCCTCAGCGTCCCGGTTCGCCCGCAGATCCTTCAACTTCGCTAGCTGCTCCGAACGCACCCGGCTGTTTTCCACCTTGAGGACCTCGATCTCCTGGTCCTCTTCTACCTGGTATTTGTTCACCCCGATCACCGGCTGCTGGCCGGAGTCGATGCGGGCCTGGGTTCGCGCGGCGGCTTCCTCGATGCGCAGCTTGGGGATGCCTTCGCCGATCGCCTGGGCCATGCCGCCGTGCTCGGCAACTTCTTCGATGTGGGCACGGGCCTGCTGCGCGAGCTGATGGGTCAGCCACTCCACGTAGTACGAACCTGCCCACGGGTCGATCGGCCGGGTGGTGCCCGACTCCTGCTGCAGCACCAGCTGGGTATTGCGGGCGATGCGCGCGGAGAAGTCGGTGGGCAGCGCCAGTGCCTCGTCCAGGGCGTTGGTGTGCAGCGACTGGGTGTGGCCCTGGGTGGCGGCCATTGCCTCGATACAGGTGCGAGCCACGTTGTTGAACACGTCCTGCGCCGTCAGCGACCAGCCCGAGGTCTGCGAATGGGTGCGCAGCGACAGCGATTTGGCGCTCTTCGGGTCGAACTTGGCGACCAGTTCGCTCCACAGCAGCCGCCCGGCCCGCAGCTTGGCCACCTCCATGAAGAAGTTCATCCCGATGCCCCAGAAGAAGGACAGCCGCGGGGCGAACTTGTCGATGTCCAGCCCAGCGTCCAGGCCTGCCTTGATGTACTCGACGCCGTCGGCCAGCGTGTAGGCCAGCTCCAAATCGGCGGTGGCCCCGGCCTCTTGGATGTGGTAGCCGGAGATCGAGATGGAGTTGAACTTCGGCATCTTGGCGCTGGTGTAGGCGAAGATGTCGGAGATGATCCGCATGGACGGCTTGGGCGGATAGATGTAGGTATTGCGCACCATGAACTCTTTGAGGATGTCGTTCTGGATGGTGCCGGCCAGCTTCTCCGGCGGCACCCCCTGCTCCTCGGCGGCCACCACATACAACGCCAGGATCGGCAGCACCGCACCGTTCATGGTCATCGACACCGACACCGTCGACAGGTCGATGCCGTCGAACAACTGCCGCATGTCGAGAATGGAATCGATTGCCACACCGGCCATTCCGACGTCACCCTGCACGCGCGGGTGGTCGGAGTCGTACCCGCGGTGGGTGGCCAGGTCGAAGGCGACGGACAAACCTTTTTGGCCGGCTGCCAGGTTGCGCCGGTAGAACGCGTTGGACTCCGCCGCAGTGGAGAAGCCGGCGTACTGGCGGATGGTCCACGGCTGGTTGACGTACATCGTCGGGTACGGCCCGCGCACAAATGGCGGCTCACCGGGGAAGCTGTTGAGCGGGTAGCCGGCCTCCCCGGCCTCCCGGCGGTCCTCAGCGATGTAGACGGGCTTGACGTCGATGCCTTCCGGCGTCTGCCACTGCAGTTGGTCGGGGGTGTACCAGTGCGCTTTGGCGGCCGCTTCGACGTACTCGTCCACCGCCTCCGCGGTGGGTTTCGGTACGTCCTTATCGCCTTCCAGTGGGACGTCGGCGAAGCTGCCAATCGAGGGAACCGTCGTGGTCATGCTAAGCCCCCAATCGAGTCAGCAGATCCGAAAGTGTCTGCACCGCATTTATTTTCAGAGTCAAAAACTCATCCGGTCGGTGCTCGGCCTCGGCCACCGCCTTATCCGGCCCGGCCAGATACACCCGCTCGACGCCGGCGTCGCGCGCGGCGGCCACCACCTCGGATGCCTCGTCGGCGTAGCGCTTGTCGGTGCCGCAGATCACCACCGCCTTCAGCGAACCCACTTCCTGAACGGCTCCCGCGACCCCGGCCGCATCCAGCGGTCCCGGATTGACCGCCTCGATGCCGCCGGAGGCCAGCAGGTTGGCGGCGAAGGTGGTGCGGATGTTGTGTTCGGCCAGCGGCCCCAGCGGCAGCAACAGCACCTGTGGCCGCACCTCGTGCTCGGCGAAGTAAACGTCGGAACGATCCCGCAATGCCTCGAATTCGGCCGCGTAACGCACGACATGACCGGCGCGCCCCAGCGAGTCACCTTGCGGCAGCGGCGCTTCACCGAGGTTCGGGAACTCGTTGACGCCGGTGATCGCGATGCGGCGGTGCGCGACGTCGTCGGCCCGTTTTGCGGCGAGCTCGTCCAACTGACCTTTGAGGAAATCCTGGGCGTCGACGAATCCGCCCTCGGACTCGATAGACCGGAAGTGCTGCCAGGCCCGCTCGGCCAGCTGCTGGGTGAGGTCTTCGACGAACCAGGACCCGCCGGCGGGGTCCAGCACCCGGCCGACGTGCGATTCCTCGAGCAGCAGCAACTGGGTGTTGCGGGCGATGCGGCGCGCGAAGCTGGTGGCGGTGCCCGGCCAGCCGCCCGGGATGGCCACGTCGAATGCGTACACCAGTACGGTGTCCGCCCCACCCACACCCGCGCCGAAGGCCGCCAACGTGCTGCGCAGCATGTTCACCCACGGATCGCGCTGGGTCATCATCGGCAGCGACGTTTCGGCGTGCACCACCGCCGCGCCTCCGTCCGGATCGCCGGCGACCTCGGCCACCCGCGCCCACAATTGACGCACGGCGCGCATCTTGGCCAGCGTCATGAACTGGTCGTCGTCGGCGGCGAGCCGGAAGCTGATCTGCCGCAACGCATCTGGGACCGACAGGCCGGATTCGGTGAGCAAACGCAGATAGGCCACCGCAGCAGCGATGGTGGCCGCGAGCTCCCAGGCCGCGGTCGCGCCCGCGTTGTTGAAGGCGGGGCCGTCAACCGTGACGGCCCGCACCCCGGGTTTGCCAGCAGCCCACCCAGCAACCGTGACGACGTCCTGGATCGGCGGGGCGGTGCGGTCGCTGAGCGTCGCGGTCAGCGGGTCGGCGCCCAGATCCACCGACACGGTGGCGCGCTGGTCCTCGTCGACCGCATCCACCAGTCGCAACATCACGTCGGCGGCGGCAACGAAATCAGCCCCCGCGTCCAGGATCACCGGCGCCATGCTCAGGTACACACCGTCGAGCAGCGCTTCGAGCTGGTCCGGAGCCACCCCCGACTCCCCCAGCCGGATCAGCAGCGCGCTGACCCCTTCGCCGAGCGCGGCCAGCAGCGCCGAGTTGGCCTCCTCGACGGCCAGGCCGGGCAGCGGGAAGGCCTCGGCGACCTTCCACCCGGACTTGACGTCGCGGGTCGGGTCGCCGCCGCGCAGAAACGGCCACTGTCCGGGCAGCGGCGGTTCCGGAAGCTCATCAAAGGCGGTGTAGAGCGGCCGGATCACGAAACCGTCGTAGGTGGGTGTTTCCAGGCGCTGTTCGGGCTCGTCACCCAGCTCGGCCGGGTCGGTGCGGGTGCTCTTGGAGAGCACACCGGCGACGGCACTGCGCCAACGGCCGCGAACCTGTTCCAGGTCCGCCAGCTCGGGTACGTCAATGGACACCGATTGCTCCTGTTTTCCCAGCACTGTTGGGGTTGTCTGAGGGGGTGCAACTCGCAAATTACGCTAGTTGATTTGCACCGCAAAAGAGGAATCGTGGTGCGACTATCTGCACCGCGGTGTGCCGCGAAACGCCAGCCGAGGGCAACTCGGTATTCACCTGCGCCCCGTACCCTTGGAAATCATGCCGGCCCCCCTCATCTGCAAAACCGTCGATACCGTGCGCGGTGTCGCGACGGCGATGGCTGAGGCGGTGCGGCAGACCTCGCGGCTGCGGCTGATTTTCACCGTGGTGGGAATCACAGCCCTGGTGGCCGTGGCGTTGCTGGTTCCGCTGCCCACCGCGCTGGAAATGCGCGACTGGGCGCGATCGGTGGGGCCGTGGTTTCCGCTCGCCTTCCTGCTCGTGCACACCGTCGTGACCGTGGCGCCGTTTCCCCGCACCGCGTTCACCATCGCGGCTGGACTGCTGTTCGGGACGGCGCTCGGGGTGGCCATCGCGGTGAGCGCCAGCACCGCCAGCGCTGTGCTGGCGCTGCTGCTGGTGCGGGCCACCGGGTGGCGGCTGAAGCGGCTGGATCACCGGCGGGCGATCGCGCGACTCGATGAGCGCCTGCGCGAACGAGGCTGGCTGGCCATCCTGTCGTTGCGGTTCATCCCCGCCGTGCCGTTCGCGGCGATCAACTATGCCGCCGGCGCCTCCGCGGTACGGGTGCTGCCCTACACCTGGGCCACCGTCGCCGGGCTGTTGCCCGGCACCGCCGCCGTGGTGATCCTGGGCAACGCATTCGCCGGCGACGGCAACCCACTGTTGGTGCTGGTGTCGGTGTGCACGGGGGCGTTGGGCATGTGCGGGCTGATCTATGAGGTGCGCAAATACCGCCAGCAGCATGCCGCGCACCCCGGGCCGGCGTTCGAAACGCCGCCGCCCGCCGTCGACGCGGAGCCGGTGCGCTCGGTTTGAGCACGCTCGGCTTTACCTGAAAGATCGACGTCATGGTCGGTGCCTTCGCGAACCTGTCACCACAGGCATCGCTGGTGCGCACCATCGCTCTCGCCGCCGGAGCATCACTGTGCCTGGTGGTGGCGGCCTGGCCGGTGCTGGCCTCCTGGCGCCATACCCGCGACCGGCGCTTCCACAGCTGGCGACTGTCGTTCTTCGCGCTCCTCAGCGCCGCCTCGTTCGTGTGCGCGATGTTCCTGCCCGGCCCCAGGACACCGATCCTCCGGGCATCCGAGCCGCCCATCCGCATCCCGTTCCCGCTGCCGGCCGCAGCCACCGTCGGCCCGGGCACCGCGATCGCGGTCAGCTACGCCGACGGCACCGGCGGAATGGCCTGTACCGCAGGATTTTTGGTGCACACCAACACCGGCCAGCGGGCGTTGCTCACCGCCGGTCACTGCAACAAGCCCGGCGAGACAAGCAAAGTCAGCATCAATTCCGCCGCCGAGTCGTACGTGGCCGTGGGCACGTTCACCCAGACGGTCAGCGAAGGTACCCGCGGCGAAGACCATGACATCGGGCTGATCACCCTCGAAGCCGACAAGGTGCCACAGACGGCGGCGATCACCGCCTCGATGCCGGTCAGTGGCGTCGCCGACGAACTGCAGCTCGGCCAGCAGCTGTGCAAATTCGGCATGAAGACCGGCCGGGTGGAATGCGGACAGATCACCGATGTCACCGACAGCAAGGTGGTGTTCCTGGCCGCCAGTCAGTGCGGCGACTCCGGCGGCCCGGTCTACCTCATTCGTCGGGACGGCGCAGCGGCGGTCGGCATCCACATCCGCGGCGGACGGCAGAACGACCCCAATCCCGGATGTTCGACGCCGGCAACGTTTTCGGTGGCCGAATTGGTGCGGCCGTGGCTGGCGCAGTGGGGTCTCAGTGTGGTGACGGGCTGAGACTCAACCCACCGGGCGGTTGCGGTACCGGCCCACCAACTCCGGTGCGGCGAGCTGCGACCGTACCGGCGGCAGGCCGGCCTTGATCAGCCGCAGGTCGTCGATGACCAGTTCGCCGATGTCATGAAAGGCGCTGGCGATCCCGCCCGCACGGTGTGCGGACAGCACCAGCCCTTCGATGCCGCGGGCGCGGTGGTCGGCTGGTAGCGGCTCGTCGGGCCACACGTCGACGGCGGCGAGGAACCGCTGGTCCGCCACGCGGTCCAGCAGCGCGTCGAGGTCGACGACGGCGGCGCGGCTGACCAGCACGACCCGGGCACCTGGCGAAATGGTGTCCAACTCCGCCGCGCCGAGCAGATGTTCGCTCTCGCTGGTGACCGTGGCCAGCACGACGATGACCTGACTGCGCGCCAGCACCTCGTTCAGCTCGGCCGGAATCATCTGATGCTCGCGGATCACACTGTCGGGCAACCACGGATCGAAGCAGCGCAGCACCGGATGGAACGGAACCAGCAGCGCGCGCAGTGCGCGACCGAGAAAGCCGAAACCGATCAGGCCGACGTCCGCACCGGACAGCAGGATCGAGTCCGCGGTGCTCTCGGCACTCCAGCTTTCCGTGCCGGCCCGCAAAGCGCGGTCCTCCCGGCTGATTCCCCGACACAAATCCAGCGCCAGACCCAGCGCGTACTCGGCGACGGGCTGCGCGTACACCGGACCACACCCCAGCACCCGAATCCCGCGCGCAAAACACACCGGGTAGTCCACATTGGGAAAGAAATTCCCCTCGACGTTCACCAGTGCCCGCAACTTCTCGGCGCGGACCAGCCGTTCCCGGGGCAGGTCGGGCTGACCGACGATCGCGAAAACCTCGGGCAGCAACTCGTCGAGCCGGGTAAAGCCATCGTCGACAATGACTTCGAAATCCGCCTCGAGCGCCTCGAACCTGCCCGGCCGGAAAAGCTGATCGATCGCTCGCGGCGCAGCCGAAAGGACTACGACCGGACGGGCATCAAGCACATCCGTAGTATCGCCTCGATGCTGCGTTCGGTGATCATCGGGACCGGGTTCATCGGCGCCGTTCACGCCAGGGCGGTGCGCCGGGCCGGCGGCGTCGTCGTCGGGGTGGTGGGTCGCACCGAAGAGGGCGCGGCCCGTGCCGCCGACGCGTGGGGTGTGGCCGCATCGTCGTCGTCGCCGCACGACCTACTCGGCGATGCCGACCTAGTACACGTCTGCACCCCGAATGCCGTTCACGCCCAACAGGTTTCATCTGCTCTGGCCGCCGGCGCCAACGTGATCTGCGAGAAACCCATCGGCGTTTCCACTGCGCAAGCCGCCGCCATGCTTGCCGAGGCGAAGGCGCGACGGGTGGTGCACGCGGTGCCGTTCGCGTATCGGTTCTACCCGTCGGTGCGGGAAATGCGCGCCAGGTTGCGCGACAGCGGACGCATCTTTCTCATCCACGGTGGGTACCTGCAGGATTGGCTGGGCGATGCGGGGGCGTCCAACTGGCGCGTCGATCCGGCATCGGGGGGACCCTCGCGGGCGTTTGCCGACATCGGAGTCCACTGGTGCGATCTTGCCGAGTTCGTCACCGGCGACCGCATCGTCGCGTTGTCGGCTATGACGTCAACGGTCCACGACCGCCAGGCGTCGCAGCCGACGGAAGATCTTGCAGCACTGCTGTTCCGCACGGCCGACGGCGCGATCGGATCGATGAACGTCAGCCAGGTGTCCTGGGGTCGCAAGAACCGACTCGAGTTGTACGTCGACACCGAACGCGCTGCCTTCGGCTTCGAGCAGGAGCGATCCGACCGGCTTTGGGTCGGCGGAGCCGAGGGTTCGACGCTGCTGGAGCGCGGCGCCGGTTTCTCCGCCGCCGACGCGGTGCGGCTCTCGACGGTTCCGGCCGGCCACCCGCAGGGATATCAGGACTGCTTCGACGCTTTCGTCGCCGACGTGCACTCGGCCATTCGGGGCGGGGCGCCGGACGGGCTGCCGACGTTCGAAGATGGTTATCGCGCAGCGGTTCTCACCGAGGCGGTGCTGACTTCTGCAGCTCGCGGCGAGTGGGTGCAGCTCTAACTGGCTGCAGGCAGCGGGAACCGATGTCAGCTGCCACTGATCCCAGCCATCCCGAACAGCAGCCCGGCGCTGCCGCCGACTCCCGGAGCCCGACGGCAGAGTCCGGTGCCCGCATTGCCGCCGTTGCCTAGCAGCTGAGCGTTGCAGCCGTTGCCTCCGGTGCCTCCCGTGCCGGCAACGCTGAACGCCGTTCCCCCGCTTCCCCCGACGCCACCGTCACCAAAGAGCCCGGACAGACCTCCCGCGCCACCGGTGCCGCCAGTACCCTCGCCAGCCGAACCGCCACCCCCAGCACCGCCGACACCACCATTCCCACCGTGGCCGAACAGATAGCCGGCGTTGCCACCGGCGCCACCCATTCCGCCGATGCCGCCGTTGCCGAGCACCGCTCCATTGGCGCCGCCGCTGGCAAACGCTCCGCCCGCGCCGCCCTGGCCACCCGCGCCACCGCTGCCGTCCATGCCTGGAGCCCCCCATTTGGCCGCTCGTTGCCTTGGTACCAAATCTGGTACCTTTGTAGTACCAAGTAATTGGGGGTCAACCATGCCAGCGTTGAATGTCGAATTCTCCGAAGAGGAACTGGCAACCGTACGTGCGGCGGCAAGCAGCACAGGGACCTCCATGCGGGCGTTCGCGAAACAGGCGATCCTGGCCAAGGCGGTCGATCGCGAAGGCCGGATACGTGCTCTGAGTCAGGAGATAGCTCAGCGCTCCGCTGAACTGAACCGCCGCTTGGCGTGACGGACTTCCCGAGCACCGACGAGGTCTTGATCGCAGCGGAGTACGCCTGCGGCTTTCGGCCGTTGGTGCGTGATCCCGGTCTGTTCGAATCCAGTCTGATGCGCCCTGCGGCAACGGTTTTCGGTACAGATGCATATCCGTCGGTCTGGGATAAAGCGGCAGCGCTGCTGCACTCACTGGTGACCACACAATCGTTGGCCGACGGGAACAAGCGCACTGGTTGGGCGGCCTGCTGGCTCCTCCTCGGCCTGAACGGCTATCGGGTTTCGACTGACCTGGATGTCGATGCCGCCGAGCAATTCGTGGTTGCGATAGCGGGCAACCAATTGACATGGGATCAGATAGCCGCCCGGTTACCTGAATTTTCCGACCTGACAAAGTAATTCGGCAAGCTGAGCCGGAACTGTGCACCCCCGTCGTGGGGCAGGCACACCAGGTCGCCGCCGTGGGCCCGGGCCAGCGCGCGGGCGATCGACAGTCCCAGTCCCGCCCCGCCGTGGTCGCGGGCACGGTCGGCATCCAGCCGGACCAGACGCTCGAAGATACGGTTCCGCTCGTCGTCGGGAACGCCGGGCCCGGTATCGGTGACGGTCGCCGTCGCCGCGCTCGGATCGGCACCGAGTTCGACGGTGATCGAGCCACCCGCCGGCGTGTGCCGCCGCGCGTTGTCCAGCAGGTTGGACAGGATCTGCGCCACCCGGGTCGGGTCCGCCGTCACGTTGAGCTCGGATACCCCGGTGCGCCGCACCGAGACCGCCGGCGCCAACATGGCGGCGCGCTGCACTTCGGACTCGACGATCGCGGCCAGATCGGCTTCCCGGACGTCCAGCGTCAAGCCGGCGTCGATGCGGCTCAGATCCAGCATGTCGGCAACCAGCCGACCGGCCCGTCGGGCATCGGACTGCAACAAGGCGGCCCGCCGGAGCTGCGCGCTGGACTCCGAGCCGGTCTCGTGGGCGGCGAGTTGCTCGGCGGCGGCTTGGATGCCCGCGATCGGGGTGCGCAACTCGTGCGCGGCGTCGGCAAGGAACTGCCGCGTCGCCGTTTCGGCGCGCTGCGCGGCCTCGGCGGCCTGCCGGGCGCGCAACTCAGAATCCTCCAGCGCATCCAGCATCCCATCGAAAGCGTCTGCAGCGCGGCCTAATTCGGTATCGGTGCGCGACGGCCGCAGCCGCCGGCCGCGGTCACCGGTGGTGATGTCCTTGGCCAGCGCAGTCAACCCGTCCAGCGGCCGCAGCGCGGTCCGGCTGACGACGACCAGCAACAGTGCAGCCAACACCAGCGTCGCCAGTCCGGCGCCGATCATCAGCTGGCGCAGCTGACGGGTCACCTGCGTGGTTTGGGTGGTGTCGGCGACCAGGATCAAGCGGGCGCCGTCGGGCAGCGGGTGCACCACCACGGTCGCACTCGCGTCAGCAGGGGTGCCGCTAGGCGGTGGCGGCGGCGGCAACATGCCCGGCGGCAGCGGCGGCCTGCCCGACGGCGGCGGCCCCGGCCGGTGCACCGGCGGCGGCGGAAAGGGCGGCGGCACAGTAGAACCCGCTCTGGTGTCGGGGCTGATGCCCGGATCGCCATAGGTGACACCATCAGCCGTCACGATCAATGCGCGCACGCTGCCACCATTCAACTGCGCGGCCATCAGATCCGGCGCGGTGTGGGCGGCGACCAGAGCATCAGCTCGCGATGTCGCAGCGAGCAGCCGTTCGTTCAGGTTGTGCCGCGCCTGGACGCGCAGGCTGATATCGACCGTCACGCCCAGCACGACCAGCAGCACCGCCAGCAGCGCCACGACGAGCAGCACCACCCGTCGCCGCAGCGACGGGGTGGGCGTGACCGTGCCCGTCACGATTGCGGTGGCTGCAGGCGGTAACCGATGCCGCGAACGGTCTGTAGAATCCGCGGGCCGTGCGCCTCGAGTTTGCGCCGCAGCCCGCTGACGTGCACCTGCACCAGATTCGGGTCGTAGGCGTCGTATCCCCACACCGCACTGAGTATCTGGTTGGCGTTGACGATCCGCCCCCGCTGCTCCACCAGGAAGGTCAGCAGCCGCAGCTCGGTGGCGGTGAGGTCCAGCGGGTGACCGTCGCGCGCCGCAACGCCTGCGTCGACGTCGAGGATCACGTCACCGAACTGGACCACGGTGGGCAGCCGTCCCCGTCGCCGTAACACCGCCCCGACCCGAGAGACGAGCTCGGCCAGTTCGAAAGGTTTGACCACGTAGTCGTCAGCGCCCCCGTCCAGGCCGCGCAACCGGTCCGGCAGGCCGTCACGGGCGGTGATCAAGACGATGCCGATGTCGCCCCACTGCCGCACGACGTCGATGAGTTCGAATCCGTCCCGGCCCGGCAACATCACGTCAAGCACCACCAGATCGGGCCGCAGACCTTCCAGCACCTCTTCCAATCCGTTTCCGTCACAACGGGTGTCGGTGTGATAGCCGACGTCGGACAGCGCCTCGCTGACCATCTCCCGAATCGTTTCGGAGTCCTCGACCACCAACACCCGCGGGGTGCCGACGCTGAATTGGCCGGTCCTGCTACCGGTGCGATCGGCGCGAGTCATGCCCCCCATTGTTCACACGACGCTGCTTGGTCCGGACTGCGCCGGGCCGGCTCCGGCAATCTTCAGCTTTGCTTCAAGTTCGGCTCCTACCGTCGCGTCCAGCAACGCACCAACGACCCGAGGAGTCCCCATGACCTCCGACCACACCACGACACCGAGCGACGAGGCAGTCGTCGCTCCGCCGCCCGCTGCTGCTCCGACGGCGGCGCAGAAACGGCGCTTTCCCCTCGGCGCGCTGTTCGGCGCCGGACTGCTGGGTGGACTGATCGGTTCGATGTTCACCGCGGGAGCCGCCGTGCTGGCGATCACCTTCTTCGGACCTCCACCGCCGCCACCAGGCTTCGGACCGCCACCCGGCGCAGCGCACATGGGTTTCCCTGGTCCCGGCGGACCGGGCGGTCCGATGGCCGGCGGTAAAGGCCCGATGGGCGGTCCGCACGGCATGCTGCCGCCGCCGTTCCCGGGCGGGCCGCCCCCAATGGGACCTGCTGGGCCGGGTGGGCCGGCCGGGCAGCAGCCACCGGGGCCGGGTCAGCCACCGGCATCGCCTTCCGCGGGGCCCAGCGCATCGCCGACTGCTCCGCGCTAGCACGGCTTTCGGTCGCGGGCGCGGACACCGCGAGGCTACGAAGCGTCGGCGGTGTCCGGCCCCTTGACCGTCATCGCCAGGACCAACGCCAGGAACGACGCGGCCGGCAACGTGTTGGCCACCGTGTCCCGCACCCGCAGGTGCGCGCCCACCGCCAACGTGAAATACAGCGTCAGCATCGCCGTGGTCAGCCGGGCCAGCGCCGGAAACCGGTTCACCGACGCCAGGCCGACGGCGGCGGCCACCTTCACCACCGGCAACACCGGGCGCACGTTCTCCGGGCATTGGACGGTGTCCAGCGCCTTCTTGATGGGCGGCGCCTCGACCGCGCACAACACCGCGTCCAGGGCGTGGAACGCAGCCAGTCCGGCGTAGGTCTTCGGTGAAGTCAGAGTGCTCATCCGGCAATCCTATTGACGCAGCTCCGGCGGCCCATCCACCGGGCGTTGGCCGGGCTGCAGCGGCAGGACATCGGTGGCGGCGCGCGTCTGGGAAATCGCCGGATCGCTGCCGGTGGTGAACCAGTCCGCCACCTCTGCGTCGTCGTCGTCCGCGGAGTGCCGCGGCGCGTCGTCGACCGGGGACGGCTCGAACCGGAACACCCCATCCTCGCCCTGTTTGCCGAGCAACCTGGTGAAGCCCTGCAGCGCAGCGTTGAAGTCGCTGGGCACCACCCACACCTTGTTGGCGTCGCCGCGCGCCATCTCCGGCAACGTCTGCAGATACTGGTAGGCCAGCATCTCCGGGGTCGGTCGGCCGGCTTTGATCGCGGCGAACGTCTTCTCGATGGCCTTGGCCTGCCCCTGCGCCCGCAGATAGGCGGCGGCGCGTTCACCCTGGGCGCGCAGCACCCGGGACTGCCGATCGGCCTCAGCGGTGAGGATCGCGGCCTGCTTGGCACCCTCGGCGGCCAGGATCTGCGCCGCCTTCTGCCCCTCGGCCTGCATTACCGCCGCCTGCCGGGTGCCCTCGGCCGTCAGGATCATCGCGCGCTTTTCCCGGTCGGCCTTCATCTGCTTTTCCATCGACGCCTGGATCGACGGCGGCGGATCGATGCTGCGCAGCTCCACCCGCGCCACCCGCAGCCCCCAGCGGCCGGTCGCCTCGTCCAGCACGCCGCGCAGCTGGGCGTTGATCTGGTCGCGGGAGGTCAGGGTCTGCTCGAGGGTCATGCCGCCGACCACGTTGCGCAGCGTGGTGGTGGTCAGCTGCTCGACACCGACGATGTAGTTGCTGATCTCGTAGACCGCCGCCTGCGGGACGGTGACCTGGAAGTAGACGACGGTGTCGATGTTCAGCGTCAGGTTGTCCTCGGTGATGACCGGTTGCGGCGGAAAGGACACCACCCGTTCACGCAGGTCGATGCGGGCCCGGATGCGGTCGATGAACGGCACCAGCAACGTCAGCTGGCCGCTGACCGTGCGGCTGTACCGGCCCAGTCGCTCGATGACCGCAGCCTCGGCCTGCGGTATTAGGGCCACCGATTTGGCCACGATGATGATGGCGAATACCACCAGGACGGCCAGCAGGACCAGGCCGGTCACCGCACCTTCCACCGGAACTCCTTCAGTCGGTCGCTATGCGTTGTTGAACACCACGGCGGTGGCCCCGTCGATGTGCACGACGGTGACGGACTGGCCGGGTTCGTAGACGTCGCCGTCGTTGAGCGGGCGCGCCGTCCATACCTGACCGTCCAGCTTGACCTGCCCGGCGTCGTGGGCGACCCGATCCAGCACCACCGCGTGCTTGCCTTCCAGCGCCTCCGCGCCGGTCCGCAGCGCGGTCTGCGGGGTCATCCGCCGGCGAAGTTGCGGCCGCACCAGGGTGAGCAACAGCACCGACACGACCAGGAACACCACTCCGTCCGCCCAGACCGGCAGGTCCGTCAGCCAGCTGACCCCCGCGGCGGCCAACGCGCCGCCGCCGAGCATCAGCAGGAACATGTCGCCGGTGAGGGCCTCCGCACCGACCAGCACCAGAGCTCCGATGAGCCAGATCAGTGCGACGGGCATGGGCACAGAATACGCGTGATCTCCGACAATCCACGCCCGTGGCGGCGAGCCACTACACTGCGAGACCATGTGGTGCCCCAGTGTCTCACTGTCGATGTGGGCCAACGCCTGGCTCGCAGGCAAGGCCGCGCCCGACGACGTCCTTGATGCGTTATCCCTCTGGGCGCCAAGGCAATCCGTTGCGGCCTACGACGCCGTCGCGGCGGGCCACACCGGACTGCCGTGGCCCGATGTGAGCGACGCCGGGACGGTGTCGCTGCTGCAGACGCTGCGGGCGGCAGTCGGTCGTCAGACGCCCGACCGTCCGCGCGGCACCATCAACGTGGTGATCCCGGTGCCCGGCGATGTGCGCGGGTTGTGCGCCGGCACCCAGTTCGAACGCGACGCGTTGGCTGCCGGCGAGGCGGTGATCGTCACCAACCCCGACGATGCGCGCAGCGCGATCGGACTGGTGCCCGAGTACGCCTACAGCGACGACGACGAAGCCGACGAACCCGAACTGTGCGCGCTGACGTGGATGGTGTACTCGTTGCCCGGCGTCCCGGTGTTCGACCACCACGAACTGGGCGACGCCGAATACACACTGCGTTCGGCAGTGCGGTCGGCTGCCGATGCGTTGAGCGTGATGGGATTGGAATCGGCCAGCGGCGTTGACAATCCGCGCGGGCTCGTCGAGCAGATACTGGAATCCGCACGGCAACACCGGATTCCCGACCACGCGCCCACCCGCGCGCTGCGGGTGCTGGAGAACGCCGCGCATGTCGATGCGATCATCGCGGTCAGCGCCGGGCTGAGCCGGTTGCCCGACCGTACCGCCGCACCGGAATTGACTGGTACGCAATCTTCTTCGGAAACGCAGCTCGCTTCCAATGCCCTGCGGCCGCTCAGCGCGGTGGTCCGCTCGGCGCGCATGGCCGCGGTCACCGCGATCCTGCAGTCCGCGTGGGCCGACTGAATTCTGCGCCGACGGGTAGCGGTGTCAGACCCGGTCGCGGCATGCTTACTATCGGCGCAGCCTGACCACGCGCGCCCCATCCGTCACCATCCGGGGGATGGTCGCGCGATTGCTCAGGGCAACGGAGTCACCGCCGCCAAAACGGCTTGGGGCGCGGCAGCCGAACCTGCCCTACGCGATTTCGCGGGCACAGTGCGGCGGCAGGCATGCCTGGCCGTTGGCACTGGCGAGACAACCGGGCACCGGACGGGAGCCGGACACCCGTGCCGGCGCGCGGCCGTCGCGCAGTTCGTCGATCAGATCGATGGCCAGCCGGGCGAACCGGGCGTCGGCGTTGAAGGTGGCGGCGCGGGCGAATGCAACGCCGAGATCTGCAGCCTGCAGCCGTAACTCGTGGTCCAGATCCCAGACCACTTCGATGTGGTCGGCGACAAAGCCGATGGGACAGACGATTACGGCCTTGTCCGCCAACGATGCCAGATGGTCGCCGACGTCGGGCTCCAGCCACGGCACCTGCGGCGGCCCGGACCGCGACTGCCACACCACGTCGAAGTCGCGGTACCCCGCCGCCGACGCCACCAACCGTGCGGCGTAAGCCACTTGGCGGCTGTACAGATTCGGACCGCAGCGTTGATCGGCGGCGATCGGAATGGAGTGCGCGGTGAAGATCAACCGTGCATCGTCGGGCACGGTGCCGGCCGCGGCAGCGACCGCCTCAGCGAACATCTCCACGAACAGCGGATGGTCGAAGTATGTTCGCAATTTGACGAGTTCGGGCGCATCCGGGCCGGCCGCCGCCCGGGCCCGGGCGATGTCCTCGACGTACTGCGTACAACTGGAGTAGCCACTCCACGCCGAGGTGGTGAATACCGCCGCCCGGCGAATCCCATTGTCGCGCATCGTCGCAACGGTGTCTTCCACGTAGGGCTGCCAGTTGCGGTTGCCGAAGTAGACCGGCAGACCCTGCTGGTCCTGCAACTCGGCGATCAGCGCCCGGTTGATTCCGTTGATCGGTGAGACCCCGCCGAAATGCAGGTAGTGCTCGGCGACGTCGTCGAGCCGCTCCGGGGGCACGTTGCGTCCCCGGGTGACGTTCTCCAGGAACGGCCGCACCTGCTCCGGCCCTTCCGGACCACCAAAGGACAGCAGCAGGAGCGCGTCGAAATCCATTACAACAGCTGCGTGTGGGCGCCGCCGTCGGCGTAGATGATGTCACCCGTCGTGGCCGGCAGCCAGTCGGAGAGCAGAGCGCACACCGTCTTGGCGACCGGCGTCGGGTCCTTCATGTTCCAACCGATCGGGGCGCGCTGGTCCCAGCCGTCCTCGAGCAGCTTCATCTGTGCGCCGGCTTCCTCGCCGAGCGCGCCACCCACGATCGCGCTCATCGCCAACGTCCGAATCGGCCCGGCCGCAACAAGATTCGAGCGGACGCCGACCTTGCCGGCCTCGCGCGCGACGAACCGGTTGACCGATTCCAGAGCGCTCTTGGCAACCGTCATCCAGTTGTAGGCCGGCATCGCCCGGGTGGGGTCGAAGTCCATCCCGACGATGCAGCCACCGCGATTCATGATCGGCAGCAACGCCTTTGCCAATGACGCGTACGAATACGCCGAAATGTGAATGCCTTTGGACACGTCCTCGTAGGGAGCGTCGAAGAACGGGTTGATGCCCATCCCAGTCTGCGGCATGAACCCGATGGAGTGCACCACGCCGTCGAGGTTGTTGTCCTCGCCGATCTCGGCTTTGACCCGCTCGGCCAGGCTGGCCAGATGCTCCTCGTTCTGCACGTCGAGTTCGATCAGCGGCGCCTTCTCCGGCAGCCGGTCGGCGATGCGCTGGATCAGCCGCAGCCGGTCGAACCCGGTCAGCACGAGCTGAGCGCCCTGCTCCTGAGCGACCCGGGCGATGTGGAACGCGATCGATGAGTCGGTGATGATCCCGGAGACCAGGATCCGTTTGCCGTCGAGCAAGCCTGCCATGTCCGTCCTTTACCTAGTGGCCCATGCCCATGCCGCCGTCGACCGGGATGACCGCGCCGGCGATGTAACTCGCGTCCTCGGACGCCAGGAAGCTGACCACTCCGGCCACCTCCTCGGCGGTACCGACCCGCTTGGCGGGGATGAAATCCAGCGCCCCGGCCTGAATCCGTTCGTCCAGCGCGCGGGTCATCTCGGTGTCGATGTACCCGGGAGCCACCACGTTCGCCGTCACCCCGGCCTTGGACAGTTCCCGGGAGATCGAGCGGGCCATGCCGATCAGGCCGGCCTTGGAGGCCGCGTAGTTGGCCTGGTTGCCGATCCCCCAGCTGCCGGAGACCGAGCCCACGTAGATGATCCGGCCGAAGCGCTTCTTCTGCATACTGCGCGAGGCCCGCTGGGTCACCCGGAACGCGCCGGTGAGATTGGCGTCGATGACCTTCTGGAACCGCTCCTCGGTCATCCGGATCAGGAAGGCGTCCGCGGAGATGCCGGCGTTGGACACCAGCACCTCGACCGCCCCCTGATGCTGCTCGACCTCGGTGAAGGCACGATCCACGGCGGCGTTGTCGGTGACGTCGCACTCGACGCCGAACAACCCCTCGGGCGCGCCGGAGCCGCGGTGGGTGACGGCCACTTTGTGCCCGTCGGCGGCCAGCCGCTGGGCGATGGCCAGTCCGATACCCCGGTTTCCGCCGGTGACCAGGACTGATCGCGACACGAACGGCGGTTTGCCGCCGTCGGCCGGAGGTTCGAAGGCAATTTCAGTGGCTGCACCAGTCACCCCGTCAACCTATCGCCTCACCGCGGCCGGCCCGAAACCCGGTGCCCCCGACAAACCCTGGCGGCCACGCGGCTGCATAGGATCAGGGCCGCATGGCCGACCCGTCGACCCGTTCCCGGACCCCGCCCGCCCGAGCGATCTTCGCCGCTTGCGGCGGCGCTTTGTTCATCCTGCTGCTGCTGCGCAATACCGACCTGTTCACCCAGGCCATCTACGAGGCCGGCGATCCCGCGTCGAATTCGATGCTGACCATCCAGGCCAAGCACTTCGACCTGTTGACCGGGCACTATTCCCGGGTCGGCTTCCATCACCCCGGCCCGGCCTACTTCTACCTGCAGGCCTTCGGCGAGTGGCTGCTGCACGACGTGACTCACCTGGTTCCGGCGCCTTACAACGGGCAGGTGATGACGATCATGGCGCTCAATGCGACGCTGCTCGGGCTGGCGCTGACCATCCTCTACACCTGGGTGCGTTCGGTGCCCGCGGTGCTCACCGCGTTCGGCGTCCTGCTGATCTTCCTGGCCAAGCACACCCAGCTGGTCTGCTCGACCTGGATCCCGCACGCCTGCTTCGCGCCTTTCCTGCTGTATCTGTTCGCGGTCGCCTCGGTCGCGGCCGGCCGGCTGCGCCACCTGTGGATCATGGTGCTCGCCGGCGGGTTGCTGGTGCACGGGCACGCCGAGTTCCTGGCACTGGTCCCGCTGCTGGCCCTGGCGGCGCTGCTCCCGCAGCGGCGCAACCTGCTCGCACACCGCCGCGACCTGCTTATCGCCGCGGTCGTGCTGGCGGTGTTCCTGCTGCCCATCGTGCTCAACGAGATGCTGCACTGGCCCGGGGAGATCGCGAAGTACATCTCCTACGGCCACCGGACGCCGAACCCGCTGCTCGACACGGCGCGGTTCCTGGTGCAGTTCTGGGGGCCGAACCCGGCGGCCGGCGCGGTGATCCTGGTCGTCTTGTTCGTCGGGAACGTCCTGCTGGTCCGTGCGCTCGCCACGCTGCCCGACGGCACCCCGCACGACTTCTGCCGTCAGCTGCTGCGGGTGACCGCCGTGGCCACCGCACTGTTCGGCCTGTACTGCTGGTACGGGGTGGACCAACTCTTCGCGTCCTACATCGGCATCTTCTCCTACGCGCTGCCGCTGGCGCTGCTGATGCTGGGCGCGGTGGCGCTGGTGCTGCTGGCCACGGCCCGCGACCAGGGCTGGGTACGCCGACTGCCGGTCGCCGCGGCGGCCCTGGGTCTGACGGTCGGGGTGACGCTCGCGCTCAGCACGCCCGCATTGCGGCGGGACCGCGACGAACTGGCCGGGGTGCCGGCAGCGCTCAGTTATATCGCCGCCCACGCGCACGGCCGCCCGGTGGTGCTGGAGACCCGAACCGACGAATCGTGGGCCGACGCACTGGCGATGGCGCTTGCCGTCACCCGCGACGGCAACCGCGCCTGTCTGGGTCAGGACCGCTGGCGGCTGCGGACCACCGAGGAGTTCATGTGCACCCGTCAGGAATTGGCCGACGGCGCGCGCTTCACGCTGAGCCGGGTGTTGCCGCCGCCACCGGGCTCGCCGATCGTGCAGAACATCAACCCGATCCCGGCGTCGTACCCGCCGTCGGCGGTCATCGCGTTGAACTGAAGCTCAAGTAGGCAGCCGTCGGTTGATCAGCAGCGCCGCCAACGCGGCCAACGTCAGGACCAGCGCGCCCAGCCGCAACCAGCCCACACTGGCGTCGCCCTTGATGGTCTCGTAGCCGATCTGCTGCTGCAGCGAGGCGTAGACCGCCTTCAATTCGGCCAGCGTGGCGGCGTTGTAGGAGTTGCCGCCGGAGAGCTGGGCGACTTTCTTCAGCGTCGCGTCGTCGACGGGCACCGGCTGGCGCTGGTCGTTGATCTCGACGAATCCGTAGGGGGTGCCGAAGGAAATCGTGGAGATCGGCACACCCTGATCCTTCGCGGTGCGCGCCGCGGTGAAGGCGCCCTTCGGGTTGTCCGGATTGGTCGGCATCGTCTCCTTGCCGTCGGAGAACAACACCACGCGGGCCGGCGGGGGCGTGTCCCCGCCGCCGATCACCGCGCCGACGGTGGCGATGGCCTGCAGGGCGGTGAAGATCGCCTCCCCGGTGGCGGTGCGGTCGGCGAACTGCAACTTGTCCAGCGCGGCCTTGGTGGCGTCCCGGTTGGTGGTCGGCGACACCAGCACCGTGGCGGTACCCGCGTAGGCGATCAGACCGAGGTTGATACCCGGGGTCAGCTCGTCGGCGAACTGCTTGGCGGCCTCCTGCGCGGCGACCATCCGGTTGGGTTCGACGTCGGTGGCCCGCATCGACTGCGACACGTCGATCACCAACATCACCACCGCGCGGTTACGCGGGATACGGACGTCGTTGGTGGGCCCGGCCATCGCGATGGTCAGCAACACCAGGGCACACACCAGCAGGATCGCCGGGACGTGCCGCCACTTCGAAGGCCGTTTGGGCGCAACGCTTTCCAGCAACTCCATGTTGGCGAACCGCAACATGCGCCGCTGCCGTGCCAGCTGCAACAGCACGTACAACGCAACCAGGCCGACCACGGCCAGCAGGAACAGGAAGAACCAGGAGTGTTCGAAGCCGGACAGGCTCATCGGCCCGAGCAGGGGCAATCTCATAACAAACCCGTCGTGGAGTATGTGGCCGTCGCGGGATGGGTGTGGTTCACCGGCGCCCCGCCACAGCCCCGCGTCGGCGATTGGACACGAAACGAACGATGTCGGCGATCCAGTCGCGGTCGGTGCGCAGCGTCATCACCGATGCGCCGCAACCGCGGATCGTGCGGGCCACGTCGGCGCGATGTGACGATGCGGCCCGGGAGAAGTCGGATTGCAGCTGGCTGTCGATGGTGAATTCGCGAACCGCCCCGGACTCCGCGTCCTGCAGGACCACGTCGCCGATGTCGGGCAATTCGACGTCACGCGGATCGAGCACTTCGACGGCCAGCACCTCGTGCCGGGCCGCGATCGCACGCAGCGGTCGCATCCAGTTGATCGGACCGAGGAAGTCGCTGATGATCACCGCCATGCCGCGGCGCCGTTCCGGCCGGCGCAGGGCGTCGATGGTGGCGGCCAGGTCTCCACGCACCCCGACCGGCGCCTTCGGCGTGGTCGCGATGGTGCGCAACAGGGTCTGCACGTGCTCGCGACCCGAGCGCGCCGGCACCCGGATGGTGTCGGTGCCGTTGGACACCAGCGCCCCGATCCGGTTTCCACCGCCCACATTGAGGTAACAGATGGCCGCCGAGGCAGCCACCGCCAGGTCGCGCTTCTCGCAGACCGACGTGCCGAAGTCCAGACTGGCCGACATGTCGATCACCAGCCACGTCTCCAGTTCGCGGTCGGCGATCATCTGCCGCACGTGCGGGTGGGTGGTGCGCGCGGTGACCGCCCAGTCCATCCGGCGTACGTCGTCACCGGGCTGATAGATCCGCGACTCCCCCGGCTCGCTGCCCGGCCCCGGGATCAGACCCAAGTGATCGCCGTGCAGGATGCCGTCGAGTTTGCGGCTCACGGTCAGCTCGAGGGTGCGCAGCGCCGCCGACAACTTCGGGTCGTCGATGGTGCCGCGCATCATCGAAGGCGGATGACGCACCGCGGGCTTAGCCGCGGCGGGTTTCGAGTCGGTCACCGACCGCCAGCCGCCACAGTGGCGCCCTGCATCACCGGTCCCACCGAATGCCCTTGCTGCGGAACGGCATTCACCTGCGGTAGGGCGACCGTCTGCAGCACCCGGTTGATCACGGTCTCCGCGGTGATCTCGTCGGCCAGCGCGTCGTAGGTGAGCACCAGGCGGTGGCGCAGCACGTCGGGAATGACGTCGATGATGTCCTGGGGAATCACGTAGTCGCGCCCGCGCACCAGCCCGAGGGCCCGCGACGCGGCGATGATGCCCAGCGAGGCGCGCGGTGAGGCGCCGAACGCGATCCAGGTCTTGACGTCGTTCATGCCCAGCTGCTCGGGTTGGCGGGTGGCCATCACCACGCGGACCACATAGTCGACCAGCGCGTGGTGGACGAAGCTGTTGGCCGCGACGTTCTGCAGGCGCAGCAGGTCACCGGTGTCGAGGATCTGCTTGGGTTGCGGCGGGGTGACACCCATCCGGTAGATGATCTCGCGTTCCTCTTCGGGCGTCGGGTAACCGACGTTGATCTTGAACAGGAAGCGGTCGCGCTGCGCCTCGGGCAGCGGGTAGACGCCCTCCTGCTCGATCGGGTTCTGGGTGGCCATCACCAGGAACGGATTGGGCAGCGGGAAAGTCTTGCCGCCGATGGACACGTGACGTTCGGCCATCACCTCGAGCAGCGCGGACTGGACCTTTGCCGGGGCACGGTTGATCTCGTCGGCGAGCAGGAAGTTCACCACCACCGGGCCGAGCTCGGTGTCGAACTCCTCCTTGCCCTGCCGGTAGATGCGGGTACCGACGATGTCGGTGGGCACCAGGTCCGGGGTGAACTGGATGCGGGCGAATGTCCCGCCGACGACGCGGGCGAAGGTCTCCACGGCCAGCGTCTTGGCGACGCCGGGTACACCTTCCAGCAGTACGTGCCCCTTGGCGAGCAGACCAACCAGCATCCGCTCGACGAGCTGGTCCTGGCCCACGATGATCCGCTTGACCTCGAAGATGGCCCGCTCGAGGGTGTGCACTTCGGCGGCCAGCCCATCAGCGCCGCCCGACGGCGCCTCCTTGGCGAGTGCGGGACCAGAATGTGCACCCTGGCCCGGGTAACCGCCACCTGCTGTTGTCATCAATAACCCTCCACAGCTCTTTTCGGACACGACTGCCGTCACGACCAATATCGCGGGGCAGCGACGTGCCCGCGTTCAACTATTCCAGGCGTCCTGGAATCCGTCGACGTCACCGGCTTCGCTGACGGGCCGGCACCACCCCTGGTACGCCCCCCGGCTCTTCGGCTCAGTACTCGATGATCCTAGTCAGATAAGGAGTCATGCCGGGCTTGCGCACCGGGCTGATCGTGACTTTGCCGGCCAGGCTGGAAGCCTCCAACATCTGTCCGTTGCCCAGATACATCGTGACGTGCTGGTTGCCGTTGGGGCCGTAGAAGATGAGGTCGCCGCGCCGGGCCTCGTTCTGCGGGATGTGGCGCCCGGCGTTGTACTGGTCCCCGGAGAACCGCGGGATCAACACACCGACGCCGGCAAACGCGTACCGCATCAGACCCGAGCAGTCGAAGCCGTTGATGCCCGCACCGGAGTCCACTCCTTTACTGGGGCCTTCCAGCGAGCCACCGCCCCACGAGTACGGCACGCCCATTTGGGATCCGGCACGGCGGATCACGTGCTCGATGGCCTCCCGGCCGTTCGCCCGCGGAATCCGGCTGCCGCTGGTGTTTGCGGCCGCCGGCGTACCGCCGAGGTTGATGCCGAGGCCGCTGAGGAACTGCTGGCCGAGGTTGAGCGTGGTCTGGGTGGCCTGTGCGGTGGCCTGCAGCGAGGCGTTGGCAACCGCCAGCGGGTCGCCCGGGGCGCCGGCGCTCACCGCGGCGGGCAGGGTGGGATCCCACTCCCCGTCGGCGGCGGCGGGGGGCGCCACAGCGACCACCAGCCCGGCAACCAACCCCAGGATCAGGGGCAGGAGCCGGGCTAGGGGCAGATGAATTCGCTTGTGGCGCATGAGTCCTCGTTAATACTCGATGTAGCGGATCACGAACGGCGTCATGCCGCTGGTGCGTACCGGCGCAGTTCGCACCTTCAAACCGATGTCGGGTGCCTCGAGCATCTGGCCGTTGCCGAGGTAGATGGTGACGTGCTGGCTGCCGCCGGGGCCGTAGAAGATGACGTCGCCGCGGCGCATCTGGGAGGTCGGGATCTTGCGGCCCATGTTGTACTGCGAACCCGAGTAGTGCGGCAGCTTGATGCCCACGCCGGCGAACGAGTAGAGCACCAGTCCGGAACAGTCGAAGCCGGTGATGTTGGCGCCGGAGTCGATGCCGTGGCTGGGTCCGGCCGCGTTGCCACCGCCCCAGGAGTACGGCACGCCGATCTGGGACAGGCCGCGACGGATCACGTACTCGGAGGCCTGCCGTCCGTAGACCCGCGGGATGCGCCCCGACGTCGCACCGGTCGGCGCGTTGGTGATGCCCGTGTCGTCGGGCTTGAGGATGCCCAGCCCCTGCAGGAATTGCTTGCCCATGGTGGCGGTGACCTGCGCCGAGGTCGCCGAGTAGCCGAGCACCTGGTTGACCACCGCGATCGGGTCCCCGGGCACGTTGGCGCTGGGCACCTGCGGCAGCGAGGGGTCCCAGCCGTCCCAGCGACGGCCACCGCCGGTGCCGCCGGCGGTGTCCCACATGTTCGGCGGGGTGCCCTGGCCGCCCGACTGCGTCCACGCGACGAACCGGGCCTGCTGCAGCTTGTTTTCGGCTTCTTCACGCTCGGCTGCCAGGCGATTGACTTCTTCGCGTTGCTGGTCGAACTTGCGCCGGGTGTCCTCCAGCGCGTGGGCCGCGGCGTCCTGGCTGGCCTTGGCGTCGACAGCGGCCCGGTCGGCCTTCTGCTTGGCCAACCGCGCCACTGATTCGTTGTTCACCTGCTCGGTGCGGGCGCGTTGCAACCGGGTCAGCACGGCCTGCGCACTGGCGGCCATGGTGCGGGCGGCACCGGCGGCGGCGATCATCTCGTCGGGACTGTGGGCGGACAGGTAGCCGCCGTCGGGGCCGTTCATGTACGTCGCGACCGCGAAGACGTTGAACCGGCGCTGGGCTGCGGTGATGGCCGCACCGGCGTCCTTGACGGCCTGCTGGCTGGCTTCGAGTTCGCGACCGGCGACCTCGGCCTGTTCGCGGGCGTCCTCGACGGCGACGAGGGCCTTGTTGACGCTCTCCTGCTCGATTTCGACGGTGGCGCTCAGGTCTTCGAGGCGCTGGTTGGCCCGGGCGACGTTGGCAATCAGCACCGCGATGCTGTCCGCGGCAGGCTCGGCGTGGGCAAGTTCGGGGGTGCCCAGCAACAGCGCCACGCTCAATACCGCCGGTACGGCTGGGCGCACCAGCCGGGCAGCGGTTTGAGAGGCAGAGCCAGGGCGTGTCCGTCTCATTCGACTTGGATCTCCTACGGCTTAAATCGGACGGACGGCGCCGGTTTTCGCAGAACGCGCCATAAACAACATCAGCATCATTCGCACCGTACGTCACACTTGCCGCTAAAGAAACGCAAGTCACAAATTGCACTCAGGAAGTGCGTTTACTGTGACCCAACAGTGACCTGGCGGGTTTGCCAACCAGGAGGGATCAGAACCTGCAGGCGCTGCGACGCAGGGTCGCCACCTGCTTAGACGCCCTACGCGTCGGCGCTGGAAGCCACCTCGGGCCGAGTCGGCGACGTTGCTGGCCGGCGATGGCGACGCTGCATCAGTCGGGTGCCCGCAGCCGCGGCAAACACCCCGATCAGCAAAGCGATGGTGAGGCCAGTCCAGGGGAACTCTGGGGTATTGAGCTCGTTGAGAAAATTCTGCGCAGACTGCACCGGATTGCCGGTTTTGGAATGGTCTTCCCCGGCTTCCAGCGTGACGCGCGGGAAGTGCGAGCTGTAGCTGCCGACGTAGCTGGGGCTGAGCACCAGGACGGTGGAGTCCGGGTAGTCGGCGCCGACGACGGTCGCGATATCGCGCAGCGGGGTGTCGTTGGGCGGATTGTGGTCGAGCAGCACGATCTTGAGCGTGATGCCTTCGCTGCGGGCATGGTTGACGATGTCGAGCAGACCCGGCTCGGGTCCCGGGGGCGCCGCGACGCCGTCCGCGTGCACCTCGGCCTTGATCGCGTTGATGTCGACGTCCTGCGGGATGTATGCGGGCAGAAACGGGATCGTCTGCGGCAACGGCAGTTCGGTCATCGCGTACTTCCTCCGTCGTCATCTCTTCGACCCGGGCGTCTCGCGGGCGCCGGGTGTCTGGGCGTCACCCCAGGTTTGTCACGCTGGCGTGACGCTCGACGCCGACTGCCACGCTGGCGTGACGCTCGACGACCGCAGGGTCTCGGCGTCACCCCAGGTTGTCACGCTGGCGTGACGTTCGACGCCGACTGCCACGCTGGCGTGACGCTCGGCGACCGCAGGGTCTCGGCGTCACCCCAGGAGCCACGCTGGCGTGACGCTCGGCGACCGCAGGGTCTCGGCGTCACCCCAGGTGCCACGCTGGCGTGACGCTCGGCGACCGCAATCACTCTAGTGTGACGCTCGGCGGTGCGACGCTCGGCGGTGTGACGCTCGGCGGTGCGACGCTCGGCCGTGCGACGCCCGGTGCGGCCGGGGGTGAGACCCGACCTTCCCAGGAGCGCGCGATGCGACAAGACTGGGCAGAGCGGGTGGCAATCTAATGCAGGACAAGCGTACTGTTAAAGTTGCACCGCCCCCGCCGACACGGCCCGTCGGCGGGAAGAACTTAATCCTCGGGAGTTGATGTGACTAGCAAAGGTTCGGTGAACTCGTTCGAAGCCCGCGACACCCTCAAGGTCGGCGACAAAGAATACGAGATCTACCGTCTCGATGCCGTCCCTGAGACCAAGAAACTCCCCTACAGCCTCAAGGTGCTCGCCGAGAACCTGCTCCGCAACGAAGACGGCAGCAACATCACCAAGGAGCACATCGAGGCGATCGCGAACTGGGATCCCGAGGCGGAACCCAGCATCGAAATCCAGTACACCCCCGCCCGGGTGGTGATGCAGGACTTCACCGGGGTGCCCTGCATCGTCGACCTGGCCACCATGCGCGAGGCGATCGGCGACCTGGGCGGCGACGCCGAGAAGGTCAACCCGCTGGCGCCGGCCGATCTGGTGATCGACCACTCGGTAATCGCCGACCTGTTCGGCACCGCCGACGCCTTCGAGCGCAACGTCGAGATCGAGTACGAACGCAACGGCGAGCGCTACCAGTTCCTGCGCTGGGGGCAGGGTGCGTTCGACGACTTCAAGGTGGTGCCGCCCGGCACCGGCATCGTGCACCAGGTCAACATCGAATACCTGGCCAGTGTCGTCATGACCCGCGCCAACGGCGCGGGTAAGACAGTCGCCTACCCGGACACCTGCGTGGGCACCGACTCCCACACCACGATGGTCAACGGCCTCGGGGTGCTCGGCTGGGGCGTGGGCGGCATCGAGGCCGAGGCCGCGATGCTCGGCCAGCCGGTGTCGATGCTGATCCCCCGCGTCGTCGGCTTCAAGCTGACCGGCGAGATCCAGCCGGCCGTCACGGCCACCGACGTGGTGCTGACCGTCACCGAAATGCTGCGCAAGCACGGCGTCGTCGGCAAGTTCGTCGAGTTCTACGGCGACGGCGTCGCCGAAGTGCCGTTGGCCAACCGCGCCACGCTGGGCAACATGAGCCCCGAATTCGGTTCCACCGCAGCGATTTTCCCGATCGACGAAGAGACCATCTCCTACCTGAAGTTCACCGGGCGCAGCGAAGAGCAGCTGGCGCTGGTCGAGGCCTACGCCAAAGAGCAAGGGCTGTGGCACGATCCCGACCACGAACCGAACTTCTCCGAGTACCTGGAACTCGACCTGTCCGAGGTGGTGCCGTCGATCGCCGGCCCGAAGCGCCCGCAGGACCGAATTGCGTTGTCGGAAGCCAAGTCGACCTTCCGCAAGCACATCACCAGCTACGTCGAAGACGGCTCCGACGACAAGCAGGGTTATTCGAAACTGGATGAGACGGTGGACGAGTCGTTCCCGGCCAGCGATCCCGGTTCGCCGGACAACGGCCACGCCGACGACGCTCCCAAGGTCCATTCGGCCGCAGTGCATGCCAAGGGTCGGGTCAGCAACCCCGTCGAGGTGAAGTCCGACGAATACGGCGAGTTCGTGCTGGACCACGGCGCGGTGGTGATCGCGGCGGTCACGTCGTGCACCAACACCTCCAATCCCGAAGTGATGCTGGGCGCGGCGCTGCTGGCACGCAACGCCGTCGAGAAGGGGCTGACCTCCAAGCCGTGGGTGAAGACCACCATGGCGCCGGGATCGCAGGTGGTTAACGACTACTACGACAAGGCGGGATTGTGGCCGTACCTGGAGAAGTTGGGCTTCTACCTGGTCGGCTACGGCTGCACCACCTGCATCGGCAACTCCGGGCCGCTGCCCGAGGACATCTCGAAGGCGGTCAACGACAACGACCTTGCCGTCGCGGCCGTGCTGTCCGGTAACCGCAACTTCGAGGGCCGCATCAACCCGGACGTGAAGATGAACTACCTGGCGTCGCCGCCGCTGGTGGTGGCCTATGCGCTGGCCGGGTCGATGGACTTCGACTTCGACGAGGACCCCCTGGGCCAGGACAAGGACGGCAACGATGTCTTCCTCAAGGACATCTGGCCGTCGCAGCAGGATGTGTCGGACACCATCGCGTCGGCCATCAGCCAGGAGATGTTCACCAAGAACTACGCCGACGTGTTCAAGGGCGACGAGCGCTGGCAGAACCTGCCGACGCCCAGCGGCAACACCTTCGAATGGGACGAGGACTCGACGTATGTGCGCAAGCCTCCCTACTTCGACGGGATGTCGAAGGAACCCGAGCCGGTCAGTGACATCAAGGGCGCCAGAGTTCTTGCGCTGCTTGGTGATTCGGTCACTACCGACCACATCTCGCCGGCGAGCAGCATCAAGCCGGGCACCCCGGCCGCGGAGTACCTCGACGAGCATGGCGTCGAGCGCAAGGACTACAACTCCTTCGGCTCACGCCGCGGCAACCACGAGGTGATGATCCGCGGCACCTTCGCCAACATCCGGTTGCGCAACCAGCTGCTTGACGACGTGTCCGGCGGGTACACCCGCGACTTCACCAAAGAGGATGCGCCGCAGGCGTTCATCTACGACGCGGCACAGAACTACGCGAAGGAAGACATCCCGCTGGTGGTGCTGGGCGGCAAGGAGTACGGGTCGGGCTCGTCGCGCGACTGGGCGGCCAAGGGCACCCGGCTGCTGGGCGTGCGGGCGGTGATCACCGAGTCCTTCGAACGTATCCACCGCTCGAATCTGATTGGCATGGGCGTGATTCCGCTGCAGTTCCCGGACGGGGAGTCGGCGCAGTCGCTGGGCCTGGACGGTACCGAGACCTTCGACATCACCGGCATCGAAGAACTCAACGACGGCAAGACGCCGAAGACGGTGAAGGTTAAGGCCAGCAAGGAAACCGGCGACCCGATCGAGTTCGACGCCAAGGTCCGCATCGACACCCCGGGTGAAGCCGACTACTACCGCAACGGCGGCATCCTGCAGTACGTACTGCGCAACATGCTGAACTCTGGCTAGCCGCAACCACATCCCCCGCCTGTGCCCAAAGTCAGCGAGGACCATCTCGAGGCGCGGCGCCGTCAGATCCTGGACGGCGCGCGCCGCTGTTTCGCCGAGTATGGCTACGACCAGGCCACGGTGCGCCGGCTGGAGAAAGAGATCGGCATGTCGCGTGGTGCGATCTTTCACCACTACCGCGACAAGGACGCGCTGTTCTTCGCGCTCGCGCGCGAGGACACCCAGCGCATGGCGGAAGTCGCCTCGCGCCAAGGGTTGATCCAGGTGATGCGCAACATGCTGGCCGCTCCCGAGCAGTTCGACTGGCTGGCCACTCGGCTGGAGATCGCGCGCAAGCTGCGTCACGACCCCGAGTTCAGCCGCGGCTGGGCCGAACGGTCCGCCGAGCTGGCGGCGGCGACCACCGAACGGTTGCACCGGCAGAAGCAGGCCGGCCGGGTTCGCGACGACGTGCCCGCCGACGTGCTGCACTGCTACCTGGACCTGGTGCTGGACGGTCTGGTGGCGCGGCTGGCGTCGGGCGAAGACCCGCAGCGGTTGGCGGCGGTGCTGGACCTGGTGGAGAACTCGGTGCGGCGGCCGGATCTGGCCTGATCCATCTTCGTTGGAGACAGTGTCATGGTCGCCTACCCGGCTGTTGCACGGGACCGTCAGTCGTCGGCGAAGGACGCTGCGAAAAAGCGCCGCAGCAATGCCATTTGAGCTTCCGGGTCTTTCAACGGCCAACACCACAGCGCCAGGAACACCCGGATCAGCCACTGCACGGCCAGTGGGTCGGGGTTGTCGGGGCCGAGCATTTCAGCGGCAAAGGCCTGCACGGCAGGCGAATTGGCGAGCCAGTCGCTGCCGGAGTTCATGTTCATCGACTGGAAGAGCTGAGTCATGGGCTGAGCTTGCACCCGTTGGAGCGCAACGATGGTCGCGGCGACAACGCGGTCGGGGCCGGTCAGGTCCTTGATGGCACCGCGGACGGAATCGACGATCTTCGTGCCGAGCCGGGCGACGACGGCATCACGGATGGTTGCTTTGCCGCCGGCGTGCCGGTAGATCGTCGCCGGAGAGCAGTGCACCCTGGCGGCCAAGGCCTCGATGGTGAATGCGTCGTATCCGACGTCGGCGATGAGGTCGGCCGCAGCGGAGTAAATCCGTTCGGCAGCTTCGGTGTGGCGGTCCCGCCCGACCAGCCAGTCCGTCCGGGGCATACGACGATGGTCCACCGGCGTCGATGTCATTGCAAGGCATTTCGCACCATGAGAATTTTGACTGCAATCTTCTCACGCTAATTAGCTGATGGCGTCGCCGATCTGAGGATTCGCAGCTGGGTGGGAATCTGCAACGGTTATCAACTTCAGCGGGAAGTGTTGACCGGTTAGCTGATTGGCACGAACCTGAGGGCATGCCTGTGCTGGATGAGCCGCTCAACTTCTTCGGCGCGCAGGCTTTGCAGGATCCCTATCCGCTGTATGCACGGATGCGCGCCCAGGCCCCAGTGCACCGCATCGGGGACTCGGCGTTCTACGCGGTCTGCGGCTGGGATGCGGTCGTTGATGCCGTCCAGCGGGTCGAAGACTTTTCCTCCAACCTCACCGCGACGATGGTCTACCACGACGACGGGACCATCACCCCGTTCCCGATGATGGAGGCCGGCAGCCCCCACCACGCTCTGGCCACCGCCGATGATCCGATCCATGCGGTTCACCGCAAGATCCTGCTGCCACATCTAGCTGCCAAGCGCGTCCGCATCATCAAACAATTCGCCGGCGAGGTCGCCCAGCGGCTGTGGGTCGAGGGCCTGCGGGACGGGCGTATCGAGTGGATGAGCGCGATAGCCAACCGGCTTCCGATGATGGTCGTTGCCAAGCTGCTGGGTCTGCCCGACGCCGATGTCGACAACCTGATCAGGTTGGGCTTCGCCACCACCACGATGCTCGACGGAGTCGTCACACAATCTCAACTCGAGGCAGCCGGCGTGGCTGCATTCGAATTGTCGGGTTATGTCATGGAGCATTTCGAGAAGGCCGGGAACTCAGCCGAATCCGGTCTGATCGCCGACCTGGCGGCTCGGTACGCATCGGGCGAAGTCGACCAGATGGTGGCGATGGGCATCATGATCACGCTGTTCAGCGCTGCCGGCGAGTCCACCGCATCGTTGCTGGGCAGCGCCGCCTGGGTGCTGGCCGAACAGCCGGCGATACAACAGCAGTTGCGCGAGCATCCCGACCTGCTCAACGCCTTCATCGAAGAGGCACTCCGGTATGAGGCCCCCTTCCGCGGGCACTATCGCCACGTGTGGCGCGACACCACCCTGGGCGGGGTGCCGGTGCCGGCCGATTCCCACTTGTTGCTGATGTGGGGCGCCGCCAACCGCGACCCAGCACATTTCGAAGCGCCCGACGAGTTCCGCCTCGACCGCGCCGGCGCCAAAGGCCATGTGGCCTTCGGGAAGGGAGTGCACTTCTGCGTCGGCGCCGCCCTGGCGCGGCTGGAGGCGCACATCGTGTTCAGGATGCTGCTGGAACGCACGACCTGGATCGAGCCGGCAGACGTCGGCGAGTGGCTTCCGAGCATCTTGGTCCGTCGCTTGAACCGCCTCGAACTCGCCGTCCGGTAGATCCAGCGGGAGCTCAGGCCAGTTCGATCAGGTCGCGATAGTCCTCGGACCAGTAGTCCTCGGTGCCGTCGGGCAACAACAGGACGCGTTGCGGGTCCAGGGCTTCGGCCGCACCGGGGTCGTGGGTCACCAGCACCACCGAGCCCTGGTAGCTGCGCAGCGCGTCGAGGACCTGCTCGCGTGAGGCCGGGTCGAGGTTGTTGGTCGGTTCGTCGAGCAGCAACACGTTGGCGGTGGATGCGACCAGGCCGGCCAGCGCGAGCCGCGTCTTCTCACCCCCGGACAGCGTGCCCGCCGGCTGGTCGAGTTGCGGGCCGCTGAACATGAACGCACCGAGCAGCCCGCGCAGCTCCTGCTCGCCGGATTCGGGAGCGGCGTGCCGGATGTTCTGCCAGACCGTCGCGTCGTTGTCCAAGGTGTCGTGCTCCTGCGCGAAATAGCCGATGCGCAGACCGTGTCCGGGTTCCAGGCCGCCGGTGTCGGGCGTCTCCACCCCGGCCAGCAACCGCAGCAGCGTGGTCTTGCCGGCACCGTTGAGCCCGAGCACGACCACCCGCGAGCCGCGGTCGATGGCCAGGTCGAGCCCGGTGAACACCTCCAGGGAACCGTAGGTCTTGCTCAGGCCTTTGACCACCAGCGGGGTGCGGCCGCACGGGGCCGGGGTGGGGAATTTGATGCGGGCCACCTTGTCGGCGACGCGTTCCTCGTCCAGCGAGGCCATCATCCGGTCGGCGCGGCGCAACATGTTCTGCGCGGCAACGGCTTTGGTGGCCTTGGCACCTAGTTTGGCGGCCTGGGTGCGCAGCGCGGCGGCCTTGCGTTCGGCGTTGGCGCGCTCGCGGCGGCGACGCTGCTCGTCGGTCGCGCGGGCGTCGAGGTACTTCTGCCAGCCCATGTTGTAGACGTCCATCTCACCGCGCACCGCATCGAGGAACCACACCCGGTTGACGACATCGGCGATCAGGTCGACGTTGTGGCTGATCATCACCACGCCACCGGTGTGCGACCGCAGGAAGTCCCGTAGCCAGCCCACCGAATCCGCGTCGAGGTGGTTGGTGGGCTCGTCGAGCAGCAACGTGGTGGACGAACCCGCGCCACTGTCGGAGGCGGCGAACAGGATTCGCGCCAACTCCACCCGGCGCCGTTGCCCGCCGGACAGGGTGTGCAACTGCTGGGTGAGCACCCGTTCGGGCAGACCGAGACTCGCGCAGATGCGGCCCGCCTCGCTTTCGGCACTGTAGCCCCCGAGCGCGACGAAGCGCTCCTCGAGTTGGCCGTAGCGGCGGATGGCGCGGTCCCGCGCGTCGTCGTCGGCGACCTCGGCCATCAACGCCTGCTGCTTTTCCAGGTCGGTGAGCAGCACATCGAGACCGCGGGCGGACAACACCCGGTCGCGAGCCAGCACGTCCAGATCGCCCTCTTTGGGATCCTGTGGCAGATAACCGATTTCGCCCTTGCGGGTGACCGTACCGGCGTAGGGCTGGCCCTCCCCCGCCAGGATCCGCAGGGTGGTGGTCTTGCCCGCACCGTTGCGGCCGACCAACCCGATCCGATCACCGGGCTGCACCCGCAGCGCCGGCCCGTCGGGTGAGAGCAGGATGCGCGCACCAGCGCGGACCTCCAGGTCCGTAGCCGTGATCACATCTGCTCCCTATTTTTCGTCGGTGAACACCGCCGGCCGTCTCTCCGCGCGTGCGGCAACCGCTTCTTCGAAGTTGGAGGTGAGTAGACGGACGAAAAGCTGTCCCAGGCCCTCGGCCTGCATGTGTCCCTCGAGACTACCGGCGTCCAGTCCACTCCAAAGTGTGCGTTTGGTCAACTCGATACCCGGACGCGAGAACGCCGCCATGCGCGCCGCGATCGCATAACAGGTGTCCAGCAGCTGGGTGGGCGGCACCTGGCAGGACACCAATCCGATCCGTTCGGCCTCCTCGGCGGAGATGTCACGGCCGGTCAGCATGATCTCGAAGGCCCGCGACGACCCGATGGCCCTGGGCAGCAGGTAACTGAGGCCGAGTTCGCTGGCGGTCAGGCCGTTGTTGATGCCCGCCGCCCGGAAGTATGCGGTGGTAGAGGCCACCCGCACATCGGCGGCCAGGGCCAGACACAGTCCGCCGCCGATGGCCGCGCCGTTCACCGCGGCGATCACCGGTTGATGCAGGCGGCGCAGCTTGAGGATGACGTCGTCGAGGATCTCCATGGACCGCAGCGCATACGTCGGGCGGGTCAGGCCATCGACGTGCGGAACCGAGCCCGCGGACTTGTGATCCGCCCCCGACGAGAAGCCCTTGCCCGCGCCGGTGAGCACCACCACCCGCACCGAGTTGTCGGTGCCGACCTCTTCAAGGGTCTCCCGCAGCGGAACCATGACGTCGAAGGCCATCGAGTTCATTCGCTCGGGACGGTTCAGGGTGATCAGGGCGATCTCGGGCCGCGGGTGTTCCAGGAGGACCAGACTCACCTGTGCACGGTATCGCAGAGCGCCCGCGGGCTGCCGGGTCTAGACCTCGGTTACTTCAGCCTCCGCAGCCTCGTAGCCCTTCAGTTGCTGAATCAGGTCTTCCAGCGCGGCCGGCGGCAGGGCGCCCGCCTGGTTGAACAGCAGTTGGCCGTTCTTGAACGCCATCAGCGTGGGGATGGACCGGATCTGGGCCGCCGCGGCCAGCTCTTGCTCGGCTTCGGTGTCGACCTTGGCGAACACCACATCGGGGTGCTTGTCGGAGGCCGCCTTGAACGTCGGCGCGAAGGCCCGGCACGGGCCGCACCAGGACGCCCAGAAGTCGACGAGCACCATCTCGTTGCCGGCGATCGTGTCGTTGAACTGTGCAGCGGTGAGGTCTTGGGTAGTCACGTCAGCGGTAACGCCGCGACCACGGTCTTTGTTCCCGGCTGGGCTGCCGGGCCGCAACCCGACGCGGCGGCCCGCCACGCCCGGTCGGTCAACAGGCGCAGCCCGTTCAGGGCGACCAGCAGCGTGGAACCTTCGTGGCAGGCGACCCCGAGCGGCAGCGGGAGCTGCCCGAACAGATCCCACAGCACCAGCACCGCGATGAGACTGCCGGCGGCCGCGAGGTTCACCGCCACCACCCGGCGGGCGTGCCGGGCCAGCCCGATGATCGTCGGAATGGTGTGCAGTTCGTCGCGGACCGTCACCCCGTCGGCGGTCTGCAGCGTGAGGTCGGCCCCGGCGCCCATCGCCACCGACGCGCACGCCGCGGCCATGGCGGGCGCGTCGTTGACCCCGTCGCCGACGACGAGCACCCGGTGCCCCGCGCCCTGTAGCGCGCGGACTGCCGCCGCCTTCTGGTCGGGCAGCATGGCCGCGCGCACGTCGGTGATGCCGGCGGCCCGGCCCACCCGTCGCGCCGCGGGCACGTTGTCGCCGGTCAGCAAGACCGGTGGTGTCGTGGTCAACGCGCTCAGCGCAGCCACCGACACCGCGGCGTCGCCGCGAATCTGGTCGGTGAGTCCGAGCAACCCGACCGCCACTCCGTTGACGACGACGACGGCCGCCGTGGCACCATCCGCCAACATCGCCGCCAGCGCGGCCGGCGGTTCCCCCCGATAGCTGTCCGGACTGCACACTTCGACGAAAGCACCGTCCACGGTCGCCCGCACCCCGCGGCCGGGCAGGGCGCGGAAGTCCTCGGCCGCCGCGATGGCGACCCCACGACGGCGGGCTGCCGTGACGATCGCGCGACCCAGCGGGTGCTCACTGAATTGCTCTGCGCCGGAAGCTAATTCGAGTATTCGGCGCGCGTCCGCCAGCTCCGGCCGCAACACCTCGACGGTACTCAATTGCGGTGTCCCACAGGTCAGCGTGCCGGTCTTGTCCAGCGCGACGACGCTGATGTCGGCGAGATGTTCCATGACCAGCGCGGACTTGACCAGGACACCGTGCCGACCGGCGTTGGCGACCGCGGACAGCAACGGCGGCATGGTGGCCAAGACCACCGCGCACGGTGAGGCCACGATCATGAAAGTCATGGCGCGCAACAGAACTGACTGCAGTGGCAGGCCGATCAACAGTGGGATCACGATCAGGGCGAGGGTGGCACCCACCACGCCCACCGAGTAGCGCCGCTCGATCTTCTCCACGAACAGTTGGGTTTTCGCCTTCGTCGCCGACGCCGCTGCTACCAGCTCGACGATGCGGGCCACCGCACTGTGCGACGGGTCGCGCGTGACGACGACGTGCAACACCCCGGATCCGTTGACCGTACCGGCGAACACCTCATCGCCCGCCGACTTGGCCGCCGGCATGGACTCACCCGTGATGGAGCACTGGTCGACCTCGGATGCGCCGGCCAGCACCGCCCCGTCGGCCGGGATGCGCTCTCCCGGCCGCACCACCACCCGGTCACCGACCACCAGTTCGCCGGCCGGCACTGTCTGTTCGTTGCCGTGCCCGTCGACCACCACAGCCCGGTCGGGCGCCAGGTTCAGCAATCCCTTGACCGAGTCCGCCGTGTGCTTGGTGGCGACCTCGTCGAGCGCCCCCGAGGTCGCGAAAATCACGATCAGCAGCGCGCCGTCGAAGATCTGCCCGATGGCCACCGCGCCCACCGCGGCAACGATCATCAACAGGTCGACGTCGAGCTCCCGGTGACGCAACGCCTGCGCCCCGGCCCACGCCGATCCCCAGCCGCCGGCGAGATAGCACGCCAGGTACAACGACCACCAGATACCCTGCGGCGCACCGCTGAGCTGTGCCGCGAAGCCGGCCGCGAAGAGCAGCAGCGCCACCGCCGCCCAGCGCACGGACATCACCGACCACAGCGCCGCGGGCCAACACACCGGACCTACCGTCGGGCCACGCTCGGCGGCCGCCGCAGCGGGCGCTTCGACGGCGGACACGGTCATTGCGGCGGCCTCGCGGGGACAGAGTTGGGCTGGATGCACCGAGTGTATTGACGCAGGGATCCGCCCAGGTCTCGGTTCCGTTGCGGTATGTCAATGAATTGGCTTCTGCCACAAATGAAAACGACGGTGTGATGAAGTCCGGTGACCCGTGCAGGTCCCGCTGAATTCGATCCGGAAAAAGTTGGATCCATCGGTGCCGAACAGCGTTAAGCTTCGTAGGTCGCTGTCTCAATGTGGAGGTGCGAAATGTCGTACGTGGTCGCTAACACCGAGTTCGTTTCGCAGGCGGCGGGCGATCTGGCCCGGGTCGGCTCGCTGCTCAACGACGCCAACGCGGCGGCGGCAGCACGAACCTCGAACGCGCTGGCTGCCGGGGCCGACGAGGTGTCTCGGGCGGTGGCGGCGGTCTTCGGGTCGCACGCCCAGACCTATCAGTCAATCAGCGCGCAGGCCAGCGCATTTCACGCACAGTTCGTGCAGACCCTGGCCCGCAACGCGGGTGCGTACGCCACCGCCGAAGCCACCAACCTCGGGCCGTTGCAGCCGGTGCTCGACCTGATCAACGCGCCCAGCCGCGCGCTGTTCAACCGGCCGTTCTTCGGCGACGGCCGCACCGGCGCAGCCGGCATGGCCGGTGAGGACGGTGGGATCTTCTTCGGGAACGGCGGTGCCGGCGGTGCCGGTGTCGCCCCGGGACAAGCCGGCGGCAGAGGGGGATCCGCCGGGTTGCTCGGGTTCGGGGGTGCCGGCGGCGCCAGTGGTACGGCCGCGGTCGGCGGCGCCGGCGGAAACGGTGGACTGCTTTACGGCGGGGGCGGCGCCGGAGGTACCGGATTCTTCGGTGGTGGCGCCGGCGGTCGCGCCTGGCTGTTCGGCGATGGTGGGGTCGGCGGGACAGCCACCTCCGCGGGAATCGGCGGCGCCGGCGGTGCCGGCGGATTCTTCATCGGCAATGGCGGCGGCGGCGGCAGCGGCGGCGGGCTCGTGTCCAACGCCAGCGGCGGCCCCGGCGGCCAGTCCGGCTTGATCGGTAACGGCGGCGAGGGTGGCGACGGCGGGGCATTCCCGCCCGGCAACGGCGGCAACGGAGGAAACGCGCTGCTGTTCGGCAACGGTGGCGCCGGCGGTACCGGCACGGCCGTCGGTTCCACTGACGGCCTGGGCGGCACCCGCGGCCTGCTCTTCGGCCAGAACGGCGCCAACGGTTAGTACCCCGTACTTACGGTTGCGTACGTTTTCCGACGTCGGACACACTTGAGACCCACCGGTCTGAGTGGAAGGAACCGCAGTGGGGCACTACATCGCCAACGTTCGGGATCTCGAGTTCAACCTGTTCGAGGTTCTCGACATCGGGGCGGTGCTCGGTGCCGGGCGCTACGCCGATCTCGACCTCGACACCGCGCACACCATCCTGGCCGAGGCGGCACGCCTGGCCGAGGGGCCGCTCGCCGAAACCTTCGCGTTCGCCGACCGCAACCCCCCGGTGTTCGACCCGGCCACGCACAGCATCAGCATCCCGCCCGAGGTGGTCAAGACGTTGCAGGCCATCAAAGACGCCGAGTGGTGGCGGCTGGGCCTGGCCGAGGAGATCGGCGGCATGGCCGCACCTCCGCCGCTGACCTGGGCCGTCAACGAGATGATCTACTGCGCGAACCCGTCGGTGTCCTTCCTGAACTTCGGCCCGGTGTTGTCCCAACCCCTCTTCCTAGAGGGCAACGAGGAGCAAAAGCATTGGGCTGCACTGGGAATCGAGCGCGGCTGGCAGGCCACCATGGTGCTCACCGAACCTGACGCCGGCTCCGATGTAGGCGCGGGGCGCACCAAGGCCGTCGAGCAGCCCGACGGCACCTGGCACATCGAGGGCGTCAAGCGGTTCATCTCCGGCGGCGACGTCGGCGCCACCACGGAGAACATCTTCCATCTGGTGCTCGCCCGGCCCGAGGGCGCCGGGCCCGGCACCAAAGGGTTGAGCCTGTTCTACGTCCCCAACTATCTGTTCGACTCGGAGACCGGTGAACTCGGCGAACGCAACGGCGTGTACGTCACCAACCTCGAGCACAAGATGGGGCTCAAGACCTCGCCGACCTGCGAGCTGACGTTCGGCGCCACCGACGTCCCCGCGGTCGGCTACCTGGTCGGCGGCGTGCACAACGGCATCGCGCAGATGTTCACTGTGATCGAGCACGCCCGAATGACGATCGGCGTCAAGTCTTCCGGCACCTTGTCCACGGGCTACCTCAACGCGCTGGCCTACGCCAAGGAACGGGTGCAGGGCGCCGACCTCACCCAGATGACCGACAAGACCGCGCCGCGGGTCACGATCATGCACCACCCCGACGTGCGGCGCAGCCTGATGACCCAGAAGGCTTACGCCGAAGGGCTGCGCGCGCTGTACCTCTATGCCGCTGCACATCAGGATGACGATGTCGCACAACATGTTTCGGGAGCAGATCATGACATGGCACATCGCGTCGACGACTTGCTGCTGCCGATCGTCAAGGGTGTGGGCTCCGAGCGGGCATACGAGATCTTGACGGAATCCCTGCAGACACTGGGCGGTTCGGGATTCCTGCAGGACTACCCCATCGAGCAGTACATCCGGGACTCCAAGATCGACTCACTCTACGAGGGCACCACGGCGATCCAGGCGATGGATTTCTTCTTCCGCAAGATCGTTCGCGACCACGGCCAGTCGCTGACCCACCTGACGAACCAGATCAACACAACCATCGAGAACATCGACGAGTCGCTCAAAGATCAGGCCGAACTGCTGCAGGCCGCGCTGGACGACGTCACCGGCATGACGACCGCGTTGATGGGATACCTGATGTCGGCCGCCCAGCACCCCACCGACATCTACAAGGTCGGCCTGGGATCGGTGCGCTACCTGCTCGCCGTCGGTGACCTGCTGATCGGCTGGCGGCTGCTGGTCCAGGCCGGCGTGGCCCAGGCGGCATTGGCCGGCGATCGGTCACCCGGCGACCAGGCCTTCTATCAGGGCAAAGTCGCGGTTTCGGGCTTCTTCGCCAAGAACGTGCTGCCCAAACTGGCCGGGTTGCGCAGCGTCATCGAGAACACCGACGACGACATCATGCGGATGCCCGAAGAGGCGTTCTGACGCACGGACCGACCGCCGGCGGACGTGCGATTATTACGGCATGGATGTCCGTGTCCGGAACAATGTGCACTTCCTCGGCCCCGAGGAGGCGCCGACGCTCATGCTGGCGCACGGATTTGGCTGCGACCAGGAGATGTGGCGCCGCGTCACCGCGCCGTTGAGCCGGCATTTCCGCGTCGTGCTGTTCGACCACGTCGGCTCGGGCGGTGCTGACCCTTCGGCGTGGGATCCGCAGCGTTACGCCAGCCTGGACGGTTACGCGACGGACATCCTCGAGCTCGTCGACCAGCTGCAGTTGCGCGATCCGGTCTTCGTCGGCCACTCGGTTGCCGCGATGATGGGTGTGCTGGCCGCCGCCGAGCGTCCCGACGCGTTTGCCAAGCTGGTGCTGGTGACGCCGTCACCCTGCTACATCGACGACGCCGACTACCGCGGCGGATTCACCCGCGCCGACATCGACGATCTGCTCGACTCGCTGGACAGCAACTACCTGGGCTGGTCGCACGCGATCGCCCCGACCATCGTGGGCAACCCGGACCGCCCCGAACTGTCCGAGGAACTCGCCGAGACCTTCTGCCGCACCGACCCTGCGTGCGCAAAAGTGTTCGCGCGCACGACTTTTCTGTCCGACAACCGCGCGGACCTGTCCCGGGTCTCACTACCTACGCTGGTGCTGGAATGCGCCGAGGACGCCATCGCCCCCACCGGTGTCGGCGCGTACGTCGCTGAACACATTGCCGGCAGCACCCTGGTCACCCTGGACACGACCGGGCACTGCCCGCAGCTGAGCGCACCCGAGGCCACCGCCGCCCAAATCGCAGCGTTTGCTCAGTGACAGATTTCCAACCCGAAGACTTCTTCGACAACGCGCCCTGCGGTCTGCTGTGCGCGACCACCGACCGGCGCATCACCGCGGTCAATGCCGTGCTGGCCGACTGGCTCGGGTACTCGCCGAACGAGCTGGTCGGCCGGCAGTTCACCGAGCTGTTCAGCGCCGGCGCCCGCATCCATTACGAGACCCATTTCGCACCGCTGCTCCAGGTCAATCTCAGCGTCGCCGAGATGGCGATCGACCTGGTGCGAGCCGACGCGACCCGGCTGCCGGTGTTGATCACAGCAAACGCCAAAGGATCGCCGCAGCTCATCCGGATGGCGATCCACGATGCGCGCAAGCGGCGCTCCTATGAACGCGAACTGCTGGACGAACGGCGCCGCGCGGAGGCCGAGCAGGCCCGCGCGGAACTGCTGGCCGCCACCTTGCAGCGGTCGCTGCTCCCGCCGTCTTTGTCCCCGCCGCCGTCCGTGCAGGCCATCGCCCACTATCACGCCGCTACCGGCGAGGTCGGCGGCGACTTCTATGACCTGTTCCCCCTCGCGGGCGACACCTGGGGGTTTTTCCTGGGCGACGTCGCCGGCAAGGGTGCGGCAGCGGCCGCGGTGACCTCGCTGACCCGGTACACCCTGCGGGCTGCGGCGGTGATGTCCACCGCCGACCCGGTGTCGGTGCTGCACACCGTGGACAAGGTTCTCAAACAGCGCGCTCCCCGCGATGCACACACCTTCGCCACCGTCATCGTCGGGACCCTTCGCCCCTCCCCGTCCGGCATTGACGTTCATCTGGCCAGCGGTGGGCATCCGCCTGCCCTGTTGCTCGGTTCGGCCGGCGAGGTCCGGGAAGTCTCCACCGCGGGCGGCCAACCCGTGGGCATCCTGGCCAGACCGGACTTCGTGGCCACCCGGCTACGCCTGGTCGCCGGCGACACGTTGCTGCTCTACTCCGACGGGCTGACCGAGGCCCGCACCGGACGGGGCCGTGAACGGTACGACGACGACGGCGCGTTGCTGCGGTTCGCGCAAGCGCACGCTCCGTCGACGGCCGCGGACCTCATGGCCGCATTGCAAGGATTGCTGACCGACCTCGGCCGTGGCGTCGAAGACGACGTCGCCCTGCTGGCCCTCGGGGTTCCGGCTGGCCAATGACACGGCACCGTGCGGCTGTCCGCCCGGAGGGCGGCCAACCACACCGCCGCTTGAATCAGACCGTGAATCCCAGCGCCCGGAGTTGCTCGCGGCCGTCTTCGGTGATCTTGTCCGGACCCCACGGCGGATTCCAGACCCAGTTGATGCGCAACTCGTCGACCAACCCGCTGCCGATCAACGCCGAGCGCGACTGGTCCTCGATCACATCGGTCAGCGGGCAGGCCGCCGACGTCAGCGTCATGTCGACCAGAGCGATCGTGCCTTCTTCGCCCTCTTCCAGGTTGAGGCCGTATACCAAGCCCAGGTCGACGACGTTGATGCCCAGCTCCGGGTCGACGACGTCGCGCATCGCCTCTTCCATCTCGGCGAGCAGTTCCTCGTCGGGTGCGCTGTTCTCGCTACCGGGCAGTGCGGTTTCGCTCATCTGTCGACCTCCTCGAAAGCTGCGTGGGCCTGCGCGAGCGCATCTTTGAACGCCATCCAGCCGAGCAACGCGCATTTGACCCGCGCCGGATACTTGGCCACCCCTGCAAACGCTACTCCGTCGCCCAGCACATCCTCATCGCCCTGCACATTGCCCCGCGACGACACCATGGCGCTGAACGCGTCGACGGTCTGCAGCGCCTGCGGCACGCTCTGCCCGATCACCTGATCGGTCAGCACCGAGGTCGCCGCCTGGCTGATCGAACAGCCCTGCCCGTCATAGGAGATGTCGGCGACGGTCTCGCCGTCCTCGGACAGCGCCACCCGCAGCGTCACCTCGTCGCCGCACACCGGGTTGACGTGGAACACCTCGGCGCCGAACGGTTCGCGCAGTCCGCGGTGGTGCGGATGCTTGTAGTGGTCCAGGATCACGTCCTGGTACATCTGCTCGAGACGCAAAGTCAGTCTCTCCCAAAGAAATCCACGGACCGTCGCACGCCCGCTACCAGCCGGTCGACCTCCTCGGCGGTGTTATACACGGCGAACGATGCGCGGGCGGTGGCGGCCAGACCGAACCTGCGGTGCAACGGCAGCGCGCAGTGGTGCCCGACCCGGACCGCCACACCGTCGTCGTCAAGCACCTGACCCACGTCGTGGGCGTGCACGCCGTCGACGACGAACGACACCGGGGACCCGCGGTCCTGCATGGATGTCGGACCGACGATGCGGACGCCGTCGATGCGGGACAGGCCGTCGATGGCCTGGGCAACCAGTTCGCGTTCGTGGGACTCGACAGCGTCCATCCCGATGGCTTGGAGATAGCGTGCGGCCGCGGCCAAGCCGACCACCTGTGAGGTCATCGGTGTGCCCGCCTCGAAGCGCTGCGGGGCGGGCGCGTAGCTGGAGGCCGTCATGGTGACCGACTCGATCATCGAACCGCCGGTGAGGAACGGGGGCATGGCGGCCAGCAGTTCACGCCGGCCGTACAGCACGCCGATTCCGTTGGGCCCCAGCATCTTATGCCCGGAGAAGGCGGCGAAGTCGACGCCGTCCGCGTGGAAGTCGACCGGCTGGTGCGGTACCGACTGGCAGGCGTCCAGGACGGTCAGCGCCCCCACCGCGCCGGCGCGGGCGACCAGTTCGGCGACCGGCGCCAAGGCACCGGTGACGTTGGAATGATGGCTGAAGGCAACGACTTTGACGCGTTCGTCGAGCTGCAGCGAGTCCAGGTCGATGCGGCCGTCGTTGGTCACGCCGTACCACTTGAGCGTGGCTCCGGTCCGGCGGGCCAACTCCTGCCAGGGGATCAGGTTGGCGTGGTGTTCGAGTTCGGTGGTGACGATCACGTCGCCCGGCCCTACCGCACGCTCGAACCGGCTGTCCCCCAGTACATATGACACCAGGTTGAGCGATTCGGTGGCGTTCTTGGTGAACACCAGTTCGTCGGGGTCGGCGCCGACGAAGCCCGCAATGTCGGCCCGACCCTGCTCGTAGGCGTCGGTGGCCTCTTCCATCAACTGATGCGCACCCCGGTGCACGCCGCCGTTGGCGGTCAGCAGAAACTCGCGCTCGGCGTCGAGGACTTGCAACGGCCGCTGCGAGGTGGCGCCGGAATCCAGGTACGCCAACTGATTTCCGCCGCGCATGATGCGCTTGAGGATGGGGAAATCGGCGCGGATGGCCGTCAGGTCCAGCATGTTAGGCCCCGGTGGGTGCTGCTTGCTGAAAGCGCTCGTAACCGTTCTGCTCGAGTTCGTCGGCCAGCTCGGGCCCGCCCGATTCCGCGATGCGACCGCCGACGAACACGTGCACATATTCCGGCCGGATGTAGCGCAGGATGCGGGTGTAGTGCGTGATCAGCAGGACGCCGCCGTGCTCGGCCTGCGCGTAGCGGTTCACGCCGTCGCTCACCACCCGCAGCGCGTCGACGTCCAGGCCGGAGTCGGTCTCGTCCAGGATGGCGATCTTGGGCTTGAGCAGCTCGAGCTGCAGGATCTCGTGGCGCTTCTTCTCGCCGCCGGAGAAACCCTCGTTGACGCTGCGCTCGGCGAAGGCCGGGTCAACCTCCAGGGCGGCCATCGCGGTTTTGACCTCTTTGACCCAGTGCCGCAGCTTGGGCGCCTCGCCGCGGATGGCGGTGGCGGCCGTACGCAGGAAGTTCGACACCGAGACACCGGGCACCTCGACCGGGTACTGCATCGCCAGGAACAGCCCGGCCCGCGCACGTTCGTCGACGCTCATCGCCAGCACGTCCGCGCCGTCCAGGGTGATGGATCCGGACGTGACAAGGTATTTGGGGTGGCCGGCGATGGCGTAGGACAGCGTCGACTTACCGGAGCCGTTGGGGCCCATCAGCGCATGTGTCTCACCGGACTGCACGGTGAGATCGACGCCCTTGAGGATGGGGATCTCGCGCTCCCCGGCCGCGGCATCTTTGTTTTCGACGCTGACGTGCAGGTCTTTGATCTCCAGAGTGGTCATGAGGCTGTGTTCTTCTCCGTGATTTCCAGTTCGTGTTCGATGGCTGCGGTGAGGCGTTCCCGTAGCTCGGGCACCGCGATCTTGGCGATGATCTCACCGAAGAATCCGCGGATCACCAACCGGCGGGCCTGCTCCTCGGGGATGCCGCGGGAGCGCAGGTAGAACAGTTGCTCGTCGTCGAAACGTCCAGTGGCGCTGGCGTGTCCGGCCCCAGCGATCTCACCGGTCTCGATCTCCAGGTTGGGTACCGAGTCCGCGCGGGCGCCGTCGGTGAGCACCAGGTTGCGGTTCATCTCGAAGGTGTTGGTGCCGGTGGCCTCGGCGCGGATCAGCACGTCGCCGATCCAGACGGTGTGCGCGTCGGGTCGCTTGGACGACGGATCTCCTTGCAGCGCACCCTTGTACAGCACGTTGGACTTGCAGTCGGGCTGAGCGTGGTCGACCAGCAGCCGCGACTCGAGGTGCTGGCCGTCGTCGGCGAAGTACAGACCCAACAGGTCCGCGTCGCCACCGGGAGCGGCGAAACGCACAGTGGCCGACATCCGCACCACCTCACCGCCCAGCGTGACGGTGGCGTGTTTGAGCACCGCGTCCTTGCCGAGCCTGCCGTGGTGGGCGCTGAGGTGCACGCCGTCGTCGGCCCAGTCGGCGATCCAGATGACGGTGAGCCGGGCGGCGTCCGCGACGACAAATTCCACGTTGTCGGCGTAGGTTCCGCTGCCCCGGTGATCGATGACGACGACGGCCTCGCCGAATTCCTCGACACGGATTTGCAGGTGCCCATAGGCGGTGGCGCCCGCACCGGGACCCGCGACGGTGATGTTGATCGGTTCGGCGATCTGTCGGTCACGGCCGACGGTGACCAGCGTGGCGGAGTTGAACGACGAAAACGCCTGCGCCGCAACGCGGTCAGCGGGGACACCGCCCTGACCGAGGCGTTCGTCGCCGCGGCGCACTTTCTCGGTGGTCACGCCGTCGTGTTCGGTGACGGCAAGTTGCGCGCTGCCGGTGGCTTGCGCGGAGCCGTCGTGCAGGCCGCGCAGCCGCTTGAGCGGGGTGAACCGCCACAACTCGTCGCGACCGTGCGGCACCTCGAAGGCGTCGACATCAAAGGAGGAGAACAGCTCCCCCTTGTTCAGGGCAGCTGCTGCGGTGCCGGCCGTCATCCGACCGCACCCTCCATCTGCAGCTCGATCAGCCGGTTGAGCTCCAGCGCGTACTCCATCGGCAGTTCCTTGGCGATCGGCTCGACGAACCCGCGCACCACCATCGCCATCGCCTCGTCCTCGGTCATGCCGCGGCTCATCAGGTAGAACAGCTGGTTCTCGCTGACCTTGGAGACGGTGGCCTCATGGCCCATCGTGACGTCGTCTTCACGGATGTCGACGTAGGGGTAGGTGTCGCTGCGGCTGATCGTATCCACCAGCAGCGCATCGCATTTCACCGACGAGCGCGACCCGTGCGCACCCTTGTTGACCTGAACCAGACCGCGGTAGGAGGTACGACCGCCGCCGCGGGCCACCGACTTGGACACGATGTTGCTCGACGTGTTGGGCGCCAGGTGCAGCATCTTGGCGCCGGTGTCCTGGTGCTGGTCCTCGCCGGCGAACGCGATCGAGAGCACCTCACCCTTGGCGTGCTCACCGGTCATCCAGACCGCCGGGTATTTCATGGTGACCTTGGATCCGATGTTGCCGTCGACCCATTCCATGGTGGCGCCGGCTTCGGCGCGGGCGCGCTTGGTGACCAGGTTGTAGACGTTGTTCGACCAGTTCTGGATGGTGGTGTAACGGCAACGGCCACCGGGCTTTACGATGATTTCCACCACCGCGGAGTGCAGCGAGTCCGACTTGTAGATCGGCGCGGTGCAGCCCTCGATGTAGTGCACATAAGCGTTCTCGTCGACGATGATCAGCGTCCGCTCGAACTGGCCCATGTTCTCGGTGTTGATCCGGAAGTAGGCCTGCAGCGGGATGTCGACGTGCACGCCCGGCGGCACGTAGATGAAGCTGCCGCCCGACCACACCGCGGTGTTCAGCGCGGAGAACTTGTTGTCCCCGGCGGGAATCACCGTGCCGAAGTACTTCTTGAAGATCTCCGGGTGCTCTCGCAACGCGGTGTCGGTGTCCAGGAAGATGACGCCCTGCTTTTCGAGGTCCTCGCGAATGGAGTGGTAAACAACTTCTGACTCGTACTGGGCGGCGACACCGGAGACCAGCCGCTGCTTCTCGGCCTCCGGGATGCCCAGCTTGTCGTAGGTGTTCTTGATGTCGGCGGGCAGATCATCCCAGGTCGCGGCCTGCTTCTCGCTGGAGCGCACAAAGTACTTGATGTTGTCGAAGTCAATGCCTTCGAGGTTGGATCCCCAGTTCGGCATCGGCTTCTTGTCGAAGATTCCCAGCGCCTTCAGTCGGATGTCCAGCATCCACTCCGGCTCGCTTTTCTTGGCAGAGATGTCGCGCACCACCGCCTCGGACAAGCCGCGCTGCGCACTGGCGCCGGCGACGTCGGAGTCGGCCCAGCCGTAGCCGTAGCGGCCCAGCGAGTCGATCGTCTGCTCCTGGGTCAGCGGCTCTCTAGCTGCTTCGAGGGTCATCAGGACGCTCCTTCATTGCTGGTGGTCGGGCGCGGGCTGGGCGCCAGTTTGAGTGGCACGTGGGTGGTGCAGGCACAGTCACCGTTGACGATCGTCGCCAACAACTGCACGTGGGTGCCGAGCACCTCAGACATCGCCTGCTGCTCGGCTTCGCACAACTCCGGGAATTCCTCGGCCACGTGGGACACCGGGCAGTGATGCTGGCAGATTTGCACACCCTGCACCGGCCCACCCACCCGGGTGGTGGTGGCGACGTAACCGGCCTGCGTCAGCGCCTGCGCAATGCGCGACGCGGCAGCTTCGACAGCGGAATCGTCGGCGCCGTCGGCCGGCGCCACATCGGACAACAGCGCGTCGATACGGCGGCGCGCGAACTTCTGCACCGCAACGTCGCCGCCGATTTCGCGGAGCTGCCGAATCGCCGCGGAAGCTAGGTCGTCATAGGAATGGTCGAGCTTGGCGCGTCCCGCTGCGGTCAGGCGGTAACGCTTGGCCGGCCGCCCCCGACCCACCTGCTGCCAGGACGCGGCGGCCACGGACTCGGCCTCGCCGGCGTCGATGAGCGCGTCGAGGTGGCGGCGCACTCCGGCGGCCGACAAGCCCAGTCGCTCGCTGATCTCGGTGGCGGTGATGGACCCGGATTCCAGTAGCAGTCGCACGATCGCGCGCCTGGTGTGACCCTCCGACCCGGCAGCGCTGACCGCGGGCACCCCGGCAGGGGCGGCCGCAGACACAGCGCCGCCCAGCTCGGATTGGATTTTCACAACACCAGTGTGTCGCAATTCCCGCCGGCGGTCCAGCAAGGGTGCCCTTACGTGACGAGAGCAACAGCAGCTGCCGTTACGCTGCTCAGATGGCAGCCCGCCACCGCACCTTGAGCTCGTCGATCGCCGCCCTGCACGGCGACGAGCAGACGGTGGGAAAGCCACTCAACGCCACCGAATTCGCGGCACTCAAGCGCACCCGGCTCTTCGGCGCCACCGGCACCGTGCTGATGGCGATCGGCGCCCTGGGCGACGGCGCCCGGCCCGTCGTGCAGGACCCGACCTTCGGCGTCCGGTTGCTCAACCTGCCGTCGCGCATCCAGACCGTCGCGCTGACGATGACCACCACCGGCGCGGTGATGATGGCACTGGCCTGGCTGATGCTGGGCCGGTTCGCGTCGGGCAAGCGGCGGATGTCGCGCGGCGACCTGGACCGCACCCTGGTGCTGTGGATGCTGCCGCTGCTGATCGCTCCCCCGATGTACAGCAAAGACGTCTACTCGTATCTGGCCCAGAGCCAGATCTCGCTGGACGGCCTGGACCCCTACCGGGTGGGTCCGGCGTCCGGCCTGGGCCTGGGCCACGTGTTCACCCTGTCGGTGCCCAGCCTGTGGCGCGAGACCCCGGCGCCCTACGGTCCGCTGTTCCTGTGGATCGGGCGCGGCATCTCCTCGATCACGGGCGAGAACATCGTCGCCGCGGTGTTGTTCCACCGACTGGTGGTGCTGCTGGGGGTGGCCCTGATCGTGTGGGCCACGCCGCGGCTGGCCCGGCGGTGCGGGGTGGCCGAAGTCAGCGCGCTCTGGCTGGGCGCGGCGAACCCGCTGCTGTTCATGCATCTGGTGGCCGGCATCCACAACGAGGCGTTGATGCTGGGACTGATGCTCACCGGCGCTGAATTCGCGTTGCGGGGCCTGGACTCGACCGGCTCGGAACGCCTGCTGCCGCATTCGTGGCGGATCGGCCCGGACTGGCGCCCGCTGGGGATGCTGGTGTTCGGATCGGTCCTGATGGTGCTGTCGTCACAGGTGAAACTGCCCTCGCTGCTGGCGCTGGGCTTCGTCACCGGCGCGCTGGCCTACCGTTGCGGCGGCAGCATCAAGGCGTTGCTGCTCTCCGGCCTCGGCATGGCGGGGTTGGCGTTGACGGTGATGGGCATCGTCGGATGGGCCAGCGGGCTGGGTTTCGGCTGGATCTACACCCTGGGCACCGCCAACGTGGTGCGCAGCTGGATGTCACCGCCCACGCTGCTGGCGCTGGGGACCGGGCAGGTGGGCATTCTGCTGGGCCTGGGCGATCACACCACCGCGATACTGTCGCTGACCCGTGCCATCGGCGTGCTGATCATCATGGTGATGGTCTGCTGGCTGTTGCTGGCCGTCTTCCGCGGCCGGCTACACCCGATCGGCGGACTGGGCGTGGCGCTGGGGCTGACCGTGCTGCTGTTCCCGGTGGTGCAACCCTGGTACCTGCTCTGGGCCATCATTCCGCTGGCCGCGTGGGCGACCCGCACCGGATTCCGCGCCGCGGCGATCGTGATCACGTTGATCGTGGGCATCTTCGGTCCCACCGCCAACGGGGACCGGTTCGCCCTGTTCCAGATCGTCGACGCCACGCTGGCCAGCGCGTTCATCGTGGTGGTGCTCATTTCGCTGACCTATCACCGGCTGCCGTGGCGACCCCTGGACGAGGAGAACCCGGAACCGGCACCTGCCGAGCCGGCGACCGAGATCCAGCCCTCGGCGACGGCCACCACTCCCGACGCCTACGCTGATTCCACGTGAGCTCAGTCCCCCTCGACCGCGAATGCGTGGTGCGGCTGCGCGGGGTGCGCAAACAGTACGGGTCCGTCCAGGCCGTGTCCGGCCTCGATCTGGACGTGCATGCCGCCGAAGTCTTCGCCCTGCTGGGTCCCAACGGCGCCGGTAAGACCACCACCGTCGAGATGTGCGAGGGCTTCGTGCGACCTGACGCCGGCAGCATCGAGGTCCTCGGATTGGACCCGATCGCCGACAACGCGCGCCTGCGGCCCCGGATCGGCGTGATGTTGCAGGGCGGCGGCGGCTACCCGGCGGCGCGCGCCGGGGAAATGCTGGATCTGGTGGCCTCCTATGCCGCCGACCCGCTGGACCCGACGTGGCTGCTGGACATCCTGGGCCTGACCGAAGCGGCCCGCACCACCTACAAGCGGCTCTCCGGCGGCCAGCAGCAGCGGCTCGCGCTGGCCTGCGCCCTGGTCGGCCGTCCCGAACTGGTCTTTCTCGACGAGCCCACCGCCGGGATGGACGCCCACGCGCGGCTGCTGGTGTGGGAACTGATCGACGCGCTGCGCCGCGACGGCGTCACCGTGGTGTTGACGACGCACCAGCTCAAAGAGGCCGAAGAGCTCGCCGACCGGCTGGTGATCATCGACCACGGGACGATGGTCGCGTCCGGCACGCCGGCCGAGCTGATGCGCAGCGGCGCCAAAGACCAGCTGCGGTTCAGCGCGCCGCCGCGCCTCGACCTGTCGCTGTTGAGCTCGGCGCTGCCGGAGGACTACCAGGCCAGCGAGTTGTCCCCGGGCGAGTACCTGGTCGAGGGACCGGTCGGTCCGCAGGTGCTGGCCACCATCACGGCGTGGTGCGCTCAGATCGACGTGCTGGCCACCGACATGCGGGTCGAACAACGCAGCCTCGAAGACGTGTTCCTCGACCTGACCGGCAGAAAGTTGCGGTCATGAGCTTTCCGGCAGGAACCTTCACCCCGGACCCGCGCCCCAGCGCGGTATCCCGGATGCTGGCCGCGCAATTCGGTCTGGAAGCCAAGCTGCTGCTGCGCAATGGCGAGCAGTTGCTGCTGACCATGTTCATCCCGATCACGCTGCTGGTGGGCTTGAGCCTGCTGCCGTTCGGTTCGTTCCGCGAGCCGCGTGCCGCGGTGTTCACCCCCGCCATCATGGCGCTGGCCGTGATCTCCACCGCGTTCACCGGCCAGGCGATCGCGGTGGCCTTCGACCGCCGCTACGGCGCCCTGAAGCGGCTGGGGGCCACCCCGCTGCCGGTCTGGGGCATCATCGTCGGCAAGTCACTGGCTGTGATGTTCACTGTGTTCCTGCAGTCAATCATCTTGGGCGGCATCGGGATTGCGGTCGGCTGGCGGCCGGCGCCGGCTGCGCTGGCCTTGGGCGCGGTGGTGATCGGGCTGGGCACCTGGGCGTTCGCCGCGCTGGGTCTGCTGCTCGGCGGGACGCTGCGCGCCGAGATCGTGTTGGCGCTGGCCAACCTGTTGTGGTTCGTCTTCGCCGGTTTCGGTGCCCTGACACTCGAGACGGACCTGGTCCCGACGGCGATCAAGTGGGCGGCGCGGGTGACGCCGTCGGGAGCGCTGACCGAGGCGCTGTCGCAGGCCATGAGCTTGCGGGTGGACTGGTTCGGGATCGCCGTGCTGACCGTGTGGGGTGCGGTGGCCGCGCTGGCGGCGCGGCGGTGGTTCCGCTTCGTCTGAGCCGTCCGGGGGCGTTGGCTCTGCGCCCGGGGCGGGAAAGTTCGAGTGCGCGCCCTCAGCGCAGTGTCAACGGCCGGGGGCTGCTCTACTACACGACGTAGTCGTCGATACGATCGTTCGGTGACGGTCGGAGGGGCGTTGATGCGGCTGGTGGACCGGCTCCCCGACCCCAGCCTGCGCATCCAACGCTGGATCGCCGCCGCCGTCATCCTCACCCAGGGCGGCATCGCGGTCACCGGCGCGATCGTCCGCGTCACCGCCTCGGGCCTGGGCTGCCCGACCTGGCCGCAGTGCTTTCCGGGCAGCTTCACCCCCGTCGCCCACGCCGAAGTGCCGCGCATCCACCAGGCCGTCGAGTTCGGCAACCGGATGATCACCTTCGCGGTCGTCGTCACCGCCGCGCTGGCCGTACTGGCGGTCACCCGGGCGCGACGCCGCCGCGAGGTGCTGGTCTACGCGTGGCTGATGCCGGCCTCGACCGTGGTGCAGGCGGTCATCGGCGGCATCACCGTACGCACCGGGTTGCTGTGGTGGACCGTCGCGATCCACTTGCTGGCGTCGATGACGATGGTGTGGCTGTCGGTGCTGCTCTACGTCAAGGTCGGCGAGCCGGATGACGGTGTGGTCCGGGTTCGGGTGCCCCGGCCGCTGCGCCTGCTCACCGTGCTCAGCGCTCTGAATCTGGCCGCGGTTCTGGTGACCGGCACGCTGGTGACCGCGGCCGGCCCGCATGCCGGCGACAAGAGCCCCAGCCGCACGGTCCCGCGGCTCAAGGTCGAGGTCACCACCCTGGTGCACGCCCACTCGTCGCTGCTGGTGTCCTATTTCGCGCTGCTGGTGGGCCTGTGCTTCGGGCTGGTGGCGGTGCACGCTTGCCGGGACACGCTGCGGCGGCTCGGCGTCCTGCTCGCGCTGGTGACCGCCCAGGCCGCCGTCGGCACCGCCCAGTTCTACACCGGGGTCCCCGCGGTGTTGGTCGCCCTCCACGTGGCCGGCGCGGCGGCGTGCACCGCGGCTACCGCGGCGTTATGGGCGTCGATGCGAGAACGGGCCGAGCCCGAGACCTTCGCAGGCTGACTCCACGGCCAGCGCGAACTGCCGCTGAGCCTGCTCACGGGTCTGGGTGTCCAGGCGCAGCCAGCCCAGCGCCGGGTCGATCAGCTGCAGTTCGAGCACCCGGTGACCGACCAGATGAACCCGTGCATACAGCAGCTCCCCCGGTGCGGCGGCCAGCGCGGCGGCGCCGACGTCCCAAAGTTCGAAATCCACCTCCCCCTGATGCAGGGTGTCGCCCCGCGGGACGAACGCGTGCGACGGCCTGCCACCGAGAAATACCAGCACCGTTTCCGGGCCAGAGCCCGCCTGGACGAACACGGTCCGGCCGGCGCGGTGTTGCTCGTCGACTTCAGTGCGGGCCGCTGCCGGAACGCTGCATCGCCGCGTCCCGGTGCCGACGACGGGTCCGACGAAGATGTGGCCCTCGCGCGGCAACCGGGCCCGCTCGCCGGGCGCGCACGTCGAGCCCGGCACCGTCGGCACCCCCCGAGCCGCCAGATCGTCCAGGTAGCGCCGATCGGCGTTCCAGGCGACGACAGCGGGCGGGTTGAGCACCTGCTGCGCACCGTGCGCCCAGGTCAGGAACTCGTCGAGCCGGGTGGCGTAATCGTGGGTGGCCCGCAGGATCACCAGGTGTGCCGCGGCGACCTCCGGGTCATCCCAGGACAGCCATCGGGCCTGCAGACCCCGGTGTCGCAGCGCGGCCACCAGCCCCGCGTCGTCGCCGTCGCCGGCGGGACGCTGAGGACTGCCCGCCAGCACGATGCGCGGATGGAAGACGTCCGGTCGGGCTAGTTTCATGCCCGGGCATGATATCCCCCATGCGTGCGATCGAAGTCAGCGAAACCGGCGGTCCCGAGGTCCTGAACTACACCGAGGTGGCCCAGCCCGAGCCCGGCCCCGGCGAGCTGCTGATCAAGGCGGAGGCCATCGGCGTCAACTACATCGACACCTACTTCCGTTCCGGCCAGTACCCGCGCCCGCTGCCCTTCGTGCTGGGCTCCGAGGTGTGCGGAACGGTGGTCGCGGCCGGCCCCGAAGCGGGCGACGACATTGCCGTCGGCGACCGGGTGGCGAGCCCGTCAGCCAACGGCGGGTACGCCGAATTCTGCACTGCCCCAGCATATTTGACCGCCAAGGTGCCCGACGCAGTCAGCTCCGAGGTCGCCGCGTCGGCACTGCTGAAAGGCCTGACCGCGCAGTATCTGCTCAAGTCGGTGTACGCGGTGCAGAGCGGCGAGAGCATCCTGATCCACGCTGGCGCCGGTGGGGTGGGCCTGATCCTGACGCAGTGGGCCACCGCACTGGGAGCGCGGGTGATCACCACGGTGTCGACGCCGGAGAAAGAGGCGCTGTCGCGGCAGGCCGGGGCCGCCGAGGTGCTCCCCTACCCCGACGACGCCGGTCAGTTCGGTCAGCGAATCCGCGCGCTCACCGACGGTGCGGGGGTGGCTGCGGTGTACGACGGCGTGGGGGCGACCACCTTCGACGCGAGCCTGGCCAGCCTCTCGGTGCGCGGCACGCTGGCCCTGTTCGGCGCTGCCAGCGGACCCGTCGCGCCCGTGGACCCGCAGCGGCTCAACCACGCCGGTTCGGTGTACCTGACCCGGCCCTCACTGGCCCACTTCATCCGCACTGGACCCGAATTCAGTTCGCGCGCAGCCGCATTGTTCGAGGTGATCGAGAGCGGGGCGGTGCGGGTCGAGGTCGGCCACAGCTATCCGCTGGCCGACGCCGCGCGTGCGCACATCGATCTGCAGGGGCGGAAGACGTCCGGCTCGATCGTGCTGCTGCCCTAGGTCCAGCGTCCTCAAAATGCCGGTGCCGCACGGCGTGTCGACGTACATTTCGGGACGCTCGGCGCAGAGAGTCGAGGGTCAGAACAACGTCGGCAGCGCGATCACCGAGTCGATGGCCAGCGCGCAGAACACCAGCGCCAAGTAGTTGTTGGACTGCAGAAACAGCCGCAGCGGCTTGATCTCCTCGCCGGCGCGCACGCCTGCGTACAGCTGGTGGGCCATCGCCAGGAACCAGACCCCGGCCACCACCGCGACCGCCGCATACAGCCACCCGGCGGCCAGCGCGAGCGCCAGCGTCGACAGCACCGTCAGCCAGGTGTAGATCAGGATCTGCTTGGTGACCTGACGCTCGGTCGCCACCGCGGGCAGCATCGGCACGCCGGCCACTTTGTAGTCTTCTTTGTACCGCATCGCCAGCGCCCAAGTGTGCGGCGGCGTCCAGAAGAAGATCACCGCGAACATTGCCAGCGCCGGCCACCCGATGGTGCCGGTGACCGCCGACCAGCCGATCATCACCGGCATGCACCCGGCCGCCCCGCCCCACACCACGTTCTGCGAGGTGCGCCGCTTGAGCAGCAATGTGTAGACGAACACGTAGAACGCGATGGTGGCCACGGCCAGCACGCCGGAGAGCAGGTTGGTGGTCCACCACAGCCAGCCGAACGAGCCCGCGCTGAGCACCAGGCCGAAGATCAGCGCGTTACGCCTGGGCACCGCCGCCCTGGCCAGCGGCCGGCGCGCGGTCCGCTTCATCACCTTGTCGATGTCGGCGTCGGCCACGCAGTTCAGGGTGTTGGCGCCGCCCGCCGCCATGATGCCGCCCAGCAGCGTGTTCAGGATGAGCAACGGCTCGACGGCGCCACGGTGCGCCAGCAGCATCGCCGGAATCGCGGTGACCAACAGCAGCTCGATCACCCGTGGCTTGGTCAACGCCACATAGGCCAGCACCTTGCCGACGACCCGGCCCTGCAACAGGCCTTCGGTCCGGCCCGGCGCCACGATATCTGGGCGCCCGCGAACGCTCACGCATTAACTCCTCGGTGAAATCGCAGCCGCGCGCAGCTTCTACTACGCACGATGGTAGACGTCGCGAGCGCGCCCGCGGACCCGCAGGGGTCGATTCGGCGGTTTCGCGGTGCTGAACCCCAACGAGATATTTTCACACCGGCTTCATTGGGTACACCCCATTCTGGACCTGCTACCGGCCGCCAACCGGCACTAGGGTGAAATTGATCAGTTTTATGACCCCCGACTGTGGACTGGACTGAGGACTGAATTAGTGACCACTGCCGAAGAGATCTCCGAGCTCACTCAAGCGCACCACCCCGACGACTGGACCGAGATCGATTCGGCTGCGGTCGACACCATCCGGGTTCTGGCCGCCGACGCCGTGCAGAAGGTCGGCAACGGCCATCCCGGAACCGCCATGAGCCTGGCCCCGCTGGCCTACACGCTGTTCCAGCGGGCCATGCGCCACGATCCCAGCGATGTCCACTGGCTGGGCCGCGACCGGTTCGTGCTGTCGGCCGGGCACAGCAGCCTGACGTTGTACCTGCAGCTCTACCTGGGCGGGTTCGGGCTGGAGCTCTCCGACATCGAATCGCTGCGCACCTTCGGCTCCAAGACCCCCGGGCACCCGGAGTTCCGGCACACCGAGGGCGTCGAGATCACCACCGGCCCGTTGGGCCAGGGATTGGCCTCGGCGGTCGGGATGGCGATGGCGGCGCGCTATGAGCGCGGTCTGTTCGACCCCGACGCCGAACCGGGCAGCAGCCCGTTCGACCACCACATCTACGTGATCGCCTCCGACGGCGACATCGAAGAGGGCGTGACGTCCGAGGCGTCGTCGCTGGCCGCGGTGCAGCAACTGGGCAACCTCATCGTGTTCTACGACCGCAACCAGATCTCGATCGAGGACGACACCAACATCGCCCTGTGCGAGGACACCGCGGCGCGCTACCGCGCCTACGGATGGCATGTGCAAGAAGTCGAGGGCGGCGAGAACGTCGTCGGCATCGAAGAAGCGATCGCCAACGCCAAGGCCGAGACCGGCCGGCCGTCGTTCATCTCGTTGCGCACCATCATCGGCTTCCCCGCGCCCAACCTGATGAACACCGGCAAGGCGCACGGCGCGGCCCTGGGCGACGACGAGGTGGCCGAGACCAAGAAGATCCTCGGGTTCGACCCCGACAAGACGTTCGAGGTGCGCGACGACGTGATCGCGCACACCCGCAAGCTGGTCGAGCGCGGTAAGGCTGCTCACGAGAAGTGGCAGACCGACTTCGACGCGTGGGCCGAGCGCGAACCCGAGCGCAAGGCGTTGCTGGACCGCCTGACCGCGCAGGAGCTGCCCGACGGCTGGGACGCCGACCTGCCGAGCTGGGAGCCGGGCGAGGACGAGATCGCCACCCGCAAAGCCTCCAACAAGGTGCTGGATGCGGTCGGACCGAAGCTGCCGGAGCTGTGGGGCGGATCGGCCGACCTGGCGGGCAGCAACAACACCACCATCGACGGCGCCAAATCCTTCGGTCCGCCGTCGATCTCCACCAAGGACTACCAGGCCGACTGGTACGGCCGCACCCTGCACTTCGGTGTGCGCGAGCACGCGATGGGCGCGATCCTGTCCGGCATCGTGCTGCACGGACCCACCCGCGCGTACGGCGGCACGTTCCTGCAGTTCTCCGACTACATGCGTCCGGCGGTGCGGTTGGCGTCGCTGATGGACATCGACACCATCTACGTGTGGACGCACGACTCGGTCGGACTCGGCGAGGACGGTCCGACGCACCAGCCGATCGAGCACCTCTCGGCGCTGCGCGCGATACCGAACCTGTCGGTGGTGCGACCGGCCGACGCCAACGAGACCGCGTACGCGTGGCGCACCGTGTTGGCCCGGGGCAATGGCAGCGGCCCGGTGGGGCTGATCCTGACCCGCCAGAACGTTCCCATCCTGGCCGGCACCGACGCCGACGGGGTGGCGCGCGGCGGCTACATCCTCGGTGATGACGGCGGCGACGAGCCCGACGTGGTGCTGATTGCCACCGGCTCCGAGGTCCAGCTCGCCGTCGAGGCGCAGAAGTTGTTGGCGGACAAGGACATTATCGCGCGGGTGATTTCGATGCCGTGCGTGGAGTGGTTCGAGTCGCAGCCGGCCGACTACCGCGACAAGGTGCTGCCGCCGTCGGTGTCGGCGCGGGTGGCCGTCGAAGCCGGTGTCGCCCAGTCCTGGCACAAGCTCGTCGGCGATACCGGCAAGATCGTGTCCATCGAGCACTACGGCGAATCCGCCGACTACAAGACGCTGTTCAAGGAGTACGGCTTCACCGCGGAAGCCGTCGCCGACGCGGCGGAAGAAGCACTCGATAACTGAGAAAAGGTGATTCAAGATGACCCAGAACCCGAATCTGGCTGCACTGAGCGCGGCGGGGGTATCGGTATGGCTGGACGACTTGTCCCGCGACCGAATCCGGTCCGGCAATCTGCAGGAGCTGATTGACACCAAGAGTGTCGTGGGAGTCACCACCAACCCGTCCATCTTCCAGAAGGCGTTGGCCGACAGCGACACCTACGACGACCAGATCGCTGAGCTGGCCGAGCGTGGCGCCGACGTGGACGCCACCATTCGTACGGTGACCACCGATGACGTGCGCGACGCGTGTGATGTGTTGCGGCCGCAGTGGGAATCCTCCGACGGCGTGGATGGCCGGGTGTCGATCGAGGTGGACCCGCGGCTGGCGCACGACGCGGACAAGACCGCGCAGCAGGCGATCGAGCTGTGGAAGATCGTGGACCGGCCCAACCTGTTCATCAAGATCCCGGCCACCGAAAAGGGCATCCCTGCCATCACTTCGACTCTGGCAGAAGGCATTTCGGTCAACGTCACGTTGATCTTCTCCGTCGAGCGCTACCGCGCGGTGATGGACGCCTACCTGGAGGGGCTGGAGAAGGCCAAAGAGGCCGGCCACGATTTGTCCAAGATCCACTCGGTGGCTTCGTTTTTCGTGTCCCGGGTGGACACCGAGGTCGACAAGCGGCTGGAGAAGATCGACTCCGAGGACGCGCGAGCGCTGCTCGGGCAGGCCGCGGTCGCCAATGCCCGCCTGGCTTATGCCGCGTACCAAGAGGTCTTCGAGGGCGGTGAGCGTTTCGAGGCGCTCAAGGCCGACGGCGCCCGGGCGCAGCGGCCGCTGTGGGCGTCCACCGGGGTCAAGAACGAGGACTATTCCGACACCCTGTACGTCACCGAACTGGTGGCCCCCAACACGGTGAACACCATGCCGGAGAAGACGCTGAACGCCGTCGCCGACCACGGTCAGATCAGCGGCGATACGGTCACCGGCACCGCCGCGGAGGCCCAGCAGGTCTTCGACAAGCTCGACTCCATCGGCATCGATCTGGACGACGTGTTCATCGCGCTGGAGAAAGAAGGCGTGGAGAAGTTCGAGGACTCCTGGAAGGAACTGCTCGAGGAAACTCAGGCGCAGCTCGACTCCGCCGACAAATGAGTCAGGAGTCCTGGCAGAACCCGCTGCGCGACAAGCGCGACAAACGACTCCCCCGCATCGCCGGCCCGTGCGGCATGGTGATTTTCGGTGTCACCGGCGATCTGGCCCGCAAGAAGGTGATGCCGGCGATCTACGACCTGGCCAACCGCGGTCTGCTGCCGCCGACCTTCTCCCTGGTGGGGTTCGCGCGCCGGGACTGGAGCTCACAGGACTTCGGTGACGTGGTGTACCAGGCCGTCAAGGAGCACTGCCGAACTCCGTTCCGCCAGGAGAACTGGGACCGGCTGGCCGAGGGATTTCGTTTCGTGCCAGGCTCTTTCGACGACGACGACGCATTCGGTCGGCTCGCCGAGACGCTGGAGAAGCTCGATGCCGAACGGGGCACCGGCGGCAATCACGCGTTCTACCTGGCGATTCCGCCGAAGTCGTTTCCAGTGGTGTGCGACCAGCTGCACAAGTCCGGACTGGCCCGCCCGCAGGACGACCGGTGGAGCCGGGTGGTGATCGAGAAGCCCTTCGGCCACGACCTGCACAGCGCTGAGGAACTCAACAAATCCGTCAACGCGGTCTTTCCCGAGGACGCGGTCTTCCGCATCGACCACTACCTGGGCAAAGAGACAGTGCAGAACATCATGGCGCTGCGGTTCGCCAACCAGCTGTTCGACCCGATCTGGAATTCCCACTACGTCGACCACGTGCAGATCACCATGGCCGAGGACATCGGATTGGGCGGTCGCGCAGGCTATTACGACGGCATCGGCGCGGCCCGGGATGTGATCCAGAATCATCTGATGCAACTGCTGGCGCTGACCGCGATGGAAGAGCCGGTCAGCTTCACCCCGAAGTCGTTGGAGTCGGAGAAGATCAAGGTCCTCTCCGCGATCAGGCTCGCCGAGCCGCTGGACGAGACCACCAGCCGCGGCCAGTACACGGCCGGGTGGCAGGGCGGGGAACGGGTGGTCGGCTTGCTCGAGGAGGAGGGCTTCGCGACGGATTCCACCACCGAGACATTCGCGGCCATCACCCTGGAGGTCGACACTCGTCGCTGGGCGGGCGTGCCGTTCTATCTGCGGACCGGAAAACGGTTGGGCCGCAGGGTCACCGAGATCGCGCTGGTGTTCAAGCGCGCCCCGCATCTGCCGTTCGACGCCACCATGACCGATGAACTCGGCGCCAACGCCATGGTGATCCGGGTGCAGCCGGACGAGGGCATCACGTTGCGGTTCGGCTCCAAAGTTCCCGACACCGCGATGGAGGTCCGAGACGTCAACATGGACTTCTCCTACGGCTCGGCGTTCGCCGAGGAATCGCCGGAGGCCTACGAGCGGCTGATCCTCGACGTGCTGCTCGGTGAGCCGTCGCTGTTCCCGGGCAACGAAGAGGTCGAATTGGCCTGGCAGATACTCGATCCCGTGCTCGACAACTGGGCGGCGCACGGCAAGCCGGAGCCCTATGCGGCCGGCACCTGGGGTCCGGAGTCGGCGTTCGAGATGCTGCGCCGCACCGGCCGGGAATGGCGGCGGCCATGATCGCCGGCGAGGAGGGGCGGCGCGGATGATCGTCGAAGTACCGGAAACCACCACCACCGCGGTCAACAAGAAACTCGACGAACTGCGCGAAGAGGCCGGCATCGTGACGATGGGCCGGGTGCTGACGCTGATCATCGCACCGGACAGCGACGCCGTGCTGGAAGAGTCGGTCCAGGCCGCCAACGACGCCAGCCACGAACACCCCAGCCGCATCATCGTGGCGATGCGCGGCGACCCGTACGCGGACAAGCCCAAGCTGGACGCCGAGATCCGGGTCGGGCGCGACGCCGGCGCCGGCGAGGTGCTGATTCTGCGCCTGTCTGGCGCGCTGTCCGGGCATGCCGACAGCGTCGTGGTGCCCTTTCTGCTGCCCGACATCCCGGTGGTGGCCTGGTGGCCGGACATCGCTCCCGAGGTGCCGGCACAGGATCCGTTGGGCAAGTTGGCAATTCGCCGCATCACCGACGCCACCAACGGCGAAGACCCGCTGTCGGCGATCAAGAGCAGGCTGGCCGGGTACACCGCCGGCGACACCGACCTGGCCTGGAGCCGCATCACCTATTGGCGCGCGCTGCTGACCTCGGCCGTCGATCTGCCACCCCACGAGCCGATCGAATCGGCGCTGATCTCCGGGTTGCGGACCGAGCCCGCGTTGGACGTGCTGGCCGGGTGGCTGGCCAGCCGGATCGACGGACCGGTACGCCGCGAAGTCGGCGACCTGAAGGTGGAGCTGGTGCGCGCGAGCGAGACCATCACGCTGAGTCGGCCCCAGGACGGCACCACCGCCACGCTGAGCCGCACCGCGAAGCCCGACGCCCGGGTTCCGTTGCCGCGCAGGGTAACCGGTGAATGCCTGGCCGAAGATCTGCGCCGGCTCGACGCTGACGAGATCTACCTGTCCGCACTGGAAGGGATCAAGAAAGTGCAGTACGCATGAGCACCGAGATCCAGACGTTCGCCGACGGCGACGCCCTGGCCGAGGCGGCCGGCCAGCGACTGATCGGTGCCGTCCGGGACTCGATCGAGGCGCGCGGTCAGGCGCTGATCGTGTTGACCGGCGGCGGCAATGGCATCGGGTTGCTGCGCCACCTGGCGACCCGGGCGGATCAGATCGACTGGTCGAAAGTGCACATCTTCTGGGGCGACGAACGCTACGTCGCCGAAGACGACGACGAGCGCAATGAGAAGCAGGCGCGCGAGGCGCTGCTCGACCACGTCGACATTCCGGCCAGCCAGGTGCATCCGATGGCCGCCGACGACGGCGAGTTCGGCTCCGACATCGACGCCGCCGCGCTGGCCTACGAGCAGGTGCTGGCCGCCAACGCCGCAGCGGGTGACACATCGCCCAGCTTCGACGTGCACCTCCTGGGCATGGGTCCGGAAGGCCACGTCAACTCGCTGTTCCCGGACACCCCGGCGGTGCGCGAAACCAGCCGCATCGTGGTCGCGGTCGAGGACTGCCCGAAGCCGCCGCCGCTGCGAATCACCTTGACTTTGCCGGCAATCCAGCGTTCGCGGGAAGTCTGGCTGCTGGTGTCCGGCGAAGGCAAGGCCGACGCGGTGGCCGCCGCGGTCAACGGCGCCGAGCCGGTGTCGCTGCCGGCTGCCGGTGCTGTCGGCCGCGAGGCCACGGTGTGGTTCCTGGACGAAGGTGCGGCCAGCAAGCTTTCCCGGGGGTAGGTGGCTTCGCCTGCGGGAGTAATAATGACCTCCATGGCAGACACAAGCGGCACCCGACCGAAGCCGGCTCGGCAAAGAGTGAAGACGCTGACCCAGGCGGCCCTGAACGCCGACAAGACGGTGGAGCAGGTCGAGGATGTGCTGGACGGCTTGAGCACTTCCCTGGTGGAGCTGAACAAGTCGTTGAAGGCGCTCAATGCCACGGTCGAACGGATGGAAGACGCTTTGAACCATCTGGACCGCACCCTGTCCAGCCTCGATGACCTCGCCAAGCGGCTGCTCGGCGTACTGCAGCCGGTGGAAGCCATTCTGGAGCGGATGGACAACATCGTCAGCTGGGGCGAGACGATGATGGCGCCGATCAACGTGACCGAGCACATGATGCGCGGCGTGCTGGACAAGCTCCGCAACAGAAGCGTGTGACCCGCCCGGACGGCGCCCGCGCCAGGGCCGCGTCCACCGTCGTGGCGTTTCACGCACATCCGGATGACGAGGTCATCCTGACCGGCGGCACCCTGGCCAAGGCCGCGGCCGCCGGACACCGCGTGGTCGTGGTCAGCGCTACCGACGGGCGGATGGGCTCGGACGCCGACGACACTCGCTTGGACGAATTGCGTTCGAGTGCAAGGACTCTGGGCGCCCACCGGGTGGAATGCCTGGGTTATGCCGACAGTGGGTACGGGTCGGACTTCTATCCGGACCCGCCGGGGCGGGTGCGGTTCGGCCGCGCCGACGTCGAGGAGGCGGCGGCGCGGCTGGCCGACATCCTGCGCGCCGAAGACGCCCAGCTGCTGATCAGCTATCAGCCCAACGGCGGCTACGGTCACCGCGACCATGTGCAGGTGCACCACGTGGGCAAGCGCGCCGCTGAATTGGCCGGTACGCCACGGCTACTCGAGGTGACGATGCCCCGGGAACTGCTGCGCCGTGTCAGCGACCTGTGCCGACTGTTGCGGCTGCCGGCGCCTTACGAGCCGGAGATCATCGACAGCTCCTATGCGCCGCGGGCCACCATCACCCACCGGGTCAATGTGCGACGGTTCGCGCGGCAGAAGCGAGATGCCTTCGCCGCGCACCGTTCCCAGCTCGGTGACGGACTGGCCGCCCGGCTGTACGGGGTGTTGATGCGGTTGCCCCCGCAGGTATTCGGCGCGGTGTTCAGTTACGAATGGTTCGTCGACCCGGCGGCAGCTCCGGGCCCGCTGCTCGACGACATCTTCGACAGCGGTGCGCAGCCCTCACATCTTGGTCGATCGGGCCAGCACGAAACTGAACAGACCGTAGGTGATGATCCCGAGGCCGGCGGCGATCAGCAGGGCTGAACCGAAGGGTTGCGCCCCCAACGTGCGCAGGGCGCCGTCGAGACCGGTGGCCCGGCTCGGCTCGGAACGCCACGCGGCCACGACCACCAGCAGGCCCGCGGCCGCGAGCACCACACCCTTGCCGACGTAGCCCGCCACCCCGAGGTGGCGGACCACCTTGCCCGACGTGCCGTTGAGGTCGTCGACGAACTTGCGCGCCGCCCCTTTGTAGATGTGGTATCCCCCGATTGCGACCACCGCCACCCCGGCGGCGACCAGCGCGATGGTGCCCGCCGTGGACTGCATCAGGCGTGCACTCATGGTCGAGCTCTGTTCGCTCGAGGCCCGGCCCGCACCGCGCGCGAAACCCCATGCGGAATAGGCGAATCCGAGATACACCGCGGCCACCCCGAAAGCCTTGGCCCGGTCCAGCAATCCCGGCGACGAGTCCGACGACTCGCGGTCGACCGCACGTCCGAGAAACGTCTCGATCAATCGCCACAGGCCCAGCGTCAACAGCAGGCCGGTGGCGACCCACAGCGCGGCCGGACCGCCGGGCTGGTCCGCCAGGGTGGCCAGCGCCCCGGACTGGTCCGCGGTACCGCCGTCGCCGAGTGCGATCCGGATGGCCAGGTAGCCGACGATCAGATGCAGCAGGCCGGAGACGACGAACCCGGCGCGCGCGAACTTTTCGAACACCTCGTTCTGCGCGACCTGCACCCCGCTGACCGACCGTGCGTTCTCGAACATGGAACCCCCTCGGTACCGGGGATGCCCGTTATCCGCTGTTGCGTAACGCGCTGGCCAGCCCGTTCATCGTGAGCAGAATGCCGCGCTGCACCAGTTCGTCGTCCTCCCCGGAGCGGTAGCGGCGCAACAGTTCGACCTGCAGGTGGTTCAGCGGTTCGAGGTAGGGGAACCGGTTGAACACCGAACGCGCCAGCGACGGGTTGTCGGCCAGCAGATCTTCCTCACCGGTGATGCGTTTGTACATCGTGATGGTGCGCTTGTGTTCGTCGACGATCTTGTCGAAAACGCGGTTGCGCAGGGCCTCGTCGTCGACCAGCTCGGCGTAGCGGGCCGCCAGGCCCAGATCGCTCTTGGCCAGCACCTGCGCCATGTTGGACAGCACGCTGCGGAAGAACGGCCACCGCTCATACAAGTCGTGCAGCACCGCAAGCCGGTCCGCTTCGCTGTCCGGGCCCGCGGCGATCCACTGCTCGAAGGCCGCACCGGTGCCGTACCAGCCGGGCAACATCACCCGGGACTGGCTCCAGGCCAGCACCCAGGGGATGGCGCGCAGGTCCGCGATGGACTCCGTCGGCTTGCGTGAACTCGGCCGGCTGCCGATGTTGAGCGACCCGATCTCACTGACCGGCGTGGAGGCTTTGAAGTACTCCACGAAACCGTCTGTGTGATGGACCAATTCGGCGTATGCCCGCTGGGCCAGGGCGGCGATCTCGTCGAGCACCCGGTAGGCCGGTTCCGCGTCGTCGCCGAGACCTTCGACGTCGAGCAGCGTGGACTCCAGCGTCGCGGCCAGCAGGCTCTCCAGGTTGCGCCGGGCCATCTGCGGTTCGGCGTACTTCGCCGCGATCACCTCGCCCTGCTCGGTCAGCCGCAGCGAACCGTTCACCGCCCCGGGCGGCTGCGCCAGGATCGCCTGATAGCTCGGGCCGCCGCCGCGGCCCACCGTGCCGCCGCGACCGTGGAACAGCCGCAACCGGATTCCGCCTTTGCGGGCTGCGTCCACCAGGGCCAGCTCGGCGCGGTAGACCGCCCAGTTGGCGGCCAGATATCCGCCGTCCTTGTTCGAGTCGGAGTAACCCAGCATCACTTCCTGCATGTCACCGCGTGCGGCGACCATGCCGCGGTACAGCGGAAGCTCCAGCATCGCCTGCAGAATGGCCGCGCCGTTGTGCAAGTCGTCGATCGTTTCGAACAGCGGCGATATCCCCACCGGACAGTAGGGTTCGTCGCCGGAGGCGTCGAGCAGGCCCACCTCTTTCATCAGCAGGGCCGGTTCCAGGATGTCGGACACCGACTGGCACATCGAGATGACGTAGTTGGGAACCGCTGCGGGACCGTAGGTTTGGACCGCGTGGGTGGCGGCGCCGACGATGTCGAGTTCCTTGCGCGCCAGCTCGGACAACCTGGCCCGGTCGCCGACCAGTGGCCGGCGGGTGCTCAACTCGGCCACCAGCAGTTCGACCCGCTCGTCTTCGGGCAGCGAGGCGTAGTCCGGGTGCACACCGGCCCAGGCCAGCAGTTCGGCGACCACCTCCTCGTGCACGTCGGAGTTCTGGCGCAGATCCAGGCCGCTCAGGTGAAAACCGAAGACGTGCACGCTTTCTCGCAGCAGCGCAAGGCGGTCGTCGGCCAGCAGTGCGCTGCCGTGCGTGCGCAACGACGCGTCGATGGTGTCCAGGTCCGCGCGCAACTGCCCCGGTGTGGCGTAGGCCGGCAGACCCAGGTCCAACAGATGCAGCGGCTCCTGATCCAGGATCGCAGTCGCGGTCGCGCTCAACCGGGACCGGATCACTCGCAACGCGCGGCGGTACGGCTCGTCGTCGCGCGCTTTGTCCTGGCATCCCTGGGCCAGCTCGGCCAGTTCGGGAGTCACCGCGAGCAGCCGCGAGGACATCGACAGCTCCTGCTCGAGGTGGTCGAGTTCGGCGAGGTAGTGCGCCAGCGCGGTGTAGGCAGCGCTGCCGGTGGCCAGCCGGACCACGTCGGCGGTCACGTTCGGGTTGCCGTCCCGGTCGCCGCCGATCCAGGAGCCCGGCTGCAGGATCGGACCCGACAGCAGGTCGGCGTCGGGCCAGCGGGCCCGCAGCGCGTCCCGCACTTCGGCGTTGACCTTGGGTAGCACCTCGAAGAAGGCGGACGCGTAGTAGCGCAGCCCGACCGCGATCTCGTCGCTGATCTGCAGCCGGGACAACCGGATGATCGCGGTCTGCCACAAGGTGAGGATCTGGCGACGCAACTCGAGTTCGACGCTGCGTCCGCTGTCGGTCTCGGTGTGCCCCTCGGAGTGCAGCCTCATCAACTCGGTGATGCGGTGCTGGGTGACGAAGACCGTGCGCCGCCGCGTCTCGGTGGGATGGGCGGTGATCACCGGGGCCACCAGCGCGCCTTGCAGGGCCTGCGCCACCGTCGCCGAATCCAGGTCAGCGTCGTCGAGCTTGGCGTAGGTGGCGGCCAGGCTGCTGTCCTGCGGGGGTTCGCCCGCCTCGACGTGGATGTTGCGCCGGCGTTCGCGATGGATGTCTTCGGCCACGTTGGCCAGCAGCGCGAAATGGGTGAACGCGCGGATGACCGGGATGGCCTGATGGATGTCGATGCCGTCGAACATGCGCGAGACCTCGGCGCGGTCGATCTCCGAGCGCCGGACCCGGAAGGATTCCACCCGCGCCCGCTCTACCAGATCGAACACCTCGTCGCCGTTCTGCTCGCGCACGGTGTCGCCGAGAATGGCGCCCAGCAGCCTGATGTCGGCGCGCATCGGCTCGGTCGCGTCGCGACCCACCTTCGTGCGGTGCACGTCGCCGATGGGTTCCAGGGCGGTGTCAGAGGCCTCGACCATCGTCCCAGTATCGGTGCCGACCGGCTTGACGGCCATTTGGCAGCGTTTAGGCAGTCGGGGCCCGGGTAAAGAAGGCCATCCCGGCCGTCGGTCGCGGACGGCTTGAGTTGACCGGCCCCCAGACTGCGCTAGCCCCTATCGAAGGACTCCACATGTTTTTCCCGAATGGCTGTCACGTGCCTGCGTCGCCGGGGTCGCGGATTCGCCGCCACCTCCTGGTCTTTGCCTTCGTCCTGTTCCTCGCCGGATTCGGCGTCGGCGCGCCGGAGGCATCGGCGGGACTGCTCGACGGGGTGAAGACGGCACCGAGCCTGGTCGTCGACACCACGCGGGTGGAGCCAGGGGTGGTGCGCATCGACACCGCCATCCCGTTCGAACGTGCGACGGGAACCGGCACGGGCATCGTGCTGAGTCCGGACGGCATCGTGCTGACCAACAACCATGTCATCCGCGGCGCCACCGACATCAGTGTCACCGATATCGGCAACGGCCAGGCCTACCCTGCTGACGTGCTCGGGTACGACCGCAAGAGCGACATCGCCGTCCTGCAACTCCGCGGCGCGGCGGACTTACCCGTCGCCCCTACCGCCGACTCGGCGAGTGTGCGCGTGGGCGACCCGGTGACCGCCGTCGGATTCCCCGAGGGCGGCGGACTGTCGCCCGCGGGCGGCGCTGTCCAAGCGCTGGGCCAGAGCATTGTCGCCACCGACCAGAGCACCGGCAGCACCGAGCAGCTGTCCGATCTGATCGCGTTCGGCGCCAACGTTCGTCCCGGGAATTCGGGTGGGCCGCTGGTCGACAACAGCGGCCGCGTCGTCGGGATCGTCACCGCCGCTTCGGAGACCTATCGAATGGTCAGTACCGGAGGCTTCGCCATCCCGCTGAATCGGGCGTTGACCATCGCGGACGCCATCCGATCCGGCACCCCGAGCGGTTCGGTGCACGTCGGCCCGACGGCCATCCTGGGCGTCGGCGTCAGCAACGACGGCGGCTCCGGAGGTGTCCCGGTGCAGGGTGTCCTGCGCGGCTCGCCTGCCGAGGCGGCGGGGCTGGCGGGCGGCGACGTCATCACCGCGATCGACGGCACGCGGGTCCCGGACGGGACCGTGCTCACCGATGTGCTCGACCGGCACCGTCCCGATGACGTGGTGATGGTGACTTACCTCGACCGAGAGCGGATCACCCGCACCGTGCCCGTCACCCTGGCGGCCGGTCCGCCGAACTGAGCCTTGCGACTGCCGGTCCCGGGTCTTCGGGTCAGGTTAGGTAGGCTCCCCGGTATGGAATTGGCCCTGCAGATCACTCTGGTGGTCACCAGCGTGCTCGTGGTGTTGCTGGTGCTGCTGCACCGCGCCAAGGGCGGCGGCCTGTCGACACTGTTCGGCGGGGGTGTGCAGTCCAGCTTGTCCGGGTCCACGGTGGTCGAGAAGAACCTCGACCGGTTGACGCTGTTCATCACCGGTATCTGGCTGGTGTCCATCGTCGGTATGGCGTTGTTGATCAAATACAAGTGACGCTCGGGTAGACGGCTACTGCTTGAACAGTTCGGCGGCAGACATCGGCTTCGCGAAATGCCAGCCCTGCGCTGCGTCGCAGCCGAAGGCGCGCAGCCGTGCGGCCTGACTGGCGGTCTCGACCTGCTCGGCAGTGACGCTGAGGCCCAGAGTATGGGCCAGATCGATCATTGCTCGGGTGATCTGCTCGTCGGCCAGCCGGCCCTGGATATTGCCCCCGAGATTCTTGATGAACTCGCCCGCGAGTTTGACTATGTCGACCGGCAGATTGCGCAGGTAGGCCAGGCTGGAGAAGCCGGTGCCGAAATCGTCGATCGCGATCGCGACGCCCATCGCCGACAGCTGCTGCAGCCTGGTGATCGACGTCTCGTCCTTGCCCAGGATCGCGTTCTCAGTGAGCTCCAGGTGCAGCGAGTGCGGCGGCAGACCCGACCCGGCCAACCCGTTCTTGATGACCGAGATGAAACCGGAGTCGCAGATGTTGCGGACGGAGACGTTCACGCCGACGAACGGCGGCGGGTCGGCCGTCGCGTTCAGGCGCCAATCCTGCAGGTCACGGAAAGCCTGCTCGATCACGAAAGTGGTGAGCGGAACGATCATCCCGTTGCGCTCGGCCAGGCTGATGAAGCGCTCTGGAAGCAGGGTGCCCAGCGTGGGGTGCGCCCAGCGGAGTAACGCCTCGGCGCCGATGATGCAGTTGTCGGCGAGCCGCACGATCGGCTGGTAGAGGACGAAGAACTCGCCTCGTTCCAGCGCCTTCGAGATCGGGGTGTTGTCGTGGTCGCGATCGTAGAGGGCCCACCGGTTGCGGCCGGCTTGCTTGGCGCGGGCCAGCGTGATGTCGGCCCCTTTCATCAGGTCGACCTGGGACATCTCGGCGACTTCTTGTTCCATCACGCCTACGCTGGCCGAGATGCTGATCGAATGCCCGTCGATGTCGAAGGGCGATTCGAGGACACGCAGCACCGAGTCGGCGAGGTCGGTGACTTCGTTGGCGCCGCCCGGTTGCGGGACGAAGAAGACGAACTCATCGCCACCCAACCGGGCGACCATCTGGTCGGGCCGCTGCAGGCACAACGCCAACCGGTCGGCCACCCGGACGAGGACCTTGTCACCGATGTCGTGGCCGAGCGTGTCGTTGACGTCTTTGAAGCAGTCGAGGTCGATGTAGCAAATGCCGACGCGCGACTGCGGATCTTCGAATGCCGCGTCGAGACGCTCGAAGAACTGCGTCCGATTCGGCAGTCCGGTCAGCGGGTCGTAGAGGGCTTGATGACGCAATTGCTGTTCCAGCTCGTGCCGATCGGTCACGTCCTCGAACAGCGCGAGGGTGTGAATGGGTACGCTATTCGCATCTCGGATCAGCGAGACGTTGACACTGTTCCAGATGGTGCGTCCGTCGCGGTGCAGGTGCGGTTTCTCCAAACTGACCCGGTCGACGTCACCTCGCATCAGCGCGCCGTACTGCTCCCACACCTCCGACGTGTCGTCGGGGTGGTTGAGATCGGTGATGTGCAGTTTGATGAATTCTTCGACCTCGTAGCCGAACATGCGCGCGAACGCGGCATTGACCACCAGGATCTTGCCGGACATATCGGAAAGACCGACACCGATGCCCGACTGCGCGAATACCGCGCGCAACAATTCCGCGTCCCGCCCACTCGCGCCGCCGGCGAGCATCGACGCAATCACGCCGTCCTCGTCCGTTGCCTCCTGAGCGGCCTCCGCCGGCACGCCGCTCACGTCGCGCATTCCGCTCATGTCGTCGCGACCCTCCCTCCCCATCACGACCAAGCTCGGCTCTCGACCCCTACCGCGACCCGACCCCGCGGCGGGACAAATCCCGATCGCAACCTACTACTATTCAACAGCTGTTAGCAGCGACAGCTAACTCTCGCACGGAAGGACCGAAAAAGGGCGCACGGGGCGCAGGTAATTCCCCGGGGCCGTCGACGGAATCGGGTTGCGAGCGCTGACGGGTGTTGGGCGAGCGTATAATTAGCGCGACTTCGGAAAGGCTCGTGGACCCAGAACGCCTTCGCGATCAGTAATGGATGGCCTTGCAATGAAACACGTGATGCAACTGCGGGATGCGCGACAAGAGGCGGTGCGTCGGCACCCCTTTTTCGCGTGGTTGTCCAGCGACAGAGTGCCGGCGCAGGATCAGCTTGCCATCGGACCGGCCGGCGCCCTGTTCATCATGCAATTTCGCGACATGAACCGCTGGGTATTGCGGTTCCCCGAACCACACACCGAGTACGAATGGGTGATCAATCTCGGCACGCTCGAAGACGAGAAGCACTCCAAGATGTTCCTGGACGACTGGCGCAAGCTCGATCTCGATGCCCGACTGGGCTGGCGCACCAGTGACACCCTGTGGTGGTTGTTCCTGTCCCCGGACCAGGAACCGTTCCGCCGCAGCGGAATTGATTTCATCCGGCTTGTTGTCGACGACGGTGACGACGCGTTCATCCGGTTCGGTCACTCGGAGGCCGGTGAAGCCACCGGCCACGTCATGCTCAGCAATACCGCCCGCGTCGCGGCCAGGCTATCCAGCCAGACCGGGCTCGAATACAGCTATTTCGGCCCCTACCACCTTGACCTGGAATCCGGTCACGTCGGCAACACCGAAGGCGTATTCGAGACCGTCGAGCTCGACCCGGCGCGTCGCGAGCGCGCAGCCGAGGCCTGCCAGCGGATGTTCGGCATTTTCGATCGCATCTTCGACGGATTTCTGCACTACGCCAACACCTATCTGGAGTCCGGCACCGTCCCGCGCCGTCCGCCACTGCAGAGTGTGGCGCGCGACGATTGGACGGCCCCCGCCCTGGTGGTCGACCCGAGCGACGATCACGACAGCGAGATGCTGCGCTATCTCGAGGAGCGCAAGGACAGGTTGCGCGCGCACCCCTTCTACGAATGGCTGCGCAGCGACGATCGAAGCGCTGCGGACAAACTTCGTCAGTTCATCCCGATGTGGGTGATGGACATCCTCGGTTACCGCGACCTGACCAAGTACGCCGTGACATTTCCCGAACCGGCGACCCCCGAACAGGAAGCGGTCAACGCATGGGCCTCGCGGCTCTCCGAACACAGCGGGTTATTCCTGTCCGACTGGGATGCGCTCGGCCTCGACGACGTGCTGGACCATACCGGTAGCCGGGCGCTGGAGTGGCTCTTCTTCGATGCCGACATGGATCTGCATCGGGAGAACATGATCGAGTTCGCCAAAATCGCACTGCGGCACGATGATCCGGTGCTGCGGTGGTGGATGTTGGTGGCCCTGGAATCCACCGGCGAAGAATTCTTCGCCCAGACGAAGCCGCTCGCCCTGGCCGCGGAGGCCGAAACCGGGGGCCGGCTGGACTATCTGGCCGGTCGGCACGACCCGCCGATCGCCCCGGCCGCCGATCGTGTCCACATCAGCGCGCCGGCGCCGTTGTCCGCCGAGCAGTTGCAGCTTGCCAAATCGATTGCGGCGCATGTGTTCGACTCGATGGAGCGGCAATTGTGGCGATCGTACGCGATCGTCCGGGCCGGAAAATACGTCGGCTTGGCCACAATAGCCCCAGCCGTCACCGTCCAAGGATAGCGATCCCGGTGCCCGCCTCATAGCGACTTGCCCACGCAGGCGCGACTTTTCGGGCACACCGCACGTGCCGATCTACGGCAGCGGACCCCCGGCGAGCTACGGCAATGGCCCCCCGGCGGCGATCGCTGCGAGCGTGGCGAACTGTTCCCCGTCCAGCGACGCGCCGCCGACCAGTCCCCCGTCGATGTCCTGCTGCGCGACCAGGTCGCCGACGTTCTTGGCGTTCACCGACCCGCCGTAGAGCACCCGCACCGATTCGGCGATCTGTTTAGACGCCAGCTCGCCGAGCTCCACGCGAATCGCCGCGCATACCTCTTGCGCATCGGCGGAACTGGCGACCCGCCCGGTGCCGATCGCCCACACCGGTTCGTAGGCGATGACGACCTTTTCGATCTGTTCGGCAGACAACCCGGCCAGCGAGCCGCGCAGCTGTTCGACGTTGTGCGACACGTGATTTCCGGCCTCACGAACCTCGAGGTGCTCGCCGATGCAGACGATCGGGGTGAGCTCGTGCTTCAACGCGGCAGCGGCTTTGGCGGCCACCAGCGCGTCGTCCTCGTCGTGGTAGGTGCGCCGCTCGGAGTGTCCGACGACGACAAAGCTGCAACCCAGCTTGGCCAGAAAGGCTCCGCTGATCTCCCCGGTGTAGGCGCCGGAGTCGTGTTGCGACAGGTCCTGGGCACCATAGGTGAGCCGCAACTTGTCGCCGTCGACCAGGGTCTGCACGCTGCGCAGGTCGGTGAACGGTGGGATGACGGTTACGTCGACCTTGTCGAAGTACTTGTCCGGCAACGCGAATGCGATCTTCTGAACCAGCGCGATCGCCTCGAAGTGGTTGAGGTTCATCTTCCAGTTGCCGGCGATCAGCGGCTTGCGGCTCACGAGTCTGCTCCTGGTTGCTCACTTGTCAGCACTTCGATGCCCGGAAGCGACTTGCCTTCCAGGTATTCCAGCGACGCGCCGCCGCCGGTGGAGATGTGCGAGAAGGCGTCCTCCGGAATCTTCAACGCCCGCACCGCCGCTGCGGAGTCACCCCCGCCGACCACGCTGAAACCGCCTTTCTTGGTCGCGGTGACGATGGCCTCGGCGACCCCGCGGGTGCCCTCGGCATAGGCGGGAAACTCGAATACGCCCATCGGACCGTTCCAGAACACGGTCTTGGCATTGGAGAGCAGCGTGGTGAACCTCTTCACCGAACCGGGTCCGATGTCCAGGCCGATCAGGTCGTCGGGAATCTCGTCGGCCGCCACGGTCTGCGGCGGCGAGTCGGCATCGAACTTCTCGGTCGCCACGATGTCGACGGGCAGGCGCAGGACGTCGTGGTAGGTCTCCAACAGGTTCTTGCAGGTGTCCACCATCTCTTCTTCGAGCAGCGACTTACCCACCGAATATCCTTGTGCGGCAAGGAATGTGAAGCACATGCCGCCACCGATGACGATGCTGTCGGCTTTGGTCGCCAGCGACTCGATGACACCGAGCTTGTCCGAGACCTTCGATCCGCCCAGCACCACCGCGTAGGGCCGCTCGGTGGAACTGGTCAACTGTTCGAGCACCTCGATCTCGTCGGCGACCAGTTTGCCCGCGTAGTGCGGCAGCAGCGTGGCGACGTCGTACACCGAGGCTTGCTTGCGGTGCACCACTCCGAAGCCGTCCGAGACGAAAGCGCCTCCCGGCGAGACCAGTTCGGCGAGCTGCTTGGCCAGCGCGCGGCGTTCGTCATCGTCCTTGCTGGTCTCGCGCTTGTCGAAACGGATGTTCTCCAGCAGCAGGATGTCACCGTCGGTGAGACCCTCGGCCCGGGCCAGTGCGTCACTGCCGACGACATCCCCGGCCAATTGCACGTGCCGGCCCAGGTGCTCGCCCAACGCTTCGGCGACCGGCGCCAGCGAGTACTTCGGGTCGGGTCCGTCCTTCGGGCGCCCCAGATGAGCGGTGACCACCACTTTGGCGCCGGCGTCGAGTAGCGCCTTCAACGTCGGCACCGACGCGGTGATCCGGCCGGGATCGGTGATGGTGCCGTCATCGTCGAGCGGGACGTTCAGGTCGGAGCGGACCAGCACACCGCGGCCCGAAACACCTTCGGCGAGAAGGTCTTCGAGTGTCGGGACGCTCATGGTTAGAGCGACTTGCCGACGAGTTCGACCAGGTCGACGAGGCGGTTGGAGTAGCCCCATTCGTTGTCGTACCAGGACACCACCTTGGCCTGATTGTCGATGACCTTCGTCAGGCCCGAGTCATAGATCGAGCTGTGCGGGTCGGTGACGATGTCGGACGACACGATCGGCACGTCGTAGTACTTCAGGATGCCTTTGAGCGGCCCGTCGGCGGCGGCCTTGAACGCAGCGTTGATCTCGTCGGCGGTGGCCGACTTCTTCAGCTCTGCGGTGAGGTCGGTGACCGATCCGGTCGGGATCGGAACCCGCAGGGCATACCCGTCGAGCTTGCCCTTGAGTTCGGGGAGCACCAGGCCGATGGCTTTGGCGGCGCCGGTGGACGTGGGCACGATGTTGAGCGCGGCAGCCCGCGCCCGGCGCAGGTCCTTGTGCGGGCCGTCTTGCAGGTTCTGGTCCTGGGTGTAGGCGTGGATGGTGGTCATCAGGCCCTTGACGATGCCGAACTCGTCGTTGAGCACCTTGGCCAGCGGCCCGAGGCAGTTGGTGGTGCAGGAGGCGTTGGAGATGATGTTCTGGCTGCCGTCGTATTTGTCGTCGTTGACGCCCAACACGATGGTGATGTCCTCGTCGGTGGCCGGCGCGGAGATGATCACCTTCTTGGCCCCGGCGTCGAGGTGGCCCTTGGCTTTGGCGGCGTTGGTGAAGATGCCGGTGGACTCGACCACGACGTCGACACCCAGGTCTCCCCAGGGCAGCGCGGACGGGCCTTCCTTGATCGCGAGGGCTTTGATCTCGTCCTTGCCGACGACGATGGTGTCGTCGCCGTCGAGGCTGACGTCGGCGGGCAGGCGGCCCAGGATCGAGTCGAACTTCAGCAGGTGAGCCAGCGTGGCGTTGTCGGTGAGATCGTTGACAGCCACCACCTCGATGTCGGCCTTGCCAAGGTCGCGCTGGGTCAATAGGGCGCGGTAGAAGTTGCGTCCGATGCGACCGAACCCATTGATGCCTACTCGGACCGTCACGTGTCTCTCCTCGTCTTGGTTCGTGTCCGCTGATAAGCGCTCGTCGTCAGCCTAGAGCAGTGCGGACGGCATCGCTGTGGCTGGTAAGAGTGCCGGCCGCCGGCGGCGCGTTGTTGTGATGCCGCTCACCGGGGCGGGACCGGGCGAATCCCTACCGATAAATAACGGACCAGTCTCCATTCAGTAGGTAAGTCCTAGCGAACGTCACCATTTGGAAACGACGCGGTGCGGCGCGTCATGCGCCACACAACAGCACCCAACAATTGCGCCGGTGTACAAGAAGGACTCGGGTTGGCCGTGCGGCCTGCTTGCGTCCACAGAAACTTATGAGCGTGATTAAAGGAGTTGACGTTGATGACGATCTTTGATCGATTCAACTTCAAGGCATTTGTCGCCGGTGCCGGGTTGCTGGGTGCCGCGGTATCGCTGAGTCCGGCCGCGGCTGCCGTACCGCTGATCACCGGTGGCGGCCATGCGTGCATTCAGGGCATGTCGGGGATGGCCGACGGTGCGGGAGCACCCGCGGGGGCGGCTGCCCTATCGGCATGCTGTGCATACGGCGGAGCGGGCGGCGCGGGTGCGCCAGCCCCCACCGGTGCGGGAGGCGCTGCCGGCGGCCCCGGGGGTGCACCAGCACCTGCCGGCGCCGCACCTGCGTGCTGTGCGTACGACGGCGGCGGCGCGGGCGGCGCGGGTGCTGGGGGCGGGTCGACACCGGGCGGGCCGGGGACCGCCGGGGGACCCGCAGCACCAGCGATGTGCGGCCCGGCCAGCGCGGCAGTCACTGACATGGCCGGTGTCCCGGTGGTGGTACCTGGGCCGGTGCCGATCGGCGCACCGATCCCGGTCGCGGCGCCCATCCCGGTGGGAGCCCCCGTACCCATCGGAGCCCCCGTGCCCATCGGCGCACCCGTGCCCATCGGCGCACCCGTGCCCATCGGCGCACCCGTGCCCATCGGCGCACCCGTCCCGATCGGCGCACCCGTCCCGATCGGCGCACCGGTTCCGGTCGGAGCACCGGTCATCGCAGCGGGTACTCCGCTGATCGCGCTCGGGCCAGAAGGTGCCGGGCTGCCGGCCGCGCCGATCACCGACATGTCCCGGACCGGGAAAGGCGACCCGTCGCGTCCGGCTCCCACCGGTGGGCCAGTACCGGGTCAGCCATTTGCACCCGGTCCGACCGGGTGAACCAGACGGCTGGACCGTTTCAGTGATCCGCTATTTCGGGTGACCTGAATATCAATGTTCCATGCGCTGAATAGCGCGCAGAATATTGCCGTGCGCCTGCCAAATAATGCATTGCCGGCAGGCGTTATTCACAACGCTCAACACCTTATTCCCTGACTTGCTGAAAAGTCGTCCAGCTGGGCGCGTCTTTAGGTTGGCAGGGTGTGTACCACCACCAGTCGGCGCGTTCGCCGAGGGGTCCTTGGCAGGGTGGGACATCCGGTGGTGGTGTGGTGGGGGGTCGGGCCAGTGATCCGGGTGCGGCCGGTATTGACGTCGTGGAGGTCACCCGCGCGGTCAAGTCCACCCGGCGGCTCAGAGGCAAGTCTGGTCCACTAGATGCCTACAGCGCCGCCCGCACTGCGCTGGCCGGCGACGGGCTCGCCATCCCGAAGGACGATGCGACCAGTGGGTTGCGAGCTCTGCACATCGCCCGCCGCTCGGCGGTCAAACATCGCACCGCGGTGATCAATCAGCTCAAGGCGATGCTGGTATCGGCGCCCCGAGAACATCACCGTCACTGCGGCGGCCAACCACTTCGGCGTCTGGCCCACCGTCATCTCCCGCATCGAACGGGGTCTACAACGCGACGACACCCTCGCCGACCAATACAGGAACTGGCTCAAAGCCGCTTGACACCAATAGCAGCATCAACCCGGCCGCCGAACTAACCGCGCCGCAGCCAGCGCAACCCGGCTTCGGCGGCGTGATACCCACACAGCCCGTGAATCCCGGCGCCGGGCGGGGCGGACTGCGAGCACAGGTAGACACCCGGCACGCCGATCGCATAGGGATCCACCGCGATCCGCGGCCGGAACAGGATCTGCAACCGGTCGTTCGCGCCGCCGATGATGTCACCGCCGATCAGGCTGGGGTTGCGGGCCTGCAGCTCGCTGGTGCTGGTGGAAACGGTCGAGATGATGCGATCGCGGAAACCGGGTGCGAACCGTTCGATCTGGTCGACGATGGCGGCGGTCGCGTCGCCGGTATAGCCGAACGGGACATGGGCGTAGGCGTAGATCGGGTTGATGTTGCCGGCTGAACGGGACGGGTCGGCCAGGTACTGCTGCCCGAGTAGCACAAACGGCCGCTGCGCCATTTTCCCTTGCGCCCGTTGCAATTCGGTGTCAGCGATCTCCGCAAAACTGCCACCCAGGTGCACGGTGCCCGCCCGCCCACAGTCGGGATTGGTCCAGGGGATGTCGCCCTCGATCGCGAAGTCGACCTTGAACGCCGACGAACCCGCGCGGAACCGCCGATAGGACCGCCTGATCCGCGTCGGCATCGCATCGCCGTAGAGGTCGAGCACCTGGGCGGGGCTCAGGTTGAGCATGACGAGGTCGGCAGTCGGGATGTCGCGGCGGCTGGTGACGGTGACGCCGGTGGTGATGCGCCCACCGTGCGCCTGCAGCGCCGCACCCAGCGCACGGGTGATCGACCCGGACCCGCCTTCGGCGACCGGCCACCCGTATCGGTGGCCACTGGCCAGGATCATCAACCCCAGCGACGCGGTCAGCGGCCGATCCAACCGGGTATAGGCATGGGCGGCCGCGCCGCCGTACAGGGCGCGGGCCTGGTCGGTGCGGAACCAGCTCGCTACCGCGGCGGCCGGCAGCACCGCGCGCGGACCGAACAGCGCCAGGCGCACCGGATGGTGCGGAAGGGCCAGCACCGGTCGCAGCAGATCCTCGGCCAGGTCGTCGAACCCCTTCGCCAGCCCGCCGACCGCCGCCTGCCATCGTCGGCGATCGGCCCCAAGTCCCTTGGCGGTCGTGGTGATCGACTGATACAACAAGCCGGCGGTGCCGTCGTCGAGGGGATGCGCGCAATCGATCTCCGGCCATTTCCACGACAGGCCGTAGCTGTCGAGTCCGATCTCCTTCCAGAACGGTGATCCGACGCCGAGCGGGTGAAACGCCGAGCAGTGGTCGTGAATGACGCCGGGCACCGTCAACTCACCCGAGCGGACTCCCCCGCCGATGGTGTCGTCGGCCTCCAGCACGTGCACATCGAGGCCCTGGCGGGCGAGGTGGATGGCGGCGGCCAATCCGTTGGGCCCGGCGCCGACGACGACCGCGGTCGTCATGCGCCGGCTGCGGTGGTCACGTGGACCGGGAAGTGGTCGCCCGGCTCCGGCCAGGGCTGACGGGTCAGCATTTCCACGACGTCGACATAACCGGCTTCGATGAGGCCGGTTTTGGCGTCGAAGATGCGGTACCACTGCTTCTGATGCTGGATCGGCTGGCCCTCGAGGACAATGACCCGAACATCACCCTCGGCGAAGTTGCACCTGCGCTGCACCGCCTCGAGCAGTTGCTCGTTGTGCAGGTGCCCTTCGCCGAAGTTCCACCCGACCAGCGGTCCGGCCACGATCTCACCCTCGCGGATCTTGTAGTCGGCTTCGTCTTCGATCGCGCGGGGCAGCAATCCGTTCAGCGCGCGGCCGTGGGTGTGCATCGCACGAAACGCGGCGGTCTTGTCGGCCATGATCTCTGCGGTAGCCGGGTCGTACAGCTTGGCCAGCTGATTGATAACCAGCGCAGAGCTTTTCACCACATCGGTTTCGATCTTGTCCTCGGCGCCGGAACGGAAGCACCACACGCTGGTGGCCCAGTTTCCCGCGTAGTAGCGCATGCCGGGCAGGAACGAAATCTTCGCCGGGAAGAGGTTTCCCGCGACGGCGACCGCGGCCGCCGCCAACACCAGGGCCAACAGCAGCGGCGACCGCAGGTCGATCGCGCGGATCGAACCGTAGTGCCCGAACAGATAGAACAGCGAAAAGATGAAAAAGACGTTCCACTCCAACGGAACTCCCATCGGGAGGTTGGACAGGATGTTGAGGTGGAAGATGACCATGAATCCGATCAGGAACCACCGCCACGGCTGATCGCCGGCGACGAACACCAGAATGGTGGGCACCACGAACTCCGCGGTGGTGCCCCCGACGTGGGCCATCAGCTTCGGTATCAGGGTGGGCCGCAGATCGTCGAGGTGGTCGCGGTACATCTTGCGTTTGAGCGGGGTGAACAACGCGCTGCGCAGCAACGCGTTGTTGCTCGTCATCACCGAAACCACATAGGGGAAGTGATGATTGAGCTTGGAGGTGGCCGCGCCCCACCACAGCAGCAACATGATGAGCTTGTAGGCCGCGACCTGATCGGCGAACGGGAAGAAGAACACGAAGAGTTTGAGCCAATAGTGTTCGCCGCGGGCCGCCAGGAACACCGTCTTGTCACGCAAGCCCAGCAGCGCCAGAGCCACGATGATCGGGACCACCAGCAGTGGATCGAGCAGGCCGACGTCGCCGGCGGAGGTGACCGGACCGCCCCCGGGCGCCAACAGCGCCCACCCGCAGCTGAGCAACACCACCGCGTAGAGCGCGACGTCGACGATGCTGCGAGAATCGCCCCGGGTGAAGGGGACCTTGTCCCCCCAGGGTGGCAGCCGAATTGTCCTGGGGCGCAACCAGTACAGGACCCCGCCGATCGGCGGGGTGAAGCGACCGGTCAGCGGACCCGACCCGCACCCCAAACCGAGCACCTCGAACAGCAGCGTGAAGACGATCAGCTTCTGATAGACGATCGGCTGCGTCCACCAGGTCGAAATGTCGCCGAGGGAACCCAGGCCGGGGGTCAACGAGATGATTGCCGCGGGAGCGGCGAGGTAGAGCGCGATTTTCAGCAGATAGATCAGGTACACCGCGTACGGTGTGCCGAAGCCGTTCTCCGCCCAGTGCCGGGTCACGACCTGCAGGCGCGTGGCCCGCGGCAAACTCGACCAGGTGTCGCGATCGACATCCGGTAGGTCTGGTGACATGAACCCCATGACGGCCCCCGTTCCCGCTGCTGACTCCAGCGAGACCAAATGTATCGGGCCGGGCCCTGGCAGCGGAGCGCCACCCGCGGGCCGATCAGAAGGACTTTTCGGTCCCCGGCGGCGCGAAACGACGGCGCAGGTTCGCGATCATCACCTCGACAGCCTGACGTTCCTGCTGCTCGAGTCGCAGCAGGTCGCGGAAGCCGATCACGTTCTCGATGTCACCGGCGGCCTGCGAAAAGGCGATCGCGGCCCGGCACTTCTCGATCCGGTGGTCGACGCGCTGCAGGTTCAGCTTGAGCAGCGCCATGAAGTATTCGGCCTGGCGGCGGTACCCGGCCACGGCTTCGGCGGCGTAGCGGGGAACACCGGCACCGGTCGGCGGTTTCGGTTGCATGAATTTACTTCTCGGATAACGCTTCTCGTTGCCCATCCGGTGTTGGCGGGGGCGGACACCGCGATCGGGGACCGCCCGTGACAGCGGCATGCCGGGCAGTGCGGTGACTCCATAGGTGAACGATAACGTTCCTAATTTGCCGATACCATGTGCCGCGGCGCCGAAGCTCACCGCCGGCTTTGTGCGCTGCGCACGAACACCGTCAGGCCGTAGGCGTGACCGCGCGCGGCACGACCGGACCCATCCACCGGCGGACCTCCAGCGCCAGCTGTACCTTGAACACCGCGTCGGGATCGTCGAAGTTCTGCCCGCAACGTTCCATCGCCTGCACCACCCGATATTGAATAGTGTTGCGGTGCAGCATCATTGCTTCGGCAGTGGCGACATAACTGCGGTTGCGGGCCAGGAACTGCCGCAGCGTCTCCCGCAGCCAGCGATTGCGCTCGTCGTGCACATCGAGGTCGCCCAGCGTGTCGGCGACGAACCGCCGCAGCTCCTCGGGGTCGCCGGCCATCAGCGCAACCGGCGCGACATCGGCATAGAACACCACCCGGTGGCGGGGGTGGTCGCCACCGGCAAGGGCTACCGCCTTGGCGCGTTCGGCCTGTTTCAACGAGGCACGAAAGCCGTCCAGCCCCTGTTCGACCCGGCCGAACGCCAATCGTGCGTCCAATCCGGCCGAGGTGCAGGCCGCGCGCACCCGCTGCGGATCCACGACCGTCGCGTCCCGGCCGGCCGACGGCGAAAACCACAGCCGCGCTTCGCGCTCGTCGGTCGGGACCATCAGCGACCGCCCCACCGCCCGCAGCTCCCCCGCCAGCAGCGCCGCTGTCTTCTCGAACAGCGCCGCGACGTCACGCGCGGAGGTGGTGTCGTCCGCCCACAACACCGCGGCGACGTGCGGCCCGTCCAGCTGATAGCCCAGCACCGTTTCGGCACGTTGGACGTCGATCGGCGCCCCGGCGAGCAGGTCGGTGACCCACTGTTGTTGCAGGCCGCTGCGCCGGCTGACCCAGCGGTCGTGTTCCTGTTCGTAGGCCATGATCAGCTGGTCGCCGATCACGTCGACAAAGCGCGAACAGCGGCTCACCAGCTCGATCATCGCCGGCACCCGCTGTGCGGCGGACAACAGCGACACGAACGGCATTGCCTGCTGCAGGAATCGCGCATGTCCGATCCGATGGGCCCGAACCAGCGCCGACAACGGGATGTCTCGCTGAGCCGCCGCCCGTGCGTAGGCCAATCCCGCGGCCGGGGCCTCCAGGAACGGTTCCGGTGGATCCCGCTCCAGATAGTGAATGCCCGCCACCACGTGCTCGGTGAGGCTGCTCCGCCACAACGACAGCATCCGGCTGTCGTAGTTGAGGCCCTGAATGTCCTTCTTCATCGCCGCGAACACCTCGGTGATGAATTCATCGCGAATGGCACTCATCTGCCGGGCGATCACCGCAAGCTGACCGCGGGCCTCGGCTTCGGGCTGGGCCACCTCTGGGATCCTTCCGCAGAGCGAAGCCGTCCTGCAACACCCTCAGGTGGCGAGCATGCCGCCTTCGACCGGCAGCGTGACACCGGTGATATAGCTACTGGCGTCGCTGGCGAGGAAAATCAGTGCAGCACTGAGCTCTTCGACCCGGCCGATGCGGCCGGCCAGGGTACGCGGGACCACGGTGCTCTCCAGATAGCCGGCCGGCAATTCGTCGGTCATCTCCGACTCGAAGAACCCCGGTGCCAGCGCGTTGACCCGAATGCCCCTGCGCCCGGTCCACTGCTGGGCGAGATCGCGCGTCAGACCGATGACGCCGGCCTTCGACGCCGCATAGGCGGCCTGCGGCAGGCCCCCGGTGGTGAGCCCCAACACGCTGCTGATGTTCACGATCGAACTGCCGGGTTGCATGACCTGCGCACACGCCTGCGCCATCCAGTAGCAACCGTTCAGGTTCAGGTCGATGACCGACCGGAACTGCTCGGGTGTCTCGCGCAGCGCCGGGACGGCGGTTCCGACGCCGGCGTTGTTGACCAGGATGTCGACCCGCCCGAAACTTTCCACCGCCGCCCGGACCAGGTGCTGGCAATCGCCGGGGTCGGTCACGTCGGTGCGCACGGCGACGGCCCGGCGGCCCGCCGCCTCCACCAGTTCCCGGGTGCGGGCCATGCGTTCCTCGCGCCGCGCGCCGAGCACCACGTCGGCTCCCGCTTGTGCCAGGGCGGCGGCGAACCCGACGCCCAGGCCACTGGACGCGCCGGTGACGATCGCGACGCGGTCGTCGAGTCGGAAGCTGTCGAGGATGGCCATCGGGAGTCCCTTCGGGTGAGCTCTGTCGCGTTGCAGCATATGTAGGCACCCGCCGCAGTGCGTCGAGGGTTCGGATCGACGGTCGAGGCTGCTCGCTACGATCAAGGAACTCGTCGGCAAAGGAGCCTCAGTGAGCGAAGACGACATCGGCAAATTCGACCCCGGCATGACCCAGCGGATGATCTCGGTGCTGCGCCCGATGTTGAAGACGTACTTCCGTAGCGAGGTGCACGGACTGGACGGGTTCCCGCCGGGCGGCGCGCTGGTGGTCGCCAACCACTCGGGTGGTCAGTTCCCCATGGACGTGCCGATCTTCAGCGTCGACTTCTACGACAAGTTCGGCTATGACCGGCCGGTGCTGACCCTGAGCCACGACATCTTGTTCATGGGGCCGACCGCGGACTTCTTCCGAAAGACCGGCTACATCCGGGCCAACCGGGAGAACGCCGCCAAAGCACTGCGCTCCGGCGGCGTGGTGGTGGTGTTCCCCGGCGGCGACTACGACGCCTACCGGCCGACGGCCGCGGAGAACGTCATCGACTTCAACGGCCGAAAAGGCTACGTCAGCACCGCGATCGAAGCCGGCGTACCCATCGTGCCCATGGTCTCCATCGGTGGCCAGGAAACCCAGCTCTACCTGACCCGCGGCACCTGGCTGGCACAGCGGCTGGGCCTGAAACGGTTGCTGCGCAGCGACATCCTGCCGCTGTCCATCGGGTTCCCGTTCGGGCTGACCAGTCCGATTCCGCCGAATCTGCCGCTGCCTTCCAAGATCGTCACCCAGGTGCTCGCACCGATCGACATCGTCGCGGAATTCGGTGCCGACCCCGACGTCGATGCCGTCGACGAACACGTCCGCTCGGTGATGCAGGCCGGCCTGAACGAACTCGCCGCCAAGCGCCGCTTCCCGATCCTGGGCTGAGCCATGGCATCTCGCGTCGAAGACATTCTCGGAGTCATCCGCACCATGCGGCGTGCCGGCTTGATCGCGCCGCTGCGCCCCGACCGCTACATGAAAATGATCGCGGCCATGCGCCGCGAAGGCATGGGCATGACAACAGGTTTCGCCGGAGCACCGCAGCGCTGCCCGGACCGTCCCGCCCTGATCGACGAGCTGGGCACGCTGACCTGGCGTGAGCTCGACGAGCGGATCAACGCCCTGGGTGCTGCCCTGCAGCAGTTGCCTTCCGGCGCACCGAAAGTGGTCGGCGTGATGTGCCGCAACCATCGCGGCTTCATCGAAGCGGTGGTGGGCGCCAACCGGATCGGTGCCGAGATCCTGTTGCTCAACACATCATTCGCCGGTCCGGCCCTGGCCGAAGTGGTGAACCGCGAGAACGTCGACACGGTGATCTACGACGAGGAGTTCACCGACACCGTCGAGCGCGCGCTGGCCGACCGGCCCGATGCCACCCGAATCCTGGCCTGGACCGACTCCGCTGAGCCGGGCCGGCACAAGGTCGAGGAACTGATCACCGCGCACGCCGGCCAGCGGCCGCAGCGCGGTGCGGCCAAGGGCAACATCATCCTGCTCACCTCCGGTACCACCGGAACACCCAAGGGCGCCAAGCAGTCTGGCGGCAACGCCGGAATAGGTACGCTCAAGGCGATCCTGGACCGCACCCCGTGGCGGGCCGAGGAAACGATCGTGATCGTCGCGCCCATGTTCCACGCCTGGGGTTTCTCGCAGCTGATTTTCGCCGCATCGATGGCCTGCACCATCGTCACCCGGCGCAAATTCGACCCGGAAGCGACGCTGGACCTGATCGACCGCTACCAGGCGACCGGCCTGGCGGTGGTACCGGTGATGTTCGACCGGATCATGGACCTGCCCGACGAGGTGCGCAACCGCTACAGCGGGAAATCGCTGCGGTTCGCCGCGGCCTCGGGTTCACGGATGCGTCCCGACGTCGTGATCTCGTTCATGGACCAGTTCGGCGACGTGATCTACAACAACTACAACGCCACTGAGGCCGGCATGATCGCCACCGCGACGCCCGAGGACCTGCGCGCGGCCCCCGACACCGCGGGCAAGCCGGCGGGTGGTACCTCGATCCGCATCCTGGACAAGGACTTTCACGAACTGCCCACCGGTGAGACCGGGACCATCTACGTGCACAACGACACTCAGTTCGACGGTTACACCGAGGGGTCGAAGCAGAAGGATTTCCACGCCGGCTACATGTCGTCGGGTGACGTCGGCTACCTCGACGAGAACGGCCGGCTGTTCGTGGTGGGCCGCGACGACGAGATGATCGTCTCCGGCGGGGAGAACATCTATCCGATCGAAGTGGAGAAGACGCTGGCATCCCATCCCGAAGTCGCCGAAGCGTCGGTGATCGGCGTGGACGACGAACAGTACGGCCAGCGATTGGCGGCTTTCGTGGTCCTGACACCCGGCGCCCGTGCCACCGACGAGACCCTCAAACAGCATGTCCGGGACAACCTGGCCAATTACAAGGTGCCTCGTGCGATCACGGTCCTCGATGAATTGCCGCGCGGCAGCACCGGCAAGATCCTGCGCAACGAACTCAAGGCCCGGGTGAGCGACTCATGAACCTGCGCCCACTGCTCAGGCAGCTGCGCCGGCCGCGGCCGCTGACCCGTGCCGCGGTGGAATTCGTCAACGCCGCCAACGGATTACGGCCGATCACCCGCAACTCGTGGGCAGCCCCGACGGTGTTCTGGTTCGGCTGGCCCACCTCCGAGGTGCCGGCGCTGTATGCGGGGGTGTCCGTGCTGGACGCGGTGCGCCGCGGGCGGCGCGGTGACTTCGCCGGCCCCAAGGGCAAGGTGGCGCTGGCGCTGACCGGCGCGGCGTGGGCGATGCTCGGGGTAATCGGCTACCGCGGCCTGGTCACCCCCGGCCCGGTGCTGGAGTCGGCGCTGACCGATCAACTCGGCCCCGACTACACCGAAGAATTGCAGGAATTGCCCACCCAGCCCACGCAATCCGGTCGGCGCAACCCGCCGCTGCGCACCACGATGGCACGCCGGCGTTTCGTCGACAAAGAGAACATCGTGTCCTACGGTCCGCACGGTCGCGCCAACCGGGCCGACATCTGGCGTCGGCGCGATCTGGACCGGGACGGCAAAGCGCCGGTGCTGCTGCAGGTGCCGGGCGGCGCCTGGATGATCGGGATGCGCCGTCCGCAGGCGTATCCGCTGATGGCGCATCTGGTTTCGCGCGGCTGGGTGTGTGTGTCGATGGGTTACCGCGTATCCCCGGTGCACACCTGGCCGGACCACATCGTCGACGTCAAACGCGCGCTGGCCTGGGTGAAGGAGAACATCGCAGCCTACGGTGGGGACCCGAATTTCGTTGCGATCAGCGGTGGTTCGGCCGGCGGTCACCTCTCGGCGCTGGCTGCGCTGACACCCAACGACCCCAAGTTCCAGCCGGGTTTCGAAGACGCCGACACCTCGGTGGTGGCCGCCGTGCCGTTCTACGGTCGCTACGACTGGTTCTCCACCGACGCGCCGGGGCGCGCGGAATTCGTCGAGATCCTGGCCCGAATGGTGGTCAAGAAGAAGTTCAGCACGCACCGCGATATCTACGTCGACGCCTCCCCGGTCAGCTACGTGGGACCCGACGCGCCACCGTTCTTCGTGCTGCACGGCGAGGATGATTCGCTGATCCCGGTGGAAGAGGCCCGCGAGTTCGTCGACGAACTGCGCGCGGTGTCGAAGTCGCCGGTCGCCTACGCCGAATTACCGAACGCGCAGCACGCTTTCGACATCTTCGGCTCGCCACGGGCACACAAGTCGGCCGACGCGGTGGCCCGGTTCCTGTCCTGGGTCTACGTGACGAACCCGCCGAGCACATAGCGCACTACAGCGCTTCGGCGGCGCGCTCCAACTCCTTGAGCGCCGGCTCGATGGCTCGGGCCATGTCGTCGATGTCGTTGGCGACCTCCGGTGTGGTCACGAAACCGAAGTCGAGGCACTGGTCGTAGGAGAAGCAGGTGATGTTGAGCGCCACGTCCATCACCGGTGGGCCGAGCGGAACCAGCGACTCCAACTTGGCGCCGGCCATGTACAGCGGGACCGACGGGCCGGGGACGTTGGAGACGACCATGTTGATCGGCGCGAAGTTGCGCGACAACCCGCTGACCGTGTAGGCGCGGGCGGCCAACTGCAGCAGCCCGGGCGGCGTGGTCTCGGTGAGCCCCATGATCTGGTGCGCGGACAGAGCTTTGGCCATTTCCTTTGCGTTGCGGGTACTTTCGTGGATCGCCAGCAGCCGCTCGCCCGGGTCGTCGATGTCGGTGGCCAGCGACGCCGTCATCGAACTGATCTGGTTGCCGATGTTGGATTTGGACTCGTCGGTGCGGGTGGACACCGGGATCTGGGCGATCAGCGGCTTGTACGGCAACTCGTCGCGCTTGAGCAGGTACTCGCGCGCCGCCCCCGCGACCAGCGCGAGCACCACATCGTTGAGCTTGACCCCGAACGCATCCTTGACGGCCTTGGCCCGCTTCAACTCCACGCGCGCGCCGGTGATGCGCCGGTGCGGCGACACGGGGGCATTGAACCGGGTCTTGGGTGCCTCGAAATAGCGGGGCGGCTTGCCGGCGACACCGAGCGCCGCTATCTGTTGGCGGACCGTCTGTTCCAGCAGTCTGGTGATGCGAAACGGTGTCTTGACGGCCACGTTGATCAGCGCACCGATCGCGCGCCGCTCCAGCCCGGGGATCTGGAAGCCGACGAAACCGACTGTTTCCTTCTGCGGGGGGCGCGGCTCGGGGGTGACGTCCAGCAGGATCTCGCCGAGCCCGGCGCCGGAAACCCCGTCAACGATGGCGTGATGCATCTTGGTCAGGGTCGCGATGCGGCCACCCTTGACGCCCTCGATGACCCACAGTTCCCACAGCGGACGCGAGCGGTCCAGCTTGTAGGACATCAGCCGGCCGACGAGTTCGTCGACCTCTTTGCGCCCGCCGGGGGCGGGAACGCCGATGCGTCGCACGTGGAAATCGATATCGAGTTCGTCGTCCTCGACGAACCACGGGCGGTCCAGGCCCAGCGGAGCGCCGGTCACCTTCCAGCGCAGCTGCGGAATCTCCGGCAACCGCTCGATCAGCAGTTCGCGCAGCCGCTGGAAGCTGTAATCGGGCGCGTCGGTGGGGTCGCAGATTGCCAGCGCACCGACGTGCATGTGCCAGCCTGCGGTTTCCGCGGACCAGAACGCCGCATCAACACTAGAGAGCCGTTGCATTCCCCGACCGTAGCGTCCGTCCACCCAGCGAAGCCAGCAACCCGGAGAATCTCACAGCCCGGTGTTACGCGTCCTCCAGCAGATCGGGGGTCACCGCCGACTCGGTGTCGGGAATGCCGTCCACCTTCGCCTTACGATCGGCCATCGACAGCAACCGCCGAATACGGCCTGCCACAGCATCTTTGGTCATCGGCGGGTCGGCGAGCCGACCCAACTCCTCCAGCGAGGCCTGGCGGTGCTCGACCCGCAGCCGGCCCGCCGTGGCCAGATGTTCGGGCACGGTGTCGGCGAGAATCTCCAGGGCCCGTTCCACCCGCGCCGCCGCAGCCACCGCCGCGCGCGCCGACCGGCGCAGGTTCGCGTCGTCGAAGTTGGCCAGCCGGTTGGCCGTGGCCCGGACCTCGCGGCGCATCCTGCGCTCCTCCCAGACCTGCCGGCTGTCCTGGGCGCCCATCCGGGTCAGCAGCGCGCCGATCGCCTCGCCGTCGCGCACCACCACCCGGTCGGCGCCACGCACCTCGCGCGCCTTGGCGCTGACCCCGAGTCGGCGCGCCGCACCGACGAGCGCGAGCGCCGCCTCCGGGCCCGGGCAGCTGACCTCCAGCGCCGAGGACCGGCCCGGCTCGGTCAGCGAGCCGTGCGCCAAAAAAGCTCCCCGCCAAGCGGCTTCGGCGTCGCCGACGCTGCCGCCGACGACCTGCGCCGGCAGGCCGCGCACCGGACGCCCGCGCATGTCGAGCAGGCCGGTCTGGCGGGCCAGCGCCTCGCCGTCACTGGCGACCCGCAGCACATAGCGGGTGTTCTTGCGAATTCCACTGGCCGACAACACGTGCACCACCGCGTTGTAGCCGTACAGGTCGAAGATGTCCTTGCGCAGCCGGCGCGCGATGCTGCTCAGATCCACCTCGGCTTCGACGACCACCCGCCCGGACACGATCTGCAACCCGCCGGCAAACCTGAGCAGCGAGGTGACCTCCGCGCGGCGCGCACTGACCGACTTGACCACCAGACGGCTCAGTTCGTCCTTGACTTCGGTCGTCATCGCCACGCGTCGTCACCCCTTGGTTCGTTCCCGACGGCCACCGTCGATCGGTATCTCTTCGGTAGCCGTCACCGCGGGCTCACCTGAGCCCTCATGACGAGCACTGCCACGTTGCCGCACCCCGTCCAGGACCGCCGCCAGCTTGCCCGGGTCATGTAAAGGTGTACCAGGTCGGGCCACGTCGGCGAAGTGGACCTCCGCCTGCAGCAGCGTTGCGGTGCGGCGCAGTTGGTCGCGTTCGCGATCGCTCGGCACCCGGTCGGTGTCGATGATGATGTCGTCCACCGTAAAGTCCGGCGCGTGCTGGACCAACACATGAAGGTGGCGTTCCACCGAGAAGCCGGCCGTCTCCCCCGGCTCGGCCACCAGATTGAGCACCAGCGCCTTGCGCGCGGTGGTGGCCCGCAACGCAGTGCGCAGACCGGGCACCAGCACATGCGGGATCACACTGGTGAACCACGAGCCCGGCCCCAGCACCACCTGGTCGGCGGCCATGATCGCGTCGACGGCCTGCCGGGTGGCCGGCGGGTCGGCGGGCAGCAACCGTACCCGGCGCACCGTGCCCGGCGTGGTGGCGATGGCGACCTGCCCCCGGATCAACCGGAACATGCGCGGATCGGACTCCAGCCCGGAAACGTCGGCCTCGATCTGCAGGGCGATCGGGCACATCGGCAGCACCCGCCCCTTGACACCCAGGATGTGCCCTACCTCGTCGAGTGCCGCGACCGGATCGGCCAGCACCTCGGACAGGCCCGCCAGCAACAGGTTGCCGATCGGATGCCCGGCCAGCGCTCCCGTGCCACCGAACCGGTGCTGCATGACGGTCGCCCAGAGCCGCCCGTGCGGACTGTCAGATGCCAAGGCCGCCAACGCCATTCGCAGGTCACCGGGGGGCACCACGTCGAGTTCCCCGCGCAGCCGGCCCGACGAGCCGCCGTCGTCGGCGACGGTCACGATGGCGGTGACGTACGGCGTCAGCCGGCGCGCGGCCGACAGCGTCGCATGCAGGCCGTGCCCGCCGCCCATCGCGACGATGCTCTGGCTCACCGAGGAATTCATTCGCGGCCCAGATCCCGGTGCAACGCCCGCACCGTGAGCAGCGGATCCGACCCCAGCAGTTCCATCAACGTCTCTGCGATCGCGACGCTGCGGTGCTTACCGCCGGTGCAGCCGACCGCGACGGTCATGTAGCGCTTGCCTTCCCGCCGGTACCCGTCGACCACCAGGGCCAGCAACCGGTGGTAGGTCTGCAGAAAATCCGCCGCGCCGGGTTGACTCAGGACGTAGTCGCGCACCGCGCTGTGCTGGCCGGTGAGCGGACGCAGCTCGTCGACCCAGTGCGGGTTCGGCAGGAAGCGAACGTCCATCACCATGTCGGCGTCCATCGGCAGGCCGTATTTGAAGCCGAACGATTCCACGGTGACGCTGGTGGTTGCGGCGGCGGTGCTGCCGAACGCGCGCTCGATGGTCTCCCGCAGCCCGCGCACCGACAACGTCGAGGTGTCGATGATCAGGTCCGCCGTGGCCCGAACCGAAGCCAGCATCCGGCGTTCGGCGGCAATACCTTCGGCCAGGGTCTGCTCGCCCTGCAGCGGGTGGCTGCGGCGATTGTTCTCATAGCGGCGCACCAGCATGTCGTCGGAAGCCTCCATGAACACCACACGCGGGGTGATGTCGCGGGTGGCCAACTCGTTGCGCACCTCGTCCAGGTCACCGGTGAAGCCGCGCGACCGCACGTCCATCACCACCGCGAGCTGGGTGATCCGCGAGCCGGCGGCCAAACCGAAATCCACCATGCGGGTGATCAGCTGCGGCGGCAGGTTGTCGGCCACATACCAGCCGAGATCCTCGAGCACCTTGGCGGCGGTGCCCCGTCCCGCGCCCGAGAGCCCGGTCACCAGCACGACGTCGATGCCGGCGGGGACCTCGTTGCCGGTCATTCGGTGACTCCCGTCGACTCGGGCCGCAGCGCGTCCAGCACGGCGGTGGCCGTGGCTACTCCGATGCCGGGGACGGCCGTGATCTGCTCGACGGTGGCCTCCTTGAGGCGGGCTATCGATCCGAAGTGGGTGACCAGCGCCTTGCGTCGGTGCTCACCCAGTCCGGGCACGGAATCCAGCGCCGACGCCGTCATCCGTTTGGATCTTTTGCTGCGATGGTAGGCGATGGCGAACCGGTGCGCTTCGTCGCGCACCCGCTGCAGCAGATACAGTCCCTCGCTGTTGCGCGGCATGATGATCGGGTCCGGTTCGGCCGGCACCCAGATCTCTTCCAGCCGCTTGGCCAGACCGATCACCGCGACGTCGGTGATGCCGAGCTCCTCGAGCACGGCACTGGCCGCGTTGACCTGGGGCGCGCCGCCGTCCACGACGTAGAGGTTGGGCGGGTAGGCGAATCGGCGCGATTTACCTTCCGGGGAAAGCAGATTCGGATCGCTCTGGTCGCTGAGATGACGCAGGAACCGGCGCCGGGTCACCTCGGCGATGGAGGCGACGTCATCCGACCGCCCCTCGCCCGCGGCCTCGCGGATCCCGAAGTGCCGGTAGTCCGATTTGCGCGGCAGACCGTCCTCGAAGACCACCAGCGAGCCGACGACGTCGGTGCCCTGCACGTGGCTGATGTCGACGCACTCGATGCGCAGCGGGGCGTCCGCCAACCCGAGTGACTCCTGAATGTTCTGCAGCGCAGCGGATCTGGCGTTGAAGTCGCCGGCGCGCTTCAGCTTGTGTTGCTGCAGAGCATCTTTGGCGTTGCGTTCCACGGTGTCGGCGAGCGCGCGTTTGTCACCACGCCGGGGCACCCGCAGTGCGACCTTCGCACCACGCAGACCGGACAGCCAGGCGACCAGCTCGTCGTGGTTGGCCGGCAGGCAGGGCACCAGCACTTCGCGGGGCACCGGGTTGACGGATTCGTCGGCCGCTTGGCTGGTTTCCAGACCCAGTTCGGCCTGATCGCCGTAGAACTGCGTGACGAACTGCTCGACCAGCTGCTCGGCGCCGGAATCCCCGGCTTCCGCGGATTTCTCCACGACCCAGCCGCGCTGGCCGCGGACCCGCCCGCCGCGCACGTGGAAGACCTGCACCGCGGCCTCGAGGTCGTCGTCGGCGAATGCCATCACGTCGGCGTCGGTGCCGTCGCCGAGTACCACGGCCTGCTTCTCCATCGCACGCTTGAGCGCACCGAGGTCGTCGCGCAGCCGCGCGGCCCGTTCGAAATCCAGCTGTTCGGACGCGGCGTGCATCTGCTGCTCCAGCTCGCGCGCGTAGCGGTCGGTCTTGCCGGACAGGAAGTCGCAGAAATCGAGCACGATCTGACGGTGCTGCTCGGCACTCACCCGGCCGACGCAGGGCGCCGAACATTTGTCGATGTAGCCGAGCAGGCAGGGCCGGTCGATCTGGCTGTGTCGCTTGAAGACTCCGCCCGAGCAGGTCCGCGCCGGGAAGACCCGGGTGAGCAGGTCCAGCGTCTCGCGGATGGCCCAGGCATGCGAATACGGTCCGAAATAGCGCACCCCCTTGCGCCGGGGCCCGCGGTACACCATCAACCGCGGGAACTCTTCGTTGAGGGTGACGGCCAGCACCGGGTAGGACTTGTCGTCGCGGTAGCGGACGTTGAAGCGCGGATCGAACTCCTTGATCCAGTTGTATTCCAGCTGCAGCGCCTCGACCTCGGTGTTCACCACCGTCCACTCGACCTTGGCGGCGGTGGTCACCATCTGCCGGGTGCGCGGGTGCAGGGCGGAGATGTCCTGGAAATACGACGTCAGCCGGCTGCGCAGGCTCTTGGCCTTGCCGACGTAGATGACGCGCCCGTGCGGATCCCGGAATCGGTACACCCCCGGCTCGACCGGGATAGACCCGGGAGCCGGACGGTAGGTGGCGGGATCTGGCACCAAACCAGGTTAGTGGTCGGGCGGGTTTCGGTGGACACGGCGGCCACGCCACCTCGGTCGCGCCATCAGCGCGCGTGCAGGTCCGGCCGATAGCGGGCCATGAGCGATCGCACCGAATCCATCGCCGCGACCGCGCGTTCCCTGTCCACGGCCTGAATCGCCATCACCGGGATGTATTCGTCGTCGGGCAGGTCGACGTGAGCCCAGCGGCCACCGACCGGAAACGACACGTCGACCACATCGGACCACGGAATCAACTTGTCACCCAACATATTTCGTACCGACAACCCGGCCGCGCCGACGCGCAGCCGGGGCCGTGCGAACAACAGCACGGCACCCGCCAGGACCGCGCCCAACAGTGCCATCGCGATCTGGTCGGCAGTCTGGAAGACCACTCCGCTGGACCCGATCTTGAGCAGCAGTCCACCGGCGATATGCGCCGCCAGCAGGATGAACGCCGCCCCGTAGGCAAACAACGGTGTCAGGCGTGGTCGGCAGACCAGGTCCCAGTCACCCGCGGCGGATTTCGTCGTCACGATCGGGCGCGCAGGTCGCGCAGGGTCAGTGCGGTGCTCAGCGCTGCCGCCGCGGCCTGGCCGCCCTTGTCTTCGGCCGACGACGGCAGCCCGGCCCGGTCGAGGGCCTGCGCCTCGTTGTTGGTGGTCAACACCCCGTTGGCCACCGGCGTGGCCGCGTCCAGCGAGACCCGGGTCAGTCCCTGGGTCACCGCGTCGCAGACGTAGTCGAAATGCGGTGTCTCACCGCGGATCACCACACCAAGCGCGACGACGGCATCGTGGCTGCGGGCCAGTTCCTGTGCCACGACCGGGATCTCGATGGCACCCAGCACCCGTACCACCGTCGGATCGTCGATACCGGACGCGGTGGCGACTTTGCGCGCACCGGCCAGCAGCGCGTCGCAGATCGTCCCGTGCCAGGTGCTGGCGACAATGCCCAACCGCACGCCTGAAGCGTCGAGCGCCGGGATGTCCGGCACGCCAGCGCCACCGCTCACCGCGTACCCCTCACAAGGCACCGCCGAATTCGCCTGGCAGATGAATGGATTCGTGGAAATCGTCCAGGCCCGCCAGGTCGTGGCCCATCTTGTCGCGTTTGGTCATCAGGTAGCGGATGTTCTCGGCGTTCGCCCGCACCGGCAGCGGCACCCGTTCGATGATGTGCAACCCGTATCCGTCCAGGCCGACCCGCTTGGCCGGGTTGTTGGTCAGCAGCCGCATCGAGCGGACCCCGAGATCGACCAGGATCTGCGCGCCGATCCCGTAATCGCGTGCGTCGGCGGGCAATCCGAGCTTGAGGTTGGCATCCACCGTGTCGTCGCCGGCGTCCTGCAATTGATAGGCCTGCAGCTTGTGCATCAGGCCGATGCCGCGGCCCTCGTGGCCGCGCATGTACAACACCACGCCGCGGCCCTCCCGGGCGACCATCGCCATGGCGGCATCCAGTTGCGGCCCGCAGTCACACCGGCGCGAGCCGAACACGTCCCCGGTGAGGCACTCCGAGTGCACCCGCACCAGCACGTCGTCGCCGTCGCCGTTGGGTCCGGCGATGTCACCGCGGACCAACGCGACATGCTCGACGTCCTCGTAGATGCTGCTGTAGCCGATGGCGCGGAACTGCCCGTGCCGGGTCGGGATCCGGGCCTCGGCGATGCGCTCGATGTGCTTCTCGTGCTTGCGGCGCCACTCGATCAGGTCGGCGATGGTGATCAGCGCCAGACCGTGCTCGTCGGCGAAGACCCGCAGCTCGTCGGTCTGGGCCATCGCGCCCTCGTCTTTTTGACTGACGATCTCGCAGATGGTGCCGGCCGGCTGCAGGCCCGCCATCCGGGCCAGATCGACCGCGGCTTCGGTGTGACCGGGACGCCGCAGCACACCACCATCCTTGGCGCGCAACGGAACCACGTGACCGGGACGGGTGAAATCCTGCGAGATACTCGCCGGATCTGCCAGCAGCCGCATCGTGGTGGCCCGGTCCGACGCTGAGATCCCGGTTCCCACACCGAGTCTCGCATCGACAGTCACGGTGTAGGCGGTGCCGTGCTTGTCCTGGTTCACCGCGTACATCGGCAGCAGACCCAGCCGGTCGCAGATCTCCCCGGCCAGCGGCACGCACAGGTATCCCGAGGTGTAGCGGACCATGAACGCCACCAGCTCCGGGGTGGCCTTCTCGGCCGCGAAAATCAGGTCGCCCTCGTTTTCGCGTTCCTCGTCGTCGATGACGACGACGGCCTTGCCCGCCGCTATGTCGGCAACCGCCCTCTCGACGGAGTCCAACCTCGTCATCGTCGCTACCTTGCTGTTCGAACGGCCAGCACGAAAACCGCCGTGTTGCATTCAGTATGAACCACCGCCGGCCCCGGGTTATTGCCGCTGCGTGTTGAGCGGGAGGCCCACATCAGTCGCGCTGGGCTTGCAGCAGGCGCTCGACGTACTTCGCGATCACGTCCACCTCCAGGTTCACCTGGGTGCCGACCGGGGCGGAACCCAACGTGGTCAGCTCCCGGGTGGTCGGAATCAGGGAGACCTCGAACCAGTCCCGGGGCTGGGCGCCCAGGGCGGACACGGTGAGCGAAATCCCGTCCACGGTGATCGACCCCTTCTCCACGACGTAGCGGGCCACGGCCGCGGGCATCTCGACGCGCACCACTTCCCAGTGCTCAGCGGGCGTGCGGGCGACGATCGCACCGGTCCCGTCCACGTGGCCCTGCACGATGTGTCCGCCCAGCCGGCTGTTGATCGCCGCCGCGCGTTCCAGGTTCACCGGGCTCCCCGGTTGCAGCCGGCCCAGATTCGAGCGGTTCAGCGTCTCGGCCATCACGTCGGCGCTGAACTGGCCGTCGGGCAGCACGTCGACCACTGTCAGACACACGCCGTTGACGGCGATCGAATCGCCGTGACCGGCGTCGGCGGTCACGGTGGGCCCGCGAATGATCAGCCGCGCGGCATCGACCAGCGCGTCCCGGCCGACCACCTGCCCCAGCTCCTCGACAATTCCGGTGAACATCGCACCAGGTTAGTGACTGTTTGCGGCCGTCTGCACCCGCCCGGCTACCAGGGGTCTGACATGGGCACCCTCTACGATGCAACGTATGCAGACCCCCCGACGACTCTTAGCCGTCTTCGCCATCCTGAGCGTCGCTGTCACGCTCAGCGGCGGGTGCACGATCAGCAAGAAAGCCAAAGGTGGTCCACTTCCCGACGCAAAGACCTTGGTCAGCCAGTCCGCCGCGGTCACCAAAGGCGTCAAGAGCGCGCATCTGAACTTGACGGTGAACGGCAAGATCGCGGGCCTGCCGCTGAAGAACCTCACCGGCGATCTGACCACCACCCCGACCACCGCCGGCAAGGGCAACGCCCGAATCATTGCGTTCGGCAACGAGGTTCAGGCCGACTTCGTGATCTTGGAGGGCGAGCTGTACACCACCGCCCTGTCCCCCGGGCAATGGACCGACGTGGGCAAGATCGAGGAACTGTTGCACTACGACCCGTCGGCAATTCTCAGCCCGGAAACGGGCGTCGCCAACATTCTGGCGAATCTCAACGATCCGAAAGCCGAGGGCCGCGACATGATCAACGGGCAGACTGCCGTGCGCATCAGCGGAAAGGTCAACGGCGACGTGGTGAACAAGCTCGCGCCGCTGAACGCCACAGACCAGGTTCCGACCACCGTCTGGATCCAGGAGACCGGTGAGCACCAGTTGGCGCAGGTGATGATCGACAAGGGGTCGGGCAACTCGATCCAGATGACGCTGTCGAACTGGAACCAGCCCGTCGTCGTCACGAAGCCGGAGAGCTGATCCGATGAGAATGCGAGCAGGACGCCGGATAGCGATCAGCGCAGGCAGCCTCGCGGTGCTGCTGGGCGCCCTCGACACCTATGTCGTGGTCACCATCATGCGCGACATCATGACCAGCGTCGGCATTCCGGTCAACGAGCTGCAGCGCATCACCTGGATCGTCACGATGTATCTGTTGGGCTACATCGCCGCGATGCCGCTGCTGGGCCGGGCATCGGACCGCTTCGGACGTAAGTTCGTGCTGCAGTCCAGCCTGGCCATGTTCATCGTCGGCTCGGTGATCACCGCGATGTCGGTGAAGCTGGGCAACTGGAATCCGGAGTTCGGCGACTACATGGTGGACCCCGATCCCGACCGGGCGTTCCACTACCTGATCGCCGGGCGCACCATTCAGGGCATTGCCAGCGGTGCCCTGTTGCCGGTGACGCTGGCGCTGGGCGCCGACCTGTGGGCCCAGCGCAACCGGGCCGGCGTGCTCGGCGGTATCGGCGCCGCCCAGGAACTCGGCAGCGTGCTGGGTCCGCTGTACGGCATCTTCATCGTGTGGCTGTTCCACGACTGGCGCGACGTGTTCTGGGTCAATGTGCCGCTGACCCTGGCCGCGATGGTGATGATCCACTTCAGCCTGCCGTCCCACGACCGCAGCGCACAGCCGGAGAAGATCGACGTCACCGGCGGTTTACTGTTGGCGCTCGCGCTGGGCCTGGCGGTCATCGGCCTCTACAACCCCAAACCGGACGGCAGACAGGTGCTGCCGAGCTACGGTCTGCCGCTGGTGATCGGCGCGGTGGTGGTTGGCGTGCTGTTCTTCGTCTGGGAACGTTTCGCTCGTACCCGGCTCATCGACCCGGCCGGCGTGCGTTTCCGGCCGTTTCTGTCCGCATTGGGTGCCTCGGTGTGCGCCGGCGCGGCGCTGATGGTGACCCTGGTGAACGTGGAGTTGTTCGGGCAGGGCGTGCTCGGGATGAACCAGAATCAGGCGGCGGGCCTGCTGCTGTGGTTCCTGATCGCACTGCCGGTGGGCGCGCTGCTCGGCGGCTGGATCGCCACCCGCACCGGCGACCGCATCGTCGTCTTCGTCGGATTGCTGATCGCCGGGTGCGGATACTGGCTCATTTCGTATTGGCGTGCCGACCTGATGTCACGCAAGCACGACGTCCTCGGGATATTGCTGCCCGCCGTGCACACCGACCTGCTGATCGCCGGATTGGGTCTGGGCCTGGTGATCGGACCGCTGTCCTCGGCGGCGCTGCGGGTGGTTCCTGCCGCTCAGCACGGCATCGCGTCGGCGTCGGTGGTGGTGGCCAGGATGACGGGCATGCTGATCGGGGTGGCCGCGCTGAGTGCATGGGGGCTCTACCGGTTCAACCACATTCTGGCCGGGTTGGAACGTACGGCCGGGTCCTACCTGCACGCGTTCGCGTTGATGTACGGGGACATCTTCAAAGTCACCGTGGCGATCTGTGTGGTCGGCGCGCTACTGGGGCTGTTGATCGGCGCCCGCGACGAGCATGCCGAGGAACAGCCGGTCTTCGAACACGCAGCACCGGCACCGCCCTCGGCACCTGCGGCCGGAGCACCGCGGCACGCAGCCGAAGCCCAGCCGGCGCCGACGGCTACCGAGCCACCAGGCTGAGCAGTAGGTCCGGTCCGACCTGTTCGACGCTGTCGAACTGCCAACGCAGCGCCTGGGCCATGCTGGACACCCCGACGTCGTCGACCGCGCTCACCGGACCGCCGAGCAGGATCGGCGCCACATAGGCCAGGATCCGGTTGATCGCCCCGGCGCGCAGGAAGGCCCCCGCCAGCGTCGGGCCGCCTTCGAGCAGCACGTCGGTGCGATCGCTGAGCGCGCGGAGCACCTCGACCGGCTCGCGGGTCCGGATCACCATCGTGCGCGAATCGTCGTTGAGCACCTTGGCTTCCGGCGGTATCTCGCGCCTGCCCACCACCACCCGCAGCGGCTGCTGCGGGGCCAGCGAGCCGTCCGGCAGCCGGGCGGTCAGGGCGGGATCGTCGGCGATGACAGTGCCGGTGCCAACCACGATCGCATCCGCGATCGCCCGACGACGGTGCAGGTCCGCGCGCGCGGCCTCACTGGAGATCCACTGGCTGGACCCGTCGGCGGCGGCGCTGCGGCCGTCGATGCTGGTGGCGTACTTCCACGTCACGTGCGGCAGCCCGGTGCGCTGCTTGAACAGCCATTCCCGCAGCGGGCCGGCCACGACCGCGTCGGCCATCACCCCTGATCGCACCTGCAGTCCGGCCGCCGTCAACCGGCCCGCGCCGCCGCCCGCGATGCCGTTGGGGTCGTCGACGGCGTAGATCACCGTTCCCACCCGCGCCTCGATCAGGGCGTTCACGCACGGGGGTGTCTTGCCGTAGTGGTTGCACGGTTCCATGGTGATGACCGCGATGCCGCCGGCGGCCAACCCGCCGGCCCGGCGCAGGGCCATGACCTCGGCGTGATCGCCCCCGGCCGGTTGGGTGGCACCGACGCCGACGACGCGACCTTCCTGGTCGACGATGACCGCCCCGACCGGCGGGTTGGGGTAGGTGGTCCCCTTCACCTGGTAGGAGTGGTCGATGGCCAGTTTCATGGCCTCTTCGATGCTCTTGACCTGCTCGGGGACGGTCGGTCCGGTCATGAGCCGCTGCCCAGGTGCGGCGACTTCGCGGCGGCCTGCCGCCGCAGCGCCTTGACCGCGGCGGCCGGGTCGTCTGCGCCGTACACCGAGGACCCCGCGACGAAGCAGTCGACGCCGGCTTCGGCGGCCTGCTCGATGGTGTCCTCATTGATGCCGCCGTCGATCTCGACCAGGATGCTCAGTTCGCCGGCGTCCACCAGCTTGCGCACCGCGCGTACCTTGCTGAGCACCTCGGGTATGAAGCTCTGACCACCGAAACCGGGTTCGACGGACATGATCAGCAGGGTGTCGAAGTGCGGCAGTATGTCCAGGTAGGGATCCAGCGCGGTCTTCGGCTTGACGCTGATGCCGGCCTTGGCTCCGGCGGCCCGGATGTCGCGGGCGACCGCGACCGGATTGTCGGTGGCCTCGGCGTGGAACGTGACGTTGTAGGCGCCGGCCTCGGCATAGGGCGGCGCCCACTTGTCCGGGTTGTCGATCATCAGATGGCAGTCCATCGGGATGTCGGTCGCGGCCAGCAGGCTCTCCACCACCGGCAGGCCGATCGTGAGATTCGGCACGAAGTGGTTGTCCATCACGTCGACGTGCAACCAGTCGGCGCCGTCGACGGCCGCCGCTTCCTTGGCGAGTCGGGCGAAATCAGCGGCCAGAATTGACGGGGCTATCAGCGGTCCCCCCCGAGAAGACATGTGCGACACCTTACTGGCGGCGCAGGGCCGCGGCGAACATCGCATCGGTGCCGTGTCGGTGTGGCCACAGCTGTACGTAGTGACCGGAGGGACCGGTCGCGATCCCGTCGGCCAACGGGTCGAACAACGGCGGCGTGTCCAGCGCGGTCACCGGGTGGCGGCGCAGCGCGTCGGCGACCACCCCGACCGTCTCGGCCACATGCGGTGAGCAGGTGGCGTAGAGCACCACCCCGCCCGGCCGGGTCAGGGAGATCGCGGCAGCAAGCAGCTCGCGTTGCAGCTTGGCCAGCGCGGGAACGTCGGACGGCTGCCGCCGCCAGCGGGCCTCCGGCCGGCGGCGCAACGCACCCAGCCCGGTGCACGGCACGTCGACCAGTACCCGGTCAAAACCCGGTTCGAGGCCGGAGTCGCGCCCGTCGACCCGCAGCACCTCGACCGGCAATCCGCGGGTGTTCACCTCCACCAGCTCGGCGCGGTGCCCCTCGGCTCGACCGCCGTCACCGCCGCTCCCGACTGGGCACCCAACGCCGCCAGCAGCGCGGTCTTGCCACCCGGCCCGGCGCACAGATCCAGCCACCGGCCGCCCTCACCGTCGTCCAGGGGTGCCAGCGTCAGCGCGCGCGCCACCAGCTGGCTGCCTTCGTCCTGGACCAGCGCCTGCCCGTCGCGCACCGGCGCCAACCCGCCCGGATCGCCGCCGGTCAGATACACCGCGTAGGGCGAGAATCGGCCGACCGTGCCCCCGACCGCGTCGGCGAGGTCGGCGGCCGTGAGCACTCCGGGACGAGCCGCCAGATGAACCTGGGGGCGTTCGTCGTCGCTGGCGAGCGCTGCGTCCAGCTCGCCCGCAGCGGCACCCAGAGCGTCGGTGAACGCTTGGGCGATCCACCGCGGATGGGCGTGCACGAACGCGGCACGGCCTACCGGATCATTGCGCGGCGCCAGTTCGTCCAGCCAGGACTGCTCGTCGCGCGCGGCGATGGTGCGCAGCACCCCGTTGACGAAACCTGCTCGCGCCGAATCGAATTCGAGCCCGGCCTGCTCGACGGTGGTCGACACCGCGGCATGCGCATCCACCCGGGTGCGCAGGAGTTGGTAGCTGCCCATGCGCAACAGGTCGAGCAGCACCGGGTCGATCGTGTCCGGCGGGCGGCCGGCGGCCGCGGCGATCACGGCGTCGAGCAGCCCACGGGTCCGGCAGGTGCCGTAGGTCAGTTCGGTCGCGAATGCGGCGTCGCGGCCGGTGATTCCGCGTTCGCGCAGCAGGGCGGGCAAGACCAGGTTGGCGTAGGCGTCGCGCTCGCTGACCGCCCGCAGGGCGTCGAAGGCGGCCTGGCGGGCCGGGTCCAGGTTCTTGCGCCGCGGGCCCCGCTGCTGCGACGGCCGTTGCGGCCGTTGCGGTTTGCGGTCCGGACGTTTCCGGTAGGGCTTGTCCTGCGCGGGACTCATGAGGCCCTGGTCGTCTCGTCCAGCCGCGCACCGCGGGCCCAGTCCGCAGCGTTCATCGGCTTCTTGCCGGGCGGCTGAATCTGGCCCAACCGCACCGCCGCCGAAGCGGTACCTATCCACACCGCGTTGCGTGTGACGTGAATCTCGCCGGGCGACAGCGACTTCGGCGCGTCCTGCGCCAGTTGCACCGGACCGATTTTCACACGCAGGTCACCGAGCAGCGTCCAGGCGCCCGGATTGGGTGTCACCGCGCGGATGCGTCGTTCGACCACGGGCGCCGGCAGGTCCCAGCGCACCCGGGCCTGCTCCACGGTGATCTTGGGGGCCAGGCTGACCCCGTCGGCGGGCTGCGGTTGCGGTGTCAGCGACTGGTCGGCGATCCCGTCCAGGGTGGCGGCGAGCAGTGCCGCACCCGAAACCGCAAGGCGCTCAAGCAGTTCACCGGCGGTATCGGTCGGCCGGATGGTCTCGGTGACGGTCCCGTAGACGGGTCCGGAGTCCAGGCTCTTTTCGATCTGGAATGTGGTGGCCCCGGTGATGGTGTCGCCGGCGGCGATCGCCGCCTGCACCGGCGCCGCGCCGCGCCAGGCCGGCAACAGCGAGAAATGCAGGTTCACCCAACCCGACGGGGGCACGGCCAGCAGCCCGTCGCCGAGCAGCGCTCCGTAAGCCACCACCGCGCAGCATTGCGGCGCCAATTCCGTCAGTTCGGCGACGAACTCCGCCGAGTTCGGCCGCGCCGGCCGCAACACCGGGATGCCGCGCTCGAGTGCCTCGCGGGCGACCGGTGACGGCTCGGGCCGGCCCCGGCGCCCTGAGGCTGCGTCCGGCCTGGTCAGCACGGCGACCACGTCGTGATTCGGCGAGTCGAGCAGCCGGCGCAGCGCGGGCAGCGCGGGTTCGGGGGTTCCAGCGAAGACGAGGCGCACGCGCTCAGTCTAGGAAGTCCGTCCCTGCCGGTGGACGACGCGGCGTGGGAGCAAGCCGCTTGGCACTCAGATGTCTTCGATGTCGATGTGGGCGTCGGGCTCACCGCCGGCGGCGGTGAAGGCGGTCAGGGCACGCACCAGCCCGTGCCGTTCGGCCGGGGGCATCTGTCCGACGATCCGCGCGATTTCCTTGCGGCGGTAGGCGGTGACCTGCCGGACGACGTCGCGGCCGCGCTTGGTCAGCGCCGCCAGCAGTTCGCGGCGCGAAGTGGGGTGCGGCAGCCGGTCGATCATCCCGGAGCTGACCAACCGGTCCACCATCCGTCCGGTCGCCGAGGGTTGCACGCCCAGCAGATTCGCCAGCGTGGCGAGATTGATGGGGCCACGGTGGGAAAGGATCACCAGGGTGCGGAACTGCGCGATGGTGATGGTCTCGTCGACCTGGGCGATCGACCGCGCCGAGATCGCCACCAGCAGTCGGGAGGCGGTCAGCAGCGAGTCGGTGATGACGTCCAGCGAATCATCGACCGTCGCGTTGTCCCCTGCCACGCTGCACCCTTCGCCTAGGTCGGCTAGCAGCGAAAAGCGTAACAGCTGCACAGTCGTAGCCATCGATTATTTCTCACCACAATAGTAGTTCGCGGGTATGGTCGACGGCCGGGCGCGGCGCGTCACCCAATGTGCAGCGGATCGATCTGCACCCGGACCGGCTCGTGGGTCTGGCGGGCGCTGAGGACGCCGACAGCGCCGCGCAACGCGGCCGCCAGCGCCAGGCCGTGCTCCCGCGGCACCCGCACCAGCATCCTGGTGACCGGCGCACCGGATGCGATGGCCGCCGGGCGACGGGCACCGGCCGGCAGATCCACCGGGCCGAGCAACTCGGCGTAGTCGGGTAACCGCGCCTCGGCGAGCAACGCACTCACCGCATCGGCGCTGCCGTCCAGCGCTGCGATGTGCACACTCGGCGGCAGACCGACCTCGGCGCGGGCCGCGAGCTCGGCGTCGGCGTGACCGACCGGGTCCCACCGGATCAGCGATTGCACTGTCGGAAGCGAGGATTCGGCGACCACGATGACCACCCCGCCCTCGCCGCGGGCCCTGACCAGAGCGGCGGCAGACATCCACCGCCACAGCGCGTGCTCGGCCGCGCGCAGATCCTGCCGGCCCAGCAGCGCCCAGGTGTCCAGCAACAATGCCGCCCCGTACCCGCCGGTCGCCGATGGTTCCGCACCCGGCGTGGCCACCACCAGCGCAGGCCGGGCGGCCACCGCCGACACGATGGCCTCGCCCGCCGACGTGACCACTGCGGTGCCCGGGAAGGCGCGGCCGAGCTCCTCGGCGGTACGCCGGGCGCCGACCACCACCGCCCGCACCGCATCCGAACCGCAGCGCGCACACCGCGGCGCCGCGTCGACCCGCCCGCACCACCGGCATGCGGTCCCCGCACCGCGCTCGACCAGGGCCAACGGACCGGTGCAGTGCCGGCAGCGGGCGATCGCGCGACAACGCCCACAGGCCAGCGACGGAACATACCCGCGCCGCGGCACCTGGACCAGCACCGGAGCCTCAGCTGCCAGCGCGGTGCGGGCAGCGCGCAGGGCGATGGACGGTAACCGTGCGGTGCGCGCCGCCGGGTCGCGTTCGTCGACGTCGCCGCTGTCATCGAGGGCGATCACCCGGGGGGTCCGGCTGCGCACCACCGGTCGGGCGGCGACGATGTCGTGCGCCCAGCCGCTGCGCACCAGCGCCTGGGCCTCCGCGGTACGGGCGTAGTCGCCGATCAGGGCGGCACAACGGGCCTGGTGCGCCCGCAGCATCGCCACCTCCCGGGCATGCGGATAGGGCGCTCGGGGCTCGGCCAGGCTGTCGTCGGAGTCGGCCCACACCATGACCAGACCGAGGTCGGCCAGCGGCGCGAACACCGCGGACCGGGTGCCGATCACCACCCGCGCGCCCCCGCGCAAGGCGGCCAGCCACCGGCGGTAACGCGCGGCGGGGCCCAGTCCCGCCGACAGGGCCGCCACGCTGTCCTCGTTGACAACGCCGAGCACGGCCCGGTGCAGCAGGTCGAGATCGCGCTGGTCAGGCACGATCGCAAGGACCGAGCGACCGGCCGCCAGCGTCTGCGCGGCCGCTTCGGTGAACCGGTCGGCCCACGACTGACCCGGCAGCGCCTGCCACACCGCGCGGGCAGCCCGCGACTCGGCCAGTGCGGCCAGAAACTGTGCACCGCGGTGGAAGGTTGCCCAGCCCGCCGGGTCGACGGGCGCGACCACCGGCCGCTGCGGGACCACGATCGCTTCCTTCTCCACCCGGGCGTGCCGGGCGGGTATCGCCAGGCGCAGCACGTCGGCCCGAGTACCGGCGTACCGGGCGGCGACGGCTTCGACCAGCCGTCGGACTTCGGTGGTGAGCACCGGTTCCGGCGATACGACGCGGTCGAGCCAGCCCAGCTTGCCGGGGTGGTCGGTGTCGTGGCGGCGTTCCAGGATGAACCCGTCGACGAGCCGGCCGTGAAAGCGCACCCGGACCCGCGCCCCGGGTTGCGCATCGTCGGACTGCTCGGGTGCGACCAGATAGTCGAAGTCCCGATCCAGGTGCGGCACCGTCAGCATGGGCAGCACCCGCGCCACCGGCTCTACCTCGGCAGCACCTGAACCGCGAGATATGTTGTCAGCCAAGGTATTTGTTGCCGGCGCTCAGCTCTCCGCGGGCGTGGCGGTGTCCGCGGTGCGGTACAGGTCGTCGCGGCCGAAGAAGAAGCCGGCCGTGATCAGTATCTCGGCGGCGGCATAGGACCACCAGACGGGTACCGCCAGCGCCTCGTTGCCCAGGATGAACCGGCCGATCGCGATCATCGAGTCCGACGCCGCGAAACACACCGCCCCGACGGCGGTCCAGATGGTGGGCAGGCGTGCCAGCAACGCCGTGCACACCATCGCCGAGAGCACGGTGATGTAGACGGTCACCGGGATGGTCAGATTCTGCGTGCCGTCGTTCAGGTGCGGCCAGAACCAGATCAGCATCGCCACCGATGCGACGACCATCACCGCGGCCGCCGCGACCCGACCGCGCGTGGGGGCGACGTGCGGCAGCAGCGCTCCGAGAAAACATATGTGCGCCAACAGGAATGAGCCCAACCCGAACACGAACGAGTGTTTCCACCAGGGAATCGACAGCAGCCAGTCACCGCCGGCCGAGAACACCAGGGCGGGCACCAGCCAGCGCCGCTCGCGGACCACCGGGTGCGCCAGCGCGGCCAGGGCCAGCAGCACCGCCATCGACGCCTTGAACGGCGGCTGGAAAGTCCAGTGCCCGGTCAGCTCGCTGCCGGGCGGCAGGCGCACCGCGATCACCGTCAGGTAGATGCCGTAGGCGATGCCCGCCCACCCCGCGGCCACCCAACCGCCGACCACCAGACGGGCTGCGTACGGTACCCCCATGCCCAACTTGGACAACCTCGGCGTAGGGGCCCCCGACGCGAACCCCGGTGTGGACTCCATCCTGCTGAAGGTACTGGATGCTGTTCCCTTTCGGCTATCAACCGAAGACGGAATCGACGCCGTGCGACAGCGGTTGCGGGATCTGCCGCGCCGCCCGCTACATCCCGAACTGCGCGTCGAAGATCGTTCGCTGGACGGGCCCGGCGGCCCTATCGGTGTCCGGATCTATTGGCCGGCAACCGATTCGGGGAGCTACCCGGTGGTGTTGTTCTTCCACGGCGGTGGGTTCGTGATGGGCGATCTGGACACCCATGACGGCACAGCGCGCCAGCATGCCGTCGGCGCCGATGCGATCGTGGTGTCGGTCGACTACCGCCTGGCCCCCGAGCACCCCTACCCGGCGGCCGTCGAGGACGCGTGGGCTGCAACGCGATGGGTCGCCGATCACGGCACGGACCTGGGCGCCGACCCCGGCCGTATTGCGCTGGCCGGCGACTCCGCGGGCGGCACGATCGCGGCGGTGATCGCGCAGCGGGCCCGCGACGAGGGCGGACCGCCGATCGCATTCCAGATGTTGTGGTATCCGTCCACGATGTGGGACGCGTCGCTGCCGTCGTTCACCGAGAACGCCGACGCGCTGATCCTCGACGCGAAGGCGATTTCGGACTTCTCCCGATGGTATGCCGGCGACGCCGACATGGCCGATCCGCCGTCGGGCATGGCCCCGGGCCGGGCCGCGGACCTGTCTGGCCTGCCGGCCGCTTACATTGCGGTCGCCGGCCACGACCCGCTGCGCGACGACGGCATCCGGTACGGCGAACTGCTGTCCGCCGCCGGGGTCCCGGTCGAGGTGCACAACGCCGAGACGATGGTGCACGGATACCTGGGGTACGCAGGCGTGGTGCCCGCCGCCACCGCCGCGATGGACCGCGGGTTAACAGCGTTGCGCGCCGCGCTGCACGGATAATGGCGAACGTGCGTACGGTGAAGCCATGACGGAGCCGACCAGCACCCCACCGGGCATCGATCCGACCCTGAAGATGCTGCTCGATGTCATTCCGATGACCTTCAACGCGGCCGACGGGGTCGAGGTCGCCCGGGCGGCCTTGGCGGCGTTGAAGTTTCCCGCGGAGATGCTCCCGCAGCTGCGCATCGAGGAACGCACGGTCGGCTACGGCGAGCACACCGACATTCCGGTCCGCATCTACTGGCCGCCGACAGCCGCGCAGGACAACCTGCCGGTGCTGGTCTTCTACCACGGTGGCGGGTGGGCGCTGGGCGACCTGGACACCCACGACCACGTCGCGCGCGCCCACGCCGTCGGCGCGGACGCGATCGTGGTGTCCGTCGACTACCGGTTGGCCCCCGAGCATCCGTTCCCGGCCGCGGTCGACGACTCCTGGGCGGCGCTGCGATGGGTCGCCGACAACGCCGCCGAGCTCGGCGGTGACCCCGGCCGGATAGCCGTCGCCGGCGACTCCGCGGGCGGGAACATCTCAGCTGTCATGACCCAACTCGCCCGCGACAACGGCGGCCCGGCGCTGGTCTACCAGCTGCTGTGGTACCCGTCGTGCATCGGTGACCGGACGCTGCCGTCGTTCATCGAGTACGCGGTGGACCCGATCCTGGACGAGGAAGTCATCGACGCCTTCCTGGCGTGGTACGTGCCGCACCTCGACGTCACCGACCACACCACGCTGCCGGCCAGCCTTGCCCCCGGCAACGGGGAGCTGTCCGGGCTGCCGCCGGCTTTCATCGGCACCGCCCAGCACGACCCGTTGCGCGACGACGGTGCCCGCTACGCGCAGCTGCTCAGCGCCGCCGGGGTCGCCGTGGAGGTCAGCAACGAGCCGACCCTGGTGCACGGCTACGTCAGCTTCGCGCCGGTAGTGCCCGCCGCGGCCGAGGCCACCAACCGCGGGCTGGCGGCGTTGAAAAAGGCGCTGTACTCGTGAACGTAGGCTCAGACATATAGCCATGAGCCGGCACCGGCATTGTCATCGGAGGAATTCGCCATGGGTGGGGCACCCGACTATCACACCGTCATCGTCGGCGCCGGGTTCTCCGGCATCGGCGCGGCCATCAAGCTCGACGAGGCGGGCCTGTCCGACTACCTGGTGATCGAGGCCGCCGACGGGGTCGGCGGCACCTGGTATTGGAACACCTATCCCGGTATCGCCGTGGACATTCCGTCGTTCTCCTACCAGTTCTCGTTCGAGCAGAGCCCGGACTGGTCGCGGACCTACGCCCCCGGCGGCGAGCTGAAAGCCTATGCCGATCACTGCGTGGACAAGTACGGCATCCGGTCCCGGATCCGGTTCAACACCAAGGTGATCTCCGCGGAGTTCGACGACGAGCGGGCGTTGTGGCGGCTGCAGACAGATCCGGGTGACGAGATCACCGCCCGATTCCTGATCAGCGCCAGCGGCGTGCTCACGGTGCCGAATCTGCCCGACATCGCCGGCGTGGAATCGTTTGACGGCATCACCATGCACACCGCGCGCTGGGACCACAGCCAGGACCTGACCGGCAAGCGGGTGGCGATCATCGGGACCGGAGCCTCCGCCGTCCAGGTCATCCCGGAGATCGCGCCGATTGTCAGCCGGCTCACCGTTTTTCAGCGCACCCCGATCTGGTGCTTTCCCAAATTCGACGTGCCGTTGCCGGCCGCGGCGCGCTGGGCGATGCGGATTCCCGGCGGCAACGTCATTCAGCGGCTACTGAGTCAGGCTTTCGTCGAGGTGACGTTCCCGCTCTCGGCGCAGTACTTCACGGTGTTCCCGTTCGCCAAGAGCATGGCCACGGCGGGCCGCGGCTACCTGCGACAGCAGGTCAAAGACCCGGTGGTGCGCGAGAAACTCACCCCGCACTATGCCGTGGGATGCAAGCGTCCCGGTTTCCACAACACCTACCTGGCCACGTACAACCGCGACAACGTCCGGTTGGTCACCGAGCCGATCGACAGGGTCACCCCCGCAGCGGTAGTCACCACCGACGGCGAGGAGCACGAGATCGACGTGCTGATCCTGGCCACCGGCTTCAAGGTCATGGACACCGACAACGTCCCCACCTATGCCGTCACCGGCAGCGGCGGGCGGTCGTTGGCCCGGTTCTGGGACGAACACCGGCTGCAGGCCTATGAAGGCGTCAGCGTTCCCGGATTCCCCAACATGTTCACCATCTTCGGGCCGTACGGCTACGTCGGTTCCTCGTACTTCGCGCTGATCGAGACCCAGACCCACCACATCGTGCGGTGCCTGAAACGGGCCGACCGCGACGGCTCGCACCGCGTCGAGGTGACCGCGGCCGCCAACGACCGGTATTTCGCCGAGATGATGAGCAAGCGGCACCGGCAGATCTTCTGGCAGGACAGCTGCCGGCTGGCCAACAGCTACTACTTCGACAAGAACGGCGACGTGCCGTTGCGGCCCACCACCACGGTCGAAGCCTATTGGCGCAGCAGGCGTTTCGACCTCGACGACTACCGGTTCAGCGCCTGAGTCACCGGCGGTCGCTCGGCCAGCACCGTGCTGGTCAGGAAGGGATTGCACCCCAGGCACTAGGCTCAGTCGATATGGCGAAGGTGTTTTCGCGTATCGACGACTCGTTGCGGGAGTTCATCGCTGAGCAGGCGATGTTCTTTGTGGCGACCGCACCGTCGCAGGGCGGCCACATCAACCTGTCGCCGAAAGGCTACGCCGACACCTTCGCGGTACTCGATGACCACACAGTGGCGTACCTGGACCTGTTCGGCAGCGGGGTGGAGACCATTGCGCACCTGCGCGACAACGGGCGCATCACGGTCATGTTCTGCTCGTTCAGCCGCAACTCCCGCATCCTGCGGTTGTTCGGCACCGGCCGGATGCTGCGCCCCGACGATGGCGAATTCGACCGTGTCAGAAGACATTTCGGGGATCTACACCCCGGGGTGCGGGCGGCCATCGTGATCGACGTGGAGCGGATCGCCGATGCCTGCGGGTTCGCGGTGCCATATTACGAACTGGTCGACGACCGCCAGGTGCTCGACACGTATCACGCCAAGCAGCCCGCGGAGGCCTATACCCGTTCGATCGGACGCAATCAACACAGCATCGACGGCCTGGCCGGGTTGGACCCCGACCACCCGCTACCGCCCACCTGACGGCGAGCAGACGCAAAAGCCCCTAATTTCGGCACGAAATAGGGGCTTTTGCGTCTGCTCGGCAGGCTAGATGGCGTGCTTGAGGTCGTCGACCTTGTCCAGCTGCTCCCACGGCAGCTCGATGTCGGTACGCCCGAAGTGCCCGTAGGCGGCGGTCTGAGCGTAGATCGGCCGGAGCAGGTTCAGGTCGCGGATGATCGCGCCGGGCCGCAGGTCGAAGACCTCCGGGATGATCTTCTCGATCTTCACCGGGTCGACGGCCTCGGTGCCGAACGTCTCGATGAACAACCCGACCGGCGCCGCCTTGCCGATGGCGTAGGCCACCTGCACCTCGACCCGCTGCGCCAGGCCGGCGGCCACGACGTTCTTGGCCACCCACCGCATCGCGTACGCAGCCGACCGGTCCACCTTGGACGGATCCTTGCCGGAGAACGCGCCGCCGCCATGGCGGGCCCAGCCGCCGTAGGTGTCGACGATGATCTTGCGGCCGGTCAGCCCGGCGTCGCCCATCGGACCGCCCAGCACGAACTTGCCGGTCGGGTTGACCAGCACCCGGGTCGACGACGAATCCAGGGTCTCGTGGGCCAGGTCGGCCAGCACCGTGTCCAGCACGTGCCGGCGGATGTCGGGGTCGAGGGTGTTCTCCAGGTCGATGCCGTCGGCGTGCTGGGTGGAGACGACGACGGTGTCCAATCGGACCGGCACGTTGTCCTCGTACTCGATGGTGACCTGGGTCTTGCCGTCGGGCCGCAGGTAGTCCAGGGTCCCGTTCTTGCGGACCTCGGTCAGTCGCCGCGACAGCCGGTGCGCCAGCGCGATGGGCAGCGGCATCAACTCCGGGGTGTCGTTGATCGCGTAGCCGAACATCAGCCCCTGGTCACCGGCGCCTTGCGAGTCCAACGGGTCGGCCGCCCCTTCGACACGTGCTTCGTGCGCGGTATCGACGCCCTGGGCGATGTCTGGCGACTGGGCGCCGATGCCGATGTTCACCCCGCAGGTCTCCCCGTCGAAGCCCTTGTCCGACGAGTCGTAGCCGATCTCGAGGATGCGCTTGCGCACGGTGTTGGTGATGTCGGCGAACGCCTCCTTGGCCGAGGTGGTGACCTCACCCACGACGTGCACCTGGCCGGTGGTCACCAGCGTCTCGACGGCGACACGGGAGCGAGGGTCCTCCGCGAGCAGCGCGTCGAGGACCGAGTCACTGATCGCGTCACAGATCTTGTCTGGATGCCCCTCGGTCACCGATTCGCTGGTGAATAGCCGGCCCTTCTCGCTCACCCTGTGCTTCCTTCCCGTCGTGCTCGCCAAAGGTTAGTTAGGCGAATTATTTTTCCTGGCTCTTACTCAACCGGCTGCGCCGGGTGTTTGCAAATTTGATGGGCCGCCCGGAGCACGGGCTGCCCCGCCACGTTACTGCGGTGTCTCCCCGTGCAGAAAGGCGACGATCGCATCCACAATACGGCTCGCCATCAGCGTCTTCGATCCGTGCTGCAGTGCCGACTCGGTGCCGTCGGCCGCCAGCAGCCAGCCGTCGTTGCTGTCCACCTCGAATGCCTTGCCCTCGCCGACAGCGTTGACCACCAGCAGGTCACAGCCTTTGCGTCGCAGCTTCGCCCGGGCGTGGAACAGCACGTCACCGTTGGCGTCGCCGGTCTCGGCGGCAAACCCCACAATGGCGCGCATGTTCGGCAACTGGCCGTGCGAGCGGGCCTGTACGGCGCCGGCCAGCACATCGTCGTTGCGCAGCAACTCGATGGGAGCGGGTCCGGCCTGGGTGTCCGGGCTCTTCTTGATCTTGGCGGTGGAAACCTGCGCGGGCCGGAAATCGGCCACCGCCGCCGCCATCACCAGCACGTTGGCTTCCGACGCGTGCTTGGACACCGCTTCACCGAGCTGCTCTGCCGAACTGATGTGCACCACGTTGACACCGGCCGGATCGATCAGCCCGGCGGTGTGTCCCGCTATCAGCGTGACCTCGGCCCCGCGCTGCGCGGCGACCCGCGCCACGGCATAGCCCTGCTTGCCCGAACTGCGGTTGCCGATGAAGCGCACCGGATCGATCGCCTCCCGGGTGCCACCGGCGGTCACCAGGACCCGGCACCCGGCCAGGTCGTAGGGCAGCGCGTCGTGGCGGTCCAGCAGCAGGTGGGCCAGCGTGGTGATCTCCTCGGCCTCGGGCAGTCGGCCGGCGCCGCTGTCGGTGCCGGTCAGCCGTCCGGAGGCGGGCTCGAGCACAATCGCGCCGCGGCGGCGCAGGGTGGCGACGTTGTCGACGGTGGCCGGATGCAGCCACATCTCGGTGTGCATCGCCGGCGCGAACAACACCGGACATCGCGCGGTGAGCAGCGTCGCGGTCAGCAGGTCGTCGGCGCGGCCGGCCACCGCGCGGGCCAGCAGATCAGCGGTGGCCGGTGCGACCACCACCAGGTCAGCCTGCTGGCCGAGACGCACATGCGCCACCTCGGGCACGTCCTTGAAGACGCCGGTCTGCACTGTTTCCCCGGACAACGCCTCGAAGGTGGCCGCCCCGACGAACTGCAGCGCGGACTCGGTGGGAATGACCCGCACGCTGTGCCCGGCCTCGCGCAGCTGCCGGACCACAGTGCAGGCCTTGTAGGCTGCGATCCCGCCGGAAACTCCGACTACGACGCGTCTGGAGCCGCGCTTGCTGCCCTCACTGCGCTGACTCTCCATGGCGCGCCGGACCCTGTTACTCGCCCTCGGTGTGTTCGAGCAGGTCGGCGTGGATTTCGCGCATCGCGATCGACAGCGGCTTTTCCTGCAACCCCGGTTCGACCAGCGGGCCGACGTACTCGAGGATGCCCTCGCCGAGCTGGTTGTAGTAGTCGTTGATCTGCCGGGCCCGCTTGGCGGCGTAGATCACCAGCGCGTACTTGCTCGAGACGCGTTCCAGCAATTCGTCAATGGGCGGGTTGGTGATGCCCAACGGGGTGTCATAGGCACCGGCCCCACCGGCCGACGGATCGAACTGATCCACGGCGGTCAACGACACGTCGGACTGCGGAATAGTCACGTAAAAATTCTCCTGGCTGCACGCAGCTGCTCATAGGCGGCTTCAAAAGTACGGTTGGGTCAAGCACTGGATGGGTTGCTAACCAGCAAGGATACCAATTCGGCGCACGCAGACTCTAATCGGCTGTTCACCACGACGACGTCGAAGTCGCCCTGAGCGGCCAATTCGATCCGCGCGGTGTCCAGGCGGCGCTGGATCACCTCGGCCGTTTCGGTGCCCCGCCCGACCAGTCTGGCCTCCAGGTCCGCCCAGCTGGGCGGGGCCAGGAACACCGTGAGCGCCTCCGGCATGGCCGCCTTGACCGCTCGGGCACCGGCGAGATCGACCTCGACGAGCACCGGGAAACCCGCTGCTTTGGCGTCGCGCACCGGGGCCGCCAGCGTGCCCGACCGGTGCAGCCCCCCGTGGATCTCCGCCCATTCCAGCAGCTCGCCCTGGTCGATCAGGCGCTGAAAGGCGGTGGGGCTGACGAAGTGGTAGTCGACACCGTCGACTTCACCGGGCCGCGGCGCCCGGGTGGTGGCCGAGACGCTGAAGTGCAGGTCCGGGATGCGCTCCCGCAGGCACCGGACGACCGTCGACTTGCCGACCGCGGAGGGACCGGACAGCACGACCACGCGGCCGGAGTCCGGTCCCCCGCCGGCACTCATTGGCGCTCCCGGGCCGGGGGCTGGGTTGGATCGTCCAGCCGACTAGGAGCCGAACTTTTCCAGCAGCGCCTTGCGCTGACGGTCGCCCAGGCCGCGCAGGCGGCGGGTCGGGGCGATTTCGAGCTCGGTCATGATTTCCTGCGCCTTGACCTTGCCCACCTTCGGCAAGGCCTCCAGCAGCGCAGACACCTTCATCTTGCCCAGGACTTCGTCGCTCTCGGCGTCCTTGAGGACCTGGGTGAGGTTGGTGCCGCCACGCTTGAGCCGATCCTTGAGTTCGGCTCGTGCCCGACGTGCGGCAGCAGCCTTCTCCAACGCTGCCGCGCGCTGCTCGTCGGTCAACTGGGGAAGGGCCACGATTCCTCCGTCTCTCGTCGATAACTATCGATCGTCATTTGTCTCGACCACGTACTTCGGCCAGCGCTGACGACCGTACTCACGGTCTCCGACGAAATCTAACCCGACCCCCCGGTTCCGGGGCTAAACGCCCAGCGTGCGAGCGCGACATCGCGCCGTCGACGTGCGGCGCGGCACCGCCGGACGGCGGGCGGAAACCGGTGGCCGCGCCGTTCCACGGGCCGCCAATAGCGACGTTGAACTGCGGTTTTAGGGTGCTGGTGCGGCACCGTACGGCTCGGCAGGGCAGCGGGCCACCCACGGTCGGGGGGTGCGCGCCGGTCCCCGTGCCCAGGATCACGGATCGCCGCGGCGTGTCCGCGCGTGTCGCGCACGTGCGGCGCGGCGCTTCCCGGCGCCGGGAACCGCCCGCAGAGCTGCGATACTGCCCCCATGCTGGACTGGCGGACCGCGGCCGGCAGCCACATCGGACGCCGCTATCAGGCGAACTACGACGTCGTGCACCTCGGCACCGATCCGCTGCTGGCGGTCGTCGCCGACGGCATGGGTGACGGACGCGGCAGCGCGCTAGCCGGGCAGACCGCGGTAGACACCGTCGTGGCAGCCCTGACCGGGGCGCAGATCACGCCGACGAGCATTCGGGAAGCGGTCGCCGAAGCGCAGGAGCGCGTCCGCGCGATCGGCCGCCAACTCGGCGCGCTGACCGGGTGCACGCTCACCGCCATGGCCGCCGGCCGGGACGGGCTGTGGATCGCCCAGGTCGGCGATTCGCGGGCCTACCGGTTACGCGGCGAGCTGCTGGAGCAGCTGACCGTGGACCACACGATGGCGTGGCTGGGCGCGGTCAACGGCTGGTATGCCTTCGATTCACACGAAGCCGGGGCCGCCCGCTATCAGCTGACCCGCTATATCGGGCACCCGGACCTACCGGAGCCGGACGTCCTGAACGTCAATCCTCGTCCCGGCGACGCCTTCCTGCTGTGTAGCGACGGCGTCGCCGAACAGGTCCCGTACGCATTCCTGGAGGCCTTCCTGCAGGACAGCGACCCACAGCGGGCGGTGACCGGAATCCTGGACGCGGCCGACGCCGCCGGCGGGCACGACAACGCCAGCGCGATCGTCGTCCGGGTGGGCCAGTCAGACGCCGGCTAGATACGCGACGGTGTCGCGCAGGCGCTCGGCGGCCGCGCGCACCTGCGCGACACCCGGGCCGGCGCGCAGCACCTCACGCGAGACCGCCGGCAACAGCAGGCCCGCCCCGGCCCCGCCGAGCCCCGCCAGCGCCTCGGGACGGCCGCCCTGGGCTCCCACCCCGGGCACCAGGACCGGTCCCCCGACAGCGCTCAGATCGGGCGGGTCGAGGACGGTGGCGCCGACGACCACGCCGACGGAGCCGGGTTGCGCCGCAGCGTTCGCGGCCGCGACGTGGTCCACGATCAACTGCGCCACGGTGCGGCCACCGACGTCGGCGCGCTGCACCGTGGCTCCCTCGGGGTTGGAGGTGGCCGCCAGCACGAACACCCCCCGGTCATGGGCCGCCGCGACGTCCAGCAGCGGGCGCAGCGAGCCGAATCCCAGATAGGGCGACGCCGTCACCGCGTCGGCGGCCAGCGGCGAATCCCCCGCCCAGGCCGCGGCGTAGGCGGCCATCGTGGTCCCGATGTCGCCCCGCTTGGCGTCGGCCAGCACCAGCACGCCGTCGGCGCGCAGCGCGGCGATGGTCTGCTCGAGCACCGCGAAGCCGGCCGCGCCGTACGCCTCGAAGAACGCCACCTGAGGTTTCACCACCGCGAACCCCGCGTAGGCCTGCACACAGACGTCGCAGAACTCGGCCAGCCCGGCCGGGGTGGCCGGCAGATCCCACGCCCGCAGCAGTTCGGGGTGCGGGTCGATGCCCAGGCACAACGGCCCGCGCTGTGCCCTGGCCGCGGCCAGCCGGGCCCCGAAACTAGCCATCGTGGCCGTTACGCGAACCCAGGTTGCGGTGCAGCTCCTGCAGCGACAACACGCCGATGTCACCGCGGATGCCGGCCTCGATGCCCTGCACGGCGGCCGAGGCGCCCTGAACCGTGGTGATGCACGGGATGTTGACCGCCACCGCGGCCGAGCGGATCTCGTAACCGTCGATGCGCGGGCCGGAGTTGCCGAAGGGCGTGTTGATCACCATGTCGACCTCGCCGGCCCGGATCGCGTCGATAGCCGACACCACCGGCCGCCCGTCCTGCGGCGCCTCGAAGTGCTTGCGGACCTCGTCGCACGGAATTCCGTTGCGGCGCAACATCTCCGCTGTACCCTCGGTGGCCAGCACGTGAAAACCCAAGTCGGCCAGCCGCTTGACCGGGAACACCAGCGACCGCTTGTCCCGGTTGGCGACCGACACGAACACCGTGCCCCGCGCGGGCAGTGAACCGTAGGCGGCTGTCTGGCTCTTGGCGAAGGCGGTGCCGAAATCGCGGTCGATGCCCATCACCTCGCCGGTGGACTTCATCTCCGGACCGAGCAGCGAATCGATCGCGGCACCGTCGGCGCGGCGGAACCGGTGGAACGGCAACACGGCTTCCTTGACCGCGATCGGGGCATCCGGCGCCACGCTGGCGCCGTCCCCGGTCTCGGCCAGCATGCCCTCGCTGCGGAGCTGAGAAATACTGGCGCCCAACATGACTCGCGCGCAGGCTTTGGCCAGCGGGATCGCAGTTGCCTTGGACACGAACGGGACGGTGCGGCTTGCCCGCGGGTTGGCCTCCAATACGTAGAGCACGTCGTCCTTGAGCGCGTACTGCACGTTGAGCAGACCCACCACACCGATCCCGCGGGCAATGGCCTCGGTCGCCTTCCGGACCTTCTCGATATCGCTGCGACCCAACGTCACCGGCGGCAGGGCACACGCGGAGTCACCGGAGTGGATGCCGGCCTCCTCGATGTGTTCCATGATCCCGCCGATGTAGACCTCGGCGCCGTCACACAGCGCGTCGACGTCGATCTCGACCGCGTCCTCGAGGAAGCGGTCGACGAGCACCGGGTGCTCGGGGGACAGTTCGGTGGCGCGGGTGATGTAGCCGCGCAGGGTCGCCTCGTCGTAGACGATCTCCATGCCGCGACCGCCGAGCACGTAGGACGGCCGGACCAGCACCGGATAGCCGATGTCGGCGGCGATACGACGCGCCTGGTCGAACGTGGTCGCGGTGCCCCACTTGGGGGCGGGCAGGCCCGCGGCGTTGAGCACGTCGCCGAACGCGCCCCGGTCCTCGGCCAGGTCGATCGCCTCCGGCGGGGTCCCGACGATCGGCACCCCGGCATCGGCCAGGCGTTGGGCCAACCCCAGCGGGGTCTGGCCGCCCAGTTGCACGATGACCCCGGCGACACCGCCGGCACCCCGGCCGCCGGCCCCGGACTGCTCCTCGGCGCGGAACACCTCCAGCACGTCCTCGAACGTCAGCGGCTCGAAGTACAACCGGTCGGCGGTGTCGTAGTCGGTGGACACCGTCTCCGGGTTGCAGTTCACCATGACCGTCTCAAAACCGGCCTGGCTCAACGTGGTTGCCGCGTGCACGCAGCTGTAGTCGAACTCGATGCCCTGCCCGATGCGGTTGGGGCCGGAACCCAGGATCAGCACCTTGGGACGCACCGTCTGCGGGGCGACCTCGGTCTCGGCGGCCGGGTCGAGTTCGTAGCTGCTGTAGTGATACGGCGTCTTGGCCTCGAACTCGGCCGCGCAGGTGTCCACCGTTTTGTACACCGGGTGGATGTTCAGCCGTTCGCGCAGCGAGCGCACCCCGTCTTCGCCGGCCAGTTCCGGTCGCAGCGCGGCGATCTGGCGGTCCGACAGCCCGCAGTGCTTGGCGTGACGCAGCAGTTCGGCGTCGAGCACGGGTGCGTCCACGAGTTCGGCGCGCAGGGCCACCAACTCGTCGATCTGGGCCACGAACCACGGGTCGACACCGCTGGCCTTGGCCACCTGCTCCACCGAACCGCCCAGTCGCAGCGCGAGTTCGATGTCGTAGAGCCGGCCTTCGGTGGGCGTGTGCAATCGGGTCAGCACCTCGTCCAGCGTCGAATCGGGCGGATCGGGCTTGGTCCAGAACCCGGCGCGGGTGGTCTCCAGCGAGCGCATCACCTTGCCCAGCGCCTCGACGAAGTTGCGGCCCAACGACATTGCCTCGCCGACGGACTTCATGGTGGTGGTCAGGGTCGGGTCGGCGCCGGGGAACTTCTCGAAGGCGAAACGCGGCGCTTTGACCACCACATAGTCCAGGGTGGGTTCGAAGCAGGCCGGGGTTTCCTTGGTGATGTCGTTGACGATCTCGTCGAGGGTGTAGCCGATGGCCAGCTTCGCGGCGATCTTAGCGATCGGGAAGCCGGTCGCCTTGGACGCCAGCGCACTCGAACGCGACACCCGCGGGTTCATCTCGATGACGATCAGCCGTCCGTCGTCGGGGTTGATCGCGAACTGGATGTTGCAGCCGCCGGTGTCCACGCCGACCTCGCGCAGGATCGCGATGCCCAGGTCGCGCATCCGCTGGTATTCCCGGTCGGTCAGCGTCATCGCCGGCGCCACCGTGACCGAGTCGCCGGTGTGCACACCCATCGGGTCGACGTTCTCGATCGAGCACACCACCACCACGTTGTCGTGGCCGTCGCGCATCAGCTCGAGTTCGAATTCCTTCCAGCCGTAGATGGATTCCTCGATCAGCACGTTGGCGCTGGGGCTGGCGGCCAGCCCGGCGCCGGCGATCCGGTCGACCTCCTCGACCGACCGGGCCATGCCGGAGCCGAGACCGCCCATGGTGAAGCTGGGCCGCACCACCACCGGCAGGCCCAGTTCGGCAACCGTGTCCCGCACCTCGTCCATGGTGAAACACACTCGGCTGCGGGCGGATTCGCCGCCGACCTTGGTGACGATGTCCTTGAACCGCTGCCGGTCCTCACCGCGCTGGATGGCTTCGAAGTCGGCGCCGATGAGCTCCACGCCGTACCGTTCCAGCACGCCGCGCTCGTAGAGCGCCACCGCGGTGTTGAGCGCGGTCTGGCCGCCCAGGGTGGCCAGCAGCGCGTCGATCCGGTTGCCGCGCTCGGCCTGCTGGGCGATCACCTTCTCCACGAACGAGGCGGTGATCGGTTCGACGTAGGTGAAGTCGGCGAACTCCGGGTCGGTCATGATGGTGGCCGGGTTGGAGTTGACCAGGCTGACCTGCAGTCCCTCGACGCGCAGCACCCGGCAGGCCTGGGTGCCGGAGTAGTCGAATTCGCAGGCCTGGCCGATTACGATCGGCCCGGAGCCGATCACCAGCACGTGGTTGAGGTCTTGGCGTCGCGGCACTAGCGGTTCCCGTCCATCAGGTCGATGAACTGGTCGAACAGGTATTCCGCATCGTGCGGGCCGGCCGCGGACTCCGGATGGTATTGCACCGAAAAAGCCTTTCCGTCAACGAGTCTGACGCCCTCGACAACGCCGTCGTTGGCACAGGTGTGGCTCACCACCGCTGGGCCGAACGGCGTGTCGAACCGCTGGCCCGCCTCCCCTTCCAATGCGAAGCCGTGGTTCTGCGCCGTTACCGCCACCCGTCCGGTGGCGTGGTCGATCACCGGGATGTTGATCCCGCGATGGCCGAACACCATCTTGTAGGTCGACAGCCCCAGCGCCCTGCCCAGGATCTGATTGCCGAAACAGATGCCGAACAACGGGATTCCGGCGCCCAGCACCTCGCGGGTGAGGGCGACAGTGTGGTCGGCGGTGGCCGGGTCGCCGGGCCCGTTGGACAGGAAAACTCCGTCGGGTCTGAGCTCGGCGATCTGCTCGAAACTCGCCCCGGCGGGCAGCACGTGGCTACGTACCCCGCGCTTGGCGAAGTTACGCGGGGTGTTGGTCTTGATACCCAGATCCAGCGCGGCCACGGTAAAGCGTTGCTGCCCTTCGGGTTCGATCGTGTACGTCTCAGGCGTGCTGACTTCGCCGGCCAGGTCGGCGCCCAGCATCGCTTCCTGCGCGCGCACCCGCTCGATCAGCTGTTCGGGATCGGCCAGAGCCGGCCCGGAGAACACGCCCGCCTTCATCGAGCCGCGGCTGCGCAGATGGCGGACCACCGCGCGGGTGTCGATCCCGGCGATCCCGACGATGCGCTGGCGCACCAACTCGTCCTCCAGCGTGCCGGTGGCGCGCCAGTTCGACGCGCGCGGCGACGGGTCGCGCACCGCGTAGCCGGCGACCCAGATCTTATCGCCGCGGCTCTCGCCGTCCTCGGCGTTCCAGCCGGTATTGCCGATCTGCGGGGCGGTGGCCACCACGATCTGACGGTGGTAGCTGGGGTCGGTCAGGGTCTCCTGATAGCCGGACATGCCGGTGCTGAACACCGCCTCACCGAGTGTCTGCCCGACCGCGCCGAACGGGGTGCCGGCGAAAACCTTCCCGTCCTCCAGCACCAGCAGCGCTCGACTCATGTGCGCCACTCCTCGTCGGTTCGTTCCCCGCCGGCGGGCGGTTGCCCCCCTGCATCGTCATCGACGCAACTCACTTGCCCGGGCTCCTCTTCTTCCAACCACTTCGCATAGTCGTCCCGGTTGTTCGCCCGGAACCCCGTGTCGATCTCGGTGCCCGACGGCAACCGCCACCGGATAGCCAGGATCCCATTGCGCACACCCACCTTGCCGACGATGCCGCGCTCACAACGGATGTCCACCACCGACTCCCGCGGAATCCAGATCGGTTGCGCACGAATGCGTTCCACTAGAATTCCGCCGGTGTAGCGGGTCAGCACCGCCTTGCTGCGGTACCCGAGATCGCCGACGGCGATCCGGTCGTTCCAGGCCGGGGACAGTGTGCAACCGACGTAGAGGCCGGGCGTGGTGATCAGGGCGGCCCCCACCTCGTCGGGCAGTTCGGGCAGCTCGCCGACCAGCTCCACCTGCCGTTCGGCCCGGCGTCGCCAGCCCCGCATCATCAACTGGATGACCACCGCCAGCAACACCACCAGGACCGCCGCAAAGATCAGCGATCCCACCATGGTGCCTGAATTCATACCGGACTCTTCCCGTCTCGGGCGGTGACCCTGCCGCGCAACAGCGTCGCAGTGACCGTCGCAGGCAGTGTCATCGACTCGTATGGCGTGTTGGCCGAACGGCTGGCCAACTCGCCGCCGGTGACCGTCCAGGTGGCGTCCGGATCGACCACGGTCACGTTGGCCGGCTCCCCCACTTCCAACGGCCGGCCCTGATCGGGCAGCCCCACGATGCGCGCCGGATTCTCGCTCATCACCCGGGCGACGTCACGCCAGGTCAGCAGGCCCGGACGCACCATCGTCTGCACCACCACCGACAACGCGGTCTGCAGGCCGAGCATGCCCGGACGCGCCGCGGAGAACTCGACGCACTTCTCGTGCTCGGCATGCGGGGCGTGATCGGTGGCCACACAGTCGATTACCCCGTCGGCCAGGGCCTGACGCAGCGCGATAGCGTCGGCGGCCTCGCGCAGGGGCGGGTTGACCCGATTGCGCCCGTCGTAGCTGGCCAGCCTGCTGTCGTCCAGCAGCAAGTGATGCGGGGTGACCTCGGCGGTGATCGAAATACCTTGCTCCTTAGCCCATTTCACCAGCTCCACGGTGCCGGCGGTGGAGGCGTGGCAGATGTGCACCCGGGCTCCGGCGTCGCGGGCCAGCAGGGCGTCGCGGGCGACGATGGATTCCTCGGCGGCCCTCGGCCATCCGGTGAGTCCGAGCCGGGCGGCAGTGGGCCCTTCATGGGCGATCGCCCCGACGGTCAGCCGCGGCTCTTCAGCGTGCTGGGCGATCAACACCCCCAGCCCGGTGGCGTATTCCAGCGCGCGGCGCATCACCAGCGGGTCGTGCACGCAGATGCCGTCGTCGGAGAACATCCGCACCCCGGCGACACCGGCGTGCATCATCCCCATCTCGGTGAGCTCTTTGCCGGCCAGCCCGATGGTGACCGCACCGACCGGGTGGACATCGACCAGGCCGACCTGCTGACCCCGGTGCCACACGTGGTCGGTGACCACCGGGCTGTCGGCCACCGGATCGGTGTTGGCCATCGCGAACACCGCGGTGTAACCGCCGAGAGCGGCTGCCGCCGAACCGGTTTCGATGTCTTCGGCGTACTCCCGGCCGGGCTCGCGCAGATGCGTGTGCAGATCCACGAAGCCGGGCAGCAACACCTGACCGGAGGCGTCGATGACGTCGGCGGTGTCGGGAATCTCGAGTCCGGCACCGATTTCAGCGATCTGGCCGTCCGCCACCAGCACGTCGACGGGATCGCCCGCACCGTAGCGTCGGACGCCCCGAATCAGCACACTCATGCCGCCGCCTCCTCGGCACCCACCAGAACGTGGAACAACACCGCCATGCGCACATGCACACCGTTGGAAACCTGTTGCAGCACAGCCGATTGCGACGAATCCGCGACCGCAGAGGAGATCTCCATACCGCGCAGCATCGGGCCCGGGTGCAGCACCACGGCGTGTCCTGGCAGCAGCGCCTGGCGCCGCGCGGACAGTCCGTACAGCGCCGAATATTCGCGCACCGACGGGAAGAAGCCGCCGTTCATCCGCTCGGCCTGCACCCGCAACATCAGCACCGCGTCGGCAGCAGGCAGTTCGGCGTCGAAGTCGTTGGACACGGTGACCGGCCAGCTCTCCACCCCGCGCGGCAACAGGGTCGGCGGCGCGACCAGCACCACCTCCGCACCCAGGGTGTGCAGCAGCATCACGTTGGAGCGGGCCACCCGGCTGTGCAGGATGTCACCCACGATCACCACCCGGCGACCCTCGATGCCGCCGAGTCGTTGCCGCACGGTCAGCGCATCCAGCAGAGCCTGGGTGGGATGCTCGTGGGTGCCGTCACCGGCGTTGATCACCGACGGCCCATCTTGGCGACCGGTCCACTCGGCGAGCAGATGCGCCGCACCCGAGGCGGGATGCCGCACGATCAGCGCGTCGGCGCCGGCCGCGCGCAGGGTCAGCGCGGTGTCGCGCAACGACTCGCCCTTGCCGACCGAGGACCCGGTCGCGCTGACGTTGATCACGTCGGCGCTCATCCACTTGCCGGCCACCTCGAACGAGACGCGGGTGCGGGTGGAGTTCTCGTAGAACATCGTGACGACGGTGCGTCCACGCAGCGTCGGGAGTTTCTTGATGTCACGGCCCACCAGGGCTTGGGCGAAGCGGTCGGCGTCGTCGAGTATCGCAGTGGCCTCGTCGCGGGTCAGGTCCCCGGCGCTGAGCAGGTGTCGCCTGGTCATCGGGTGATCACCACGCCGTCGTGCCCGTCGTCCTCGCGCAGCCGCACGTGCACGCTCTCGCTGCGCGAGGTGGGCACGTTCTTGCCGACATAGTCCGCGCGCACCGGCAACTCGCGGTGGCCGCGGTCGACGAGGACGGCCAGTTGCACTGCCCGGGGACGTCCGACGTCGCGCAGCGCGTCCAGGGCGGAGCGGGTCGAGCGACCGGAATACAGCACGTCGTCGACCAGGATGACCAGTGCGTCGTCGACGCCACCGGCGGGGATCGACGTCGCGGCCAGTGGTCGCGGCGGTTTGATCATCAGGTCATCGCGGTAGAGGGTGATGTCCAGCGAGCCGTGGCCGACGTCGACGCCGCTGAATTCGGCGATGTTGGCGGCGAGCCGGCCCGCCAGTGTGACGCCGCGGGTGGGGATTCCCAGCAGGACAACACGGGTCGAGTCGGGGTTGTCCAGTGCGGTCTTCTCGATGATCTGATGAGCCATACGAGAGATGGTCCGACCGACGTCGGCCGCTGACATCAATTCTCGCGGTTCCCGGACAGCACCCATACGAGAGCTTGACCTCCTTCTCCGCCTCTCCGGACGGATCGTTAAAGGATGTCGACTGCCGGGCAGCCTAACACGGGCTGGGGTGGGTGATTCGGCGCCGGCAGCGGCTCAGCGGAGGCCGAAAAGGATGTTGGTCACTTCAGTCCCATCCGGCTCAGCTGTACCGGATTCAGACACCCTCGGTGGTTTGCCCACCTCTGCGCGAATTGCCTGCCTATGCGCGACTTTTGCACGAATCACAGAGCTGTTGCGCCACTGGCTGGATGCCGTCGCTAGGAACAGTATTGCCCGTTGATCCGGCAGTTCGCGGGCGGCGAATAGGTACCGGACAACACGCCGCGCATGCCGCCGTTGGCGGTACCACCGGGGGCAATCGTGCGATTCCAGTTCGCCGGGGTGATCACGTAGTGCGTGCCCACCTGGGTGACCGTGCTGTTCCAGGTATGCGAAACGGATTCGCCCGCCGGCAGGTCGAATTCCAGCTTCCAGTCGGTCAGCGGCGCCACGCTCATGTTGGTGACGATGAAGCGGGCGATGAAACCGGTCTGCCAGGTGTGTTCCACCGTCAACGTCGCGGTGGCGGCAGCCGCGTCGGCCACGGGGGCGGCGCCGATCCCGAACAGTGCCACCGCGAATGCCGACATGGTTGCGTGAAGCGCTGTGCGCCAGGGCTTCTCGCATCTGTGCCGTCCGCTCATAGGAGCCAACACTATAGCCGGACAGGCGGTACCGGCCCCCTCGCCGCAGGGACGCTGCCGTAACTTTGCCCAACCGCAACCGATGTGAAATGTCAGCGCAGCAACGAAAGTCAACCCGGTGCGCCGTCGGCGGTGCTGCCGAAACCGCCGAAGCCGCCGCGGCCATCGGCGTCGCCGAAGCCGTTACCTCCGGCCCCGCCGTTGCCGCCGAAACCGTCATCGCCGCCAATACCGTTGCCGCCGTTGCCGCCGTTGCCGCCCGGGGCGACGATGCCGCCGTTGTCACCGGGGCCGCCGGCGCCGCCGCGCGCGACCAGCCCGGCCTCGGCGTCACCGCCGTTGCCGCCCGGTCCGCCGTTGCCGGTCAACCCACCGCTGCCACCGGCGCCGCCCCGGCCGCCGGTCGCGTCGCCGGTGAGTGAGCTCGCATCTCCGCCGAGTCCGCCGAAGCCACCGGTGCCCGATCCTGCCGAGCTACCGCCGTTGCCACCGTTGCCACCCTGGGCGAACCCGTTGGCTGTCTGCGCGGTGCCGCCGTTGCCGCCGGGACCGGCGTTGCCGATGACGGACGCGCCGCCGCTACCGCCGTTGCCGCCGATCGCGCCAACCGTGCCGACCAGGTTGTTGCCACCCGCACCGCCGGCACCGCCGCTGCCGAAGTCACCCGCGTCGCCGCCGTTGCCGCCGTCACCGGCGTTGCCACCGGGGGCGGCCTGTCCCCCGTTGCCGCCGTTGCCGCCGCTGCCGGCCAGGGACGCCCCGGCGCCCCCGTCGCCACCGTCGCCGCCGAACAACGAACTGCCGCCACTGCCGCCGTTGCCGAACATGACCGCCGCCGCTCCACCGTCGCCGCCGTTGCCCGACCCACTCGACCCGCCGTCGCCCCCGCTGCCCGCGATGGCGCCGCCGCTGCCTCCGGCACCGCCGTTGCCGGACGCGCTGAAGCCCCCGCCACCGCCGTTGCCGGCCAGAGCTCCACCGCTTCCGCCATTGCCCCCGGGTTGGCCCGCGCCGGTAGCCGCGCCCCCGGCACCGCCGAACCCGAGCAGACCGGCGTTGCCGCCGGCGCCGCCGGCCCCACCACCGCCACCCTGGCCTCCGGCACCGAACAGCAGCCCGCCTGTTCCGCCGGCGCCGCCGAATCCCGCGGTACCACCGTTGCCGCCGTTGCCCCCGGTGCCGACCAGGCCGGCGGACCCGCCGCTGCCGCCGCTGCCCGTCGGCGCGGAGTTGGAGTAGCCGTCGCCGCCGTCGCCGAAGAGCAGCCCCCCGGCGCCTCCGGCGGGATTGCTCGCCGTGCCGGCGGCCCCGTTGCCGACCAGCGGTCGTCCCAGCAGCACCTGAGTGGGTGCATTGACCAGGTCGAGCGCAGCGGTTTGCCACGACGGCAATTGCGCTGCCGCTGCCGAAACCTCGCCGTGATAGCCGGCCATCGCGCTCACATCGCGCGCCCACATCTCCTCGTAGACCGACTCGACGGCGGCGATCGCGGGCGCGTTCTGGCCGAACAGGTTTGAGACGACCAACGCCACCAGGTTGTTCCGGTTGGCTGCGACCACCAACGGACGCACCGTGGCGGCCTGCGCTGCCTCGAACGCGCTCACCACGGTCTGCGCCTGGCGCGCTGCCAATTCCGCTTGCGCCGCAGCCACATTCAAGAAGGACGCATACCGGGCGGCGGTCTCGGCCATGGCAACCGACGAACTGCCCTGCCACGCCTGCCCGGTCAGGTCGGAGATCACCGAGGAGAACCCCGCCGCCGACGCGTTCATCTCCGTCGCGAGCAGCTCCCAGGATGTCGCGGCAGCCGACATCGGCCCCGTCCCCGCCCCTGCGAACATCAGCGCCGAATTGACCTCCGGCGGCAGCATGACAAAGTTCATCCCTCGGCCCCTCCCCGATGCCACAGCACTGTGCTGCTCCCGCCGGTGCGAGCCGCGTCGCCGCCGGGACCAACCCGATATCCCCCGGTCAGATCATCCGCGCACAGCACTGACGGCGGGCCAGAACCAGGCAATCGTTCGTTCTGCGGCCCAAACGGGCACGATGCGCCGGACGGCGACTGCACGTTTAGGGCGATGTTGCCCGGGCACCCACGGCTCAGCCCGCAGGGCTATTCCGGCGGACCACGCGTGGTTCCCGTCCACGTCGAAGGAAGCCAAACACCATGTCGTTTGTCGGTGTCGTACCAGAAATCCTGCAAGCCACTGCCGGTGATGCGGCCCGCGTCGCCGACCTGATTCGAACGGCCCAGGCGGTGGCCGCGAATTCCACCACACACATCGCGGCGGCCGCGAATGACGAAGTGTCGGCGTCGATCGCGGCGCTCTTTTCCGGACATGGACAGCAGTTCCAGGCGGTCGCGGGCCAGGCCATGACATTTCACACCCGGTTCGTACAGCTGCTGAGCACCGGGGCGGGTGCCTACTCGAGCGCAGAGGCGAGCAACGCCGGTCCGTTGCAGACGTTGCTGGCCTCGGTGAACGACCCGGTGCAGACACTGACCGGGCGCCCGTTGGTGGGCAACGGCGCCAACGCCGCGCCGGGATCGGGTCAGAACGGTGGCGCGGCCGGCTGGCTGATCGGCAGCGGCGGCGCCGGCGGATCGGGCGACCCCGGACAACACGGCGGCAACGGTGGCGCAGCCGGCCTGTTCGGCAACGGAGGTCCCGGCGGCGCCGGTGGCAGCATGACGGCCGGCGTCGGCGGCAACGGCGGTACGGGCGGGGCCGGCGGCCTGCTGCTCGGCAACGGCGGCGCCGGCGGCAGCGGCGGAATGTCCAGCAGCGCGACCGGACTGGGCGGCGCCGGTGGCGCCGGCGGATCCGGGGTGTGGCTCGGCGGCGGCGGGCCCGGCGGAGTCGGTGGGGCAAACCCGACCGGTGTCGGCGGCACCGGCGGCGGGGGCGGCGCCGCCGGGTTCATGGGCCAGATGGTCGCCGAGGGCGGCGGCAACGGCGGCGACGGCGGGGTCGGCCGCACCGGAGGTGCGGGCGGGGCGGGTGGCGCTGCGGGCCTGCCGGCCGGACCGGGTGGGAGCGGCGGCGCCGGCGGGGTGGGCGTCTTCGACAACGGCGGCGCCGGCGGACCGGGCGGAACTGCGGGGTTCCTGGTCGGCGCGGGCGGATCCGGCGGCGGTGGCGGGGCGGCGAGCGGATCCGGGGCGGGCGGGAGCGGCGGCGCAGGCGGTGCGGCGAGCATGTTCCTTTCCGACGGAGGACCCGGCGGTGTTGGCGGACAGAGCATTTCGGGTCTGGGCGGGACCGGCGGCGCGGGCGGTGACGGCGGCTGGGTGTCCAATGGCGGCGCTGGGGCTGCCGGCGGGTTCAGTGAACGGGGGAACGGCGGAGCCGCCGGGGCCGGAGGGCGGGGCGGCTTGCTGATCGGCAATGGCGGCGCCGGCGGGGCCGGCGGTGACAGCTCGGCCGGGACGGGGGGTATCGGCGGCGCGGGCGGTGATGCCCGGCTGATCGGTGTCGCCGGCAACGGCGGCAACGGCGGGTTCTCGCCGGTCACCGTCGGCACCGCCGGATCCGCCGGCATCGCGGGGCCGCTGCAGGGCGCGTTCAACGTTGTCAACGCCCCCACCGAAGCGCTGCTGGGCCGTCCACTGATCGGTAACGGGGCCAACGCGCCGACCGGCTCCGGCCTCGACGGTGCAGCGGGCGGAATCCTGCTCGGCGCCGGTGGCGCCGGCGGGTCAGCCGGAGCAGGCGGCACCGGCGGAGGCGGCGGCGGTGCGGGCGGATTGATCGGCGCCGGCGGCACCGGCGGCACCGGTGCATACTGCGCGACCGGCGACGGCGGGATCGGCGGGGCCGGCGGCAGCGGCGGACTGCTGTTCGGCCGCGGTGGATTCGGCGGCGCCGGTGGGTCCACGCTGGCCGACTCCTTCCGGGGTGGCGTAGGCGGCGGCGGCGGTGGCGGTGGCTTGTTCGGATCCGGCGGCAACGGTGGCGTTGGGGGAACCGGCGGAATACTGGGCGGGACGGGCGGGGCCGGCGGATCGGCCGGACCTCTCGGCGGCGTGGTCACCGCGGTCGGGGGCAACGGCGGGTCGGGTGGCAGCGGCAGCCTGCTCGGCGGCACCGGCGGAGCCGGCGGGGTGGGCGCGCTGGTGGGCGGTCCCGGTGGCGCCGGCGGCGCCGGCGGCGTCAGCGCGACCGGCACCGGCGGTCAGGGTGGGACCGGCGGCAATCCCGGCCTCCTGTTCGGCATCGGCGGAACCGGCGGGACCGGTGGCTTCGGACTCACCGGGGGCGCCGGCGGTGACGGGGGCGATGCGCTGGTGCTGTGCCTGAGTGGTGGCCCCGGTGGCACCGGCGGAGTCGGGCTGACCGGCCCGGGAGGCGACGGCGGCAGCGGCGGCAACGGCGCCGTCATCATCGGTTTCGGCGGTGACGGAGGAACCGGTGGCATCACGATCGGTGGTGCGTCGGCCGGAAACGGTGGCCGCGGCGGCGACGTCGCCATTCTGGGTGTCGCCGGTGCCGGCGGGGCCGGTGGCGACAACGTCAGTGGGGGTCTCGGCGGCGCGGGTGGCTCCGGAGGGAACGCGGTGTTGATCGGCAACGGCGGCAACGGCGGTAACCGCGGCGTCGGCGGCCCGGTAGGTAATCCAGGCACCGGCGGGGGCGGCGGGTTCGTATTCGGAGCGGACGGGTTGAGCGGACTAACCTGACGCCGCGACTACTTCCGGGTCGTACCCGCGGCGGCCCTCGTGCGCCCAGGCAAGCAGGTCCGGGGGCGCAAGCTGGTTGATCCGGTGGTTGTAGCGGCGGTACTCGTCGCGGGTGAAGTACTCCTGCCACTCACCGTTGCCGCCGCGACGGAAGAACTGCTCATCGCTGCGCCAGATGCCGTCGGTGGTGTTCGGCGCGACTTCAGCTGCCCGAGAACGCATTTCACCGAGTGAGGCATGCCGGCTCAGCTCCTGCGCACGCTCGCGGCTCAGGTCGTAGCCGAGTACAGCAGCAAGGCGCAGCATCTCCCCCACCAGATCGGCCTGATAGTCGGCGTAGTGGAACAGCGCCACGTTGGGCAGGTGGCGGCGCTCCCATACCTTGCCGAACTGGTGCATCACGTTGGCCAGAGTGCCGATTCCCTTCGGCGGGGTGAAACCCACCCCGGGTGGCGGCAGCGCGGGCCCTTCCAGCCAGTGCCGGAACTCGTCGATCGGTCCGCGGCCCAGCGGACCGGGTTCGGGTCCCGGCGGACCCAGGCGCTCTTGCGGAGGCACCGCGATCTCGTGCAGCGCCCGCACCCGCGCGCGATCCATGTTGGTCGTCTGATGCAGCATCGACACCGCGGCGTCACGCGGGTCGCGCCCCACGCACAGGTAGGTGACCCGGTCGTCGAGCACCAGGCCGTCCAGCGGCGTGTGGGTCTTGATGAACCGCCGGTGCCGCTGCGCGTCGAGGACGGCGACGACCTCGCCGATGGGCCGGATCGTCTGGTCGAGCCACGGCGACACCGTCGACAGTGGTCCGGGCAGCTCAGGCCCGTCGAAGACGAGCAACGACACCAACCGCTGCGTCCAGGTCATCCCGCACTTCGGCGGGGTGGAGATGACGATGTCACCCTCGCGCAACTGCAACGCATCCCAGCGCAGATTGTCGGTCATCAACTCGCGGTACAGCACCCGCTCGCGCAGCCGATTGCTCATTTCATTCACCCCGGATGATGTCGAACAACATGCCTTCTACGGTGACCCCCGGCGCGAACGAGAACGCCACGCCCGTCGAGATCGGCTTGGCCGAATCCGCCTGTCGCACCATGAGTTCCAGCACGAAGATGAGCGAGACGCTGAGCATGTTGCCGAACCGGGCCAGCACCTCCCAGCTGTGCGACGCCCGCTCCGGGCCGATACCCAACGATCGCACGGACTGCTCGATGATCTTGGGCCCACCGGGATGGATCGCCCACAGATCAATGTCGGATTTCTGTAATCCATTGTCCCGCAATACTTCTGCTACCACCGGTGCGACACTGCGGAAGATGTAGTCGGGTAGGTTCTCCGACAGTTCGCAGGTGATGCCGTTGTGGTTGACGCCCAGCACTATGCCGTCTTCGGCGTCGTCGAGCAGCTGGGTGAACGCGCTGCGGATCACCACGTTGCCCTGCGGCAGCTGCTTGTGCACCTGGCTGGCGCCGATCAGCAACGCCCCGCACCCGTCACCGAACAGGCTGTGGACCACCACGTCGTTGACATCGTCGGCGAAAACGGCGTTCACCGAACACAATTCGATGCACACCACCAACGACTTCATGCTCGGATGGGCCCGAACGTAGGTGGCGGCGGTGCGTATGGCGTTCATCGCCGCCGCACAGCCCATGAAGTTCACCACGACGCGCGACACCGATTTCGGCAATCCCAGTTCCTTGACGATCGCGACATCGACACCCGGTGCGATGAATCCGGTGCTGGTGACGAACACCACCTGCCCGATCTCGTCGGTCCGGTACGGCAGACCGGCCAGAGCACGTCTGCTGACGTCGACCGCCAGCGGAACCGCGTGCTGGAAGAACAGGTTCATCCGGTCCCGGACGGTGCCGGGTTCCTTGCGGAATGCGTCGAACGCGGGATCCAGCGGGTCCACCGCCATCCGGCGGGCCCCGACCCGCGTCTTGCGGTACAGCCGCGGGATCCGTTGCCGCTGTTCGGGATCGTCGAAGAGCTCCGCGACTCGCTCGGCGGCATCGGCCTGGTGCACGACCCGCGGCGGCGAACCGGTCGCGATGCCCTCGATGACCGCCACCGTGGTCGGTGGCGCCGGCGGCAACTGAGCCAGCCGGACTTCGACTTCTGCTGCGGCGGGGAACATCACGCCGCCCTCCGTAGGGGTACTCACACCGACCCGATCCCGACGAAGCCGGCCACCACGTACCTGGCGCTGTCCTTGAACGCCGTCGGCGAAAGATGTTCGCGCACCACGCCCCACTTGCGTTCCCGCGCCGGCCGCGACGGCGACAACAGATAGCTGCGGCACAGCTTGGGCAGCCGGTCGCCGAAGAAGCTCTTCGGCGGCAACCATTCGACACCGAACTTCGTTGCCTCCTCGCGCAGCACGTCCTCGGTGACGATGTTGGCGAATCCGCTGCGCTGGAACGGCAATACGTGATGGACGCGGTGCGAGCTCAAGCCCGCCGACAGGAAGCAGTCGACGTAGCGGTTGCCGAGCACCGACAAGTCGTTGGCGTGCTGGACCTGATCGACGGCCCAGTCCTGTCCTGCGGGCACGGCGGCGCTGTCCTCGTCCTCGAACTCGTGGCTGGCCACCACCAGAAAGGTGCTGATCCACAGCGTGACGGCGAATTGCAAAGCCCAGGCCCAGAAGTCGCCGGCTGCCAGAAAAACCACCATCTCGGCCACCAGCAGCAATCGCACTCCGGACGACCCGAGGAAATGCGGCAGCGCATTGCGCCAACTCCCGTAGCCCTCTTCGACACCGACCTTGCGGGTCATGTTCCACACGTCGGCGATCCGCACGGCCATACCGGTGAGAAGGTGACCGAATTTGTGCAGGGTGTGCACCGGAATGCGATACAGCCGCGGCAGTCGCATCATCATCGTGAAGACGTTCTTCTTGATGTCGACGTCGCTCTGCGTGTACGGATGGTGCAGCAGGGTGTGACCGTCGGCCACGACCAGCGCCAACGCGATGTAATTCAGGTCGAATGTGTTGGCGAACACCCTATTCAGGCCCCGCTGGGCACGGTGCAGGGCGTAGTGGCCGTAGGCGACCAGCGAGCTGCGCAGCAGCACCATCGCAAACACGAACGCCCACAACGGCATCCACCGCGGCTCGATCAAACGCACCGCCTGCACCCCGAAATAGGAGATGGCCAGGAGCACCACCACGATGTTGAAAACGCGGTCCATGCGCTTGATTCGCGCGGCCAGCGCCGGCTCGGTGAGCCGCGTCTTGACCCGGTGCATCAGGTCTTCCTGATTGCCGAACCGGTATTTCGGTGTGTCCCGGCGGCTGTCGAAGTCGTCTTTGAACAGAAACGGCGGCGCGTTGTGCTTGGGATGGATGTCGCGCGGAGTTGCGGCGCGGTCCAGCGAATAGCGGCGATCAAGGATGCGCTCGACCACTTTCGGGTCGCGGTGGTATGACTCGATGACCGCGGTGATGTCCCGGTTCTTGGTTCGCCCGATGAAGAAGGCGCCACCGGGATGCTTGTCGATCCAATCGCTCAAATCGTAGGCCCGCCCGTTGTACACCCACACGTCGGGAAGCACCGGCGGGCCGCCCGGCGGAGGCCCGGGACGCGGGCCGGGGCCCCGCTCTTGAGCTTCCCCGTTCCGCCCGGGCTCAGGACCCGGCGCGAGGCCGCGCTCCCGAACCTCGGGGAGGTCGTTGGTCATTCGTGGTCCTCCGGGTCTGGTCGAATGAAATCGGCTGCGCGCCGGGCTTTCCGGCGAGCTGGCCCAAATGGTGGAGGGCCGGCCTTGGAGGAGCCTTGGAGGATTCTCAAAGGATGTCTGTTCGGTGTTAGAAAGTGCACGTCAAACGGGATGCGACCCGGGCGCGTCGGTCGCTCGAGCGATGCCGCCTTGCCCGGGTCGGTCCCGATCGGAGACTGCCCGGCTAACCTTCCGGGTTCGGAATGGTCACCGGCGCACCCCATTTGGACAAGTTGATGGTGACGTGACCCTTGTCCTTGTCGAGCACCATGCGCACCAGATATGCGCTCGGCGGCGTGCCGGGCGCCCCCGGCGCTTTGACGTCGGCGATGTAGAGCGTGATCGGCAATGGGCCCTTGGCGTCCTTGCCGATCTGCGGCACCAGCGGGTCCACGACCGCCGGGTCGATGGTCCCGGTCACCTTGATCACGGCGACCCCGTCGATGTTGTCGTTCCCGGCAACCTGCGGGTTCTGGACCTTCGCGATGACCGCGCCGATACCCTTTTCCTTGTCCAGCACCACGCCTGGGTCGTAGAACTTGACCGCCTCGCCGACCGAGTTGTACTTGCCGGCGTCGTCCTTGATGAACATGGTCTTGTTGGTGACGATGAACGTCTTGGGTACCGCGGGAGTCTTGGGTTGCAACCTGATGGTGGCGTCGCCGACGGCCCGTCCACCCAGATTCTCGGGCTCATTGGTCACATCAGCATTGACCGATTCCATCGGCAAGGTGTTGATGTCGGCGGTCGACAGATTGATGTGCACGTTGCGCAGCCCGGTGGTGGCTTTGGAGCTGTCCGTCAGCAGCTGTTGCGCGTCGGGTGAGGGGGACGTGGACGAACCGGACGTTCCAGCGGCTCCGCTCGTCGCCGACGTGGTCGAGGATCCCGAGGACTTGGACGGCTCGGAGGACTTGTTTCCGCCGCAGCCGGTGATGACGGTCGCGACAAGTGCTGCGGCGAACAGGATCGCGACCTACACCCGGGTCGAGGGTTTACGGGAGACGGGTCGATGGGAGATTTGCGCTTGTGAGATCAAGCCATTCATGGCCAGCCTTTGCTGAGTTAACCAACCGGTGGTATTGAGCAGCGGGTCGCTACCCTCGTCGTACGGTGTGGACGGAGCCTGGGCGTCGCGCCCCCACCCTTCGTCGCGGACCTCGGTGACTGCACACCCGCACCCTGGTTCACCAGCAACGACACCATTCTCCCGAGTCGCCGCCCTCACAGCGCGTTCACCAGATCACTTTGCCGGAGAGCGCGACAGTAACATGCGGCCCGCGCGGTGCAAACCGTTTCCCGGCAGTAACTAACGGTGGGGTCTGACCGGTGCGGCGGCCTCAGTCGATCTTTGCGGAAACGCCAATTTCCCGCGCGCGCGCCCGGGCCGCTAACCTACCCGAGTGAATCTCGACGGCAATCAGGCGACCATCCGCGAGGTGTGCGAGGCGGGTCTGCTGGCCGGAGCCCTCACGGTGGTCTGGCAGCACGGAGAAGTGTTGCAGGTCAACGAAATCGGGTACCGGGATGTCGAGGCCGGCCTACCCATGCAGCGCGACACGTTGTTCCGCATCGCCTCCATGACCAAACCGGTGACGGTGGCAGCGGTCATGAGCCTGGTCGACGAAGGCAAGCTGACGTTGCGCGATCCGATCACCCGGTGGGCGCCGGAGCTGGCCGACCTGCAGGTGCTCGACGATCCGCGTGGCCCGTTGGACCGCACCCATCCCGCGCGACGGCCCATCCTGATCGAGGACCTGCTCACCCACACCAGCGGCCTGGCATACGGCTTTTCAGTGACCGGTCCGATCGCGCAGGCGTATCTGCGGCTGCCGTTCAACCAGGGCTCCGACGTCTGGCTGAGCGAACTCGCCGAATTGCCGCTGGTGCATCAACCGGGCGAAAAGGTGACCTACAGCCACGCCATCGACCTGCTCGGCGTGATCCTGTCCCGCATCGAGGACAAGCCGCTTTACGAGGTTTTCGACGAGCGGGTGCTCGGACCGGTGGGCATGCCGGACACGGGGTTCTTCGTCACGCCCGAGGCGCGATCCCGGGCCGCCACCATGTACCGGCACGACGAGCACGGCCGGTTGCGGCACGACGTGATGGGTCCGCCGCACGTCAAGCCCCCGACGTTCTGCAACGCCGGCGGTGGGTTGTGGTCGACGGCCGACGACTATCTGCGATTCGTGCGCATGTTGCTGGGCGACGGGTCGGTCGACGGCGTTCGGGTCCTGACCCCGGAGTCGGTGGCGCTGATGCGCACCGACCGGCTGACCGAGGAGCAGAAGCGGCACAACTTCCTCGGGTCGCCGTACTGGGTGGGACGCGGATTCGGCCTGAACCTGTCGGTGGTGACCGACCCGGCCAAGGCCACCCCGCTGTTCGGGCCGGGCGGCGTGGGGACGTTCAGCTGGCCGGGCGCCTACGGGACGTGGTGGCAGGCCGACCCGAGCGCAGACCTGATCCTGATGTACCTAATTCAGTACTGCCCCGACCTGACGGTGAACGCGGCCGCGGCAGTCGCGGGCAATCCGACGCTGGCCCGGCTGCGGACCGCGCAACCGAGGTTCGTCCGGCACACCTATCGCGCGCTCGGGTTGTAGGCCCGACTCGCAAGCCGGTGTTTGCGCCCCCGGCGCTGGGGGCGTCACGCTGGCGTGACGCTCGACAGCCACAGCCACACTGGCGTGACACTCGACATGCGCAAGCACAAGCATCGCCACCCCACCGGCTACCGCCCCCACGCTGGCGTGACGCTCGACAGCCACAGCCACGCTGGCGTGACACTCGACGTGCGCAAGCACAAGCATCGCCACCCCACCGGCTACCGCCCCCACGCTGGCGTGACGCTCGACAGCCACAGCCACACTGGCGTGACACTCGACGTGCGCAAGCACAAGCATCGCCACCCCACCGGCTACCGCCCCCACGCTGGCGTGACGCTC
>NZ_JBVAXK010000002.1:0-81326 GCF_055419285.1 Mycobacterium sp. IDUB_28 | reverse complement strand
TCGACAGCCACAGCCACACTGGCGTGACACTCGCGACAATCACGCTGGCGTGACGCTCGACAGCCACAGCCACGCTGGCGTGACGCTCGGCGACAGGACGCGCGAAGGCGGCCCTCAGTTCACCGGGACGGTGTGCTCGTTGGCCACCAGCGTCTGCTCAGACCCCGTCGGCTCGGACCCGTTGCCGTTGCTGCTGACCGAGGCCACCGCGCTGCGCTTGGTCTCCAACCGCTGCAGCGCGTCCTGGGTGAACACCGACAGCCCCAGTTCGTGGTTATAACCGTGGATTTCCTTGACGTCGAGTTGCGCCAGGAAGTAGACGATCTCCTTGGAAACCACCTGGCCGGGCACCAGCACCGGGAAGCCCGGCGGGTAGGGCACCACGAAGGTGGTGGACACCAGCGTCTTTCCCTCGGCGATCCGGCGCCCTGCGGTGCCGATCAGCACGTACTCCCGGTCGGATTCTTCGTATCCGGCGTAGAACGCCGACCGGGTGTCGCCGAACACGCTGTTCTCGTCCGGCCGGAACGCGACGTCGAACTGGCTGAAGTCGGGCAGGTGCGGGAGGTCCTCGGTGATCTCCTCCACCCGCCGCTCGTGCAGCGCCCAGTCGGCGGCGCTGGCCGCCTTCTGGATACGGTCGAAGTCGGTGGCCGTGCGGCGCAGCACGTCGAGCAGATGGTGCACGCTCGACCAGGTCACCCCGATGGTGAAGATCAGCAGCACGCTGTTGATCGACGTCTTGTTGATCTGGATGCCGAACTTGTCCATCAGGATCTTCTCGCGGAAGTCGTAGCCGTTCATCCCGGTCTTGCCGAGGAACAGCGTCACCCGCGTCGGGTCCAGCACGAACTGGTCGGAACGCCATGCCTCGTTCCACTCGTCCAGCGCGCCCTGGCGGACTTCGCGGTAGGAGCTGACATGGGAGGCCCGGTACTCCTCGGGCACCAGGTCGGATTCGTCGAGGATGCGGAACCACTTGCTGATCAGCCGGTCTTTACGGACCCGGTGCCGGAAGACCAGCGCCATGTCGTACACCTGCCGAACCAGTTGAAAGCCCTCGATGTCGACCTGTCGGCGGGCCAGATCCAACGACGCCAATAGCTGCTGGTTCGGCGAGGTCGAGGTGTGGGTCAGAAACGCCTCACCGAAGGCGTCGCGCGCGCGGGCGTTGAAGTCCTGGTCGCGGATGTGGATCATCGACGCCTGCCGGAACGCCGAGAGCGACTTGTGGGTGGAGTGCGTCGCATAGACCCGCACCCGCGCGCGATCGGGATCCGGCATCAGTTGGCGTTCCACCCATTCCGAGCGGGGTACGCCTTCCATCGACTCGCGCCATTTGCGGTATTCCTCACGGTATTCCGGCGACGCCAGCATCTGCTCGAGACGGTCGGCGGACACCATGGCGGTGCGCTGACGGGCCCAGGGCACCGCTGTCGCGAAGGCGTACCAGGCCTCGTCCCACAAGAAGACGATGTCGGGCTTGATCGCCAGCACCTCCTCCATCACCCGCCGGGGGTTGTAGACCACACCGTCGAAGATGCAGTTGGTGAGCAACAGCATCCGCACCTTGTCCAGTTGCCCGGCCTCGTCGAGTTCCAGCAGCGCCTTCTTGATCGTGCTCAGCGGCACCGCGCCGTAGATGGCGAACTGCGGCAGCGCATAGGACTCCAGGTAGCGCGGGTACGCCCCGGCCAGCACCAACCCGTAGTGGTGCGACTTGTGACAGTTGCGGTCGATCAGCACGATGTCACCCGGGCGGGTCAGCGACTGCACGACGATCTTGTTGGCCGTCGAGGTGCCGTTGGTGACGAAATAGGTGTGGTTGGCGTTCCAGGTGACGGCCGCCTTGTCCATCGCCTTCTTGATGTTGCCGTGCGGGTCCAGCAGCGAGTCCAACCCGCCTGAGGTGGTGGATGTTTCGGCCATGAAGATGTTGCGGCCGTAGAACTCCCCCATGTCCTGCAACGACTTCGAGTTGAAGATGCTGGCACCGCGCGCCACCGGAAGGGCGTGAAACTGGCCGACGGGCGCGGCCGCATAGGCGCGCAGCGCGTCGAAAAACGGTGTGGAGAAACGGTTGCGCAGCCCGGCGATCACCGTGCTGTGCAGGTCGGTCACGTCGTTGAGCCGGTAGAACGTCCGGTCGTAGACGTCGGCCTGGTCGTCGGTGCCGGCCGCGATCGACTCGTCGGTGAGCAGATACAGGTCGATGTGCGGTCGCAGTTCCCTGATCCATTCGCCACACTCCACCCAGTCGTGGCTGCGGTCGGAGACCGTGGTGTCGTCGTTGGCGCCCAGCAGCGTGTTCATCAGCGGCACCCGGTCACGCGACCGCAGCGGCAGGTCGTGACGGATGATCGCGGCCTGGATCTCGCCGTTGAGCGCCACCGCGGTGATGGCGTCCTCGACGCTGGGGGCCACCAGGATCTCGAACTGGACGTCGTCGGCCGGATTGCGCAGCGCGCGCAGGCACTCCACCAGACTTTCCGGCGCTGTGGGCGGAGAATCGTCGGCGAGCAGCACCGTGTAGAACTGCTGCTGCTTGGCCTGGGCGACCAGCTCCTGGTCGGCTAGCGGCGCACTGGTGTCGAAAAGCGCTGTGCGGTCGCCGTATTCGGAGAGCAGCCGGGTGGCCAGCGACACCTCTTCGGCGAGTCGGACCGTGGACAGGACTTCCAGGTGGGCACGGAATGTCGCCAGGTTCGCCGCGCCGGGATACAGCCAATACCGTTCGTAGGCTTCGATCCGGTCCATCAGCCGCTTGACCACGGCCAGGTCGTGGGTCTTGTCGTGTCCGGCCAGGTCGACTTCCGCCAGATGCCGGCACGCGTCGTCGAGCATGTTCCAGGTGTCGACGCGGGTGTAGGAGGGGTTGGCAACCGCCGCCAGCGCCGAGACCCGCAGTCGTCGCGGACGGGCACCTTGTCGAGTCATGTCGTCACCTTCTGTTGGCGCAAATAGCGTGGGTGCAAATAGCGCGTCCGTTCGGTGCGGATGGCCAGCCGCCATTGTGTCCCGCCCGCGGACAAAGCGCGACGATTTCGGTCGAGGATTTTGGACTCAGGCCGGTCCGTCGTCGGACTCGTCGGCATCCACGATCTGTTTACCGCCGCGACTCCCCAGCGGGTTCTCCATCCACTTCAACAGCGGCAACTGGGGCATCTCCCAGCGCTTGCCCGGCAGATCGGTGACATCGCTGAGTGAACGCACCACGCCCTGGGTCAGGCCCATGATTGCGGCCATCACCGGCAGCAACGGCTGCAGCGGCTTGGCGGCCGTGCGTACCGTGCTGATCCGGCGGGCCAGGATCAGGCGTTCGACGGTGTGGTACACCCAGGCGCCCACCCCGAGCCCGAAGATCGCCAGCACCGAGGCCACGATGGTCCACCCGAACGCGGCGCTGACCACCGCGCCCACCACCACCACGACCGCCGCCAGCACCGACAGCACCACCCGCAGCTCCAACCGGGTCACGGCACGTTCTCCTGCGCCGCGCCGCGCAGCGCCCGGGCGGCCGCCCGGATCTGCGGGGTCACCAGCATCACCTGACCCAGCACTCCGTTGACGAAACCGGGGGAGTCGTCGGTGGACAGTTCCTTGGCCAGTTCGACGGCCTCGTCGACGGCCACCGGCTCGGGCACGTCGTCGGCATACAGCAACTCCCACACCGCAACCCGCAGGATGGCGCGGTCCACCGCGGGCAACCGGTCCAGCGTCCAGGTTTGCAGGTGCGTGGTGATCAGTTCGTCGATGTGGGCCGAGTGCTCGGCGACGCCGCGGGCCACCGCGGCCGAGTACGGCTGCAGCGCAGCCACATCCGGGTTGGCCTGGGCCAGTACGGTGCGGCCGTCGACAACTTCGGCCGGGCTGAGGTTGCGGGCCTCGGCCTCGAACAGCAGATCCACGGCCCGCTTGCGCGCCTGGTGCCGCCCTCGAACAGGACGCGACGGTTTCCGGTCCGGCATGTTCAGGTGTTTACCCGGCCCAGGTAGCTGCCATCACGCGAGTCCACCTTGAGTTTGTCTCCGGTGTTGATGAACAGGGGCACCTGGATCTGGGCGCCGGTCTCCAGGGTGGCCGGCTTGGTGCCGGCGCTGGACCGGTCGCCCTGCAGGCCGGGCTCGGTGTGGGTGACCACCATCTCGACGGTCACCGGCAGCTCGATGTACAGCGGCGCGCCGTTGTGGAACGCCACCTGCACGGGCAGCCCCTCCAGTAGGAAGCGCGCGTCGTCGCCGACCAAGGACTCCGGCAGCGGGTGCTGCTCGTAGTCCTGGCTGTCCATGAACACGAAGTCCGAGCCGTCGCGGTACAGGTAGGTGGTGTCGCGCCGGTCCACGGTGGCGGTGTCGACCTTCACGCCGGCGTTGTAGGTCTTGTCGACGACCTTGCCCGACAGCACGTTCTTGAGTTTGGTGCGCACGAAGGCCGGACCCTTGCCGGGTTTGACGTGCTGGAAGTCGGTGATGGTCCACAACTGGCCGTCGATGACCAGGACAAGTCCGTTCTTGAAGTCAGCAGTGCTCGCCACGGTCGTTCAAATCTCCTACAAAATGGCCAGTTCCTTCGGGAACCGGGTCAACAATTCCGGGGTGTGTCCGGCGGTCTGCGCGGCGGCCAAGGTTTCCGAGGGCACTACCAGCGTGTCCTCGATGCGGACACCGCCGCGGCCGGGTAGATAGACGCCGGGCTCCACGGTGACCACGGAGCCCGCAAGTAGTGTACCGGCGGACGTCGCACCGATGCCCGGCGCTTCATGGATCTGCAGTCCGACCCCGTGCCCCAGGCCGTGACCGAAGTGCTCGCCATAGCCGGCGTCGGCGATGATCTGGCGCGCTGCGCCGTCCACATCGCGCAGGTCAACTCCCGGGCGCAGCGCCTCCCGGCCGGCGCGTTGCGCCGTGGCGACCAGGTCGTAGATCTCCAGCTGCCAGTCGGCCGCGCTGCCCAGCACGAAGGTGCGGGTCATGTCCGAGTGGTAGCCGGCGACCAGGGCGCCGAAGTCGATCTTGACGAAGTCGCCCGGGGCCAGTTCCGCGTCGGTGGGCCGGTGGTGCGGGATCGCCGAGTTGGGCCCGGCCGCCACGATCGTCTCGAACGAGATGGTGTCGGCGCCGTGGTCGAGCATCAGGCTCTCCAGTTCGCGGGCCACCTGGCGTTCGGTGCGACCCGGCCGCAGCCCGCCGTGCTCCACCAGGTCGGCCAGCGCGGCGTCGGCCGCCTCGCAGGCCAGCCGTAGCAGCGCGAGTTCACCGGCATCCTTCACCTCGCGCAGCGCCTCCACGGTGCCCGCCGCGCGGACCAGCTCGGTGTGGTGGCCGTCGAGTGCGTTCGACAGCGCGTCGAAGCCGTCGACCGTGACGACGTTGCTTTCGTAGCCCAGTTTCCGCACACCGTCCTGCCCGGCCCGGCCGGACAGATAGCGCCCGAGGGCGCGTTCGATGGCCACCTCCAGATCCGGCGATTGCTGCGCGGCCTGGGTGCGATACCGGCCGTCGGTGGCCAACACGGCCTCGCGATCGTCAGCAAACACCAGCAACGCGCCGTTGGACCCGCTGAAACCGGAAAGATACCGGACGTTTATCAGGTCCGTGACCAGCATCGCGTCTAGTCCGGCGGCACTGATCTTTGCTTTGAGGTGGTGTCGACGCTGGGAATGTGTCACGACCCTTGACGGTACTCGCTACGCTGTTTGCCCATGAACAAGTGGATGGTGCGCGGTTTGGTCTTTGCGGCCGCGATGGTCGTGCTCCGGCTGATCCAGGGAGCGCTGATCAATGCATTTCAGACGCAGTCTGCGCTGATCAGCATCGTGCTGTTGACGCTGTACGTGATCGCCTCGGTCGTGTGGGGCGTGCTGGACGGACGCGCCGACGCCAAAGCCAACCCGGACCCGGACCGGCGCGCCGACCTGGCCATGATCTGGTTGCTCGGCGGACTGATCGCCGGCTTGGTCAGCGGCCTGATCGCCTGGATCATCGCCATCTTCTACAAGGGCATCTACACCGGCGGCATCATCAACGAGCTAACAACGTTCGCGGCGTTCACCGCGCTGCTGGTCTTCGTGTTCGCGATCATCGGCGTGGCCGTCGGCCGGTGGCGCATCGACCGCAACGCTCCCGATCCCGAGAAGCACGACGGTTCCCGGGACGGTTCCCGCGAGCGGGAGGACAACACCGACGTGTTCTCCGCCGTGCGCGACGACGACGACAGCCCGACCGGCGAGATCCCGACCGCCGGCGGCGGCCGTTCGGAGCAGCGGACCTCCGCGGTCGCCACGAAGGAACGTGCCGACGAGCGCACCGAGGTCATCCCCACCCACGACGACGAGGCCAAGACCGAAGTCATCCGCACGCACGACAGCGACGCCAAGACCGAAGTCATCCGCACCGACGACAGCGACGCCAAGACCGAGGTCATCCGCACCGACGACCACACCCGGCCGACCAAGAAGCCGGATCTGCGCAAGGACTAACCGGCCAGATACCGCAGGGCCAGCAGGTACCCCTGAATCCCCAGGCCGACGATCACTCCGGTCGCAACCGGGCTGAGGTAGGAATGGCGCCGAAACTCTTCGCGCGCATGCACATTGGAGATGTGCACCTCGATCAGCGGCGCGCGCAGCTCGGCGCAGGCGTCGCGCAGCGCCACCGAGGTGTGGGTCAGGCCGCCGGCGTTGAGAATCACCGGCTCGCCGGCGTCCGCGGCCCGGTGTATCCAGTCCAGTAGCTCGGCTTCGCTGTCGCTTTGCCGCACCACGGCGTCGAGCCCGAGTTCGGCGGCCTCGCGTTCGATCAGGGCGACCAGCTCGTCATGGGTGGTGCTGCCGTAGACCGCGGGTTCGCGCCGGCCGAGCCGGCCCAGGTTGGGGCCGTTGATCACGTTCACCGTGGTGCTCATGGCGCGCACACTCCCGCATAGGCCGTCACCAGCAGGCCCGGGTCGGGGCCCACCAGCCGGCCCGGCTTGGCCAGTCCGTCCAGGACCACGAACCGCAGCACCCCGGCGCGGGTTTTCTTGTCGCCGGCCATGAATTCGATCAGCTGCGGCAACGCGTCGGCGTCGTAGCTGACCGGCAGGCCCAGTGACTCCAGGATGGTGCGGTGTCGCGCGGCGGTGGCGTCGTCGAGACGGCCGGTGAGCCGGGCCAGTTCGGCCGCGAACACCAGCCCCACCGAGACCGCGGCGCCGTGCCGCCATTGATAGCGCTCCCGGCGTTCGATCGCGTGGGCCAAAGTGTGTCCGTAGTTGAGGATTTCGCGCAGTTCGGATTCCTTCTCGTCGGCGGCCACCACGTCCGCCTTCACGGCGATGGCGCGCCGCACCAACTCGGGCAGCACCTCGCCCTCAGGGTCCAGCGCCGCCTGCGGGTCGGCTTCGATGAGATCCAGGATCACCGGATCGGCGATGAAACCGGCCTTGACCACTTCCGCCATCCCGGCCACGATCTCGTTGCGCGGCAACGTTTTCAGCGTCGACAGGTCCACCAGCACGGCCAGCGGCTGGTGGAACGCGCCGACCAGGTTCTTGCCCGCGTCGGTGTTGATCCCGGTCTTGCCGCCGACGGCGGCGTCGACCATGCCGAGCAGGGTGGTCGGCACGTGCACGATCGACACCCCGCGCAGCCAGGTTGCCGCAGCGAACCCGGCGACATCGGTAGCGGCGCCACCGCCCAGGCTGACCAGTGCGTCTTTGCGCCCGATCCCGATGCGGCCCAACACTTCCCAGATGAAACCGACGACCGGCAGGTCCTTGCCCGCTTCGGCATCCGGGATTTCGATGCGGTGCGCATCAACTCCCTTGTCGGCCAACCGGATTCGAATCTCTTCCGCGAGCTGCGCGAGCACCGGTTGGTGCAGGACGGCTACCTTGTGCCGGCCGGCGAGCAACTCCTCGAGCTCGTCGAGCAGCCCGGTGCCGATCAGCACGGGGTACGGCGGGTCGACGGCCACCGGCACGGTGACCGGCGCAATGTCATGTTTCATGCCGGCGCTGTCAGTCATTGGGCGGCCTCTACCTCGGTCTTGAGCCGCGACACGATGTAGCGGACCACCGCGCCGGGGTTGCGCCGGTTGGTGTCGACCCGGATGGTCGCGACCCGACGGTACAGCGGAATGCGTTTGGACATCAGTTCCCGGAATTTCTCGGCACGGTCGGGTCCGGCCAGCAGCGGGCGCACGGTGCTGCCGCCGGTGCGCCGCACCCCTTCGGCGGCGCTGATCTCGAGATAGACCACGGTGTGGCCGGCCAGCGCGGCGCGCACCCCGGGGCTGGTGACCGCGCCGCCGCCCAGCGAGAGCACACCGTCGTGTTCGGCGAGCGCCGCGCGCACCACCTCCTCCTCGATGCGACGGAACTCCTGCTCGCCGTCGGTGGCGAAGATGTCGGCAATGGAACGCCCGGTCTGCGCCTCGATGGCGGCGTCGGTGTCCAGCATGCTCACCCCGAGCGCCTTGGCGAGCCGACGCCCGATGGTCGACTTGCCAGAACCCGGCAAGCCCACGAGTACCGCCTTGGGAGCCATGGCGGGCTAGCTTCCGGACGCCCGGGCCGCCGGCGCTTCCCGGTCGGCAACCGAACGCTGGTAGGCCTCGATGTTGCGCCGGGTCTCGGCCAGGGAATCGCCGCCGAACTTCTCCAGCGCCGCACGCGCGAGCACCAGCGCGACCATGGATTCGACCACGACTCCGGCGGCCGGCACGGCGCACACGTCGGAGCGCTGGTGGATGGCGACGGCCTCGTCACCGGTGGCCAGGTCGACGGTGGCCAGCGCCCGCGGCACGGTGGAGATCGGCTTCATCGCCGCGCGCACCCGCAGCGGCTGGCCGTTGGTCATCCCGCCTTCGAGGCCGCCGGCGCGGTTGGTCGAGCGCACGACCCCGTCGGGACCGGGATACATCTCGTCGTGCGCGCGGCTGCCGCGCCGGCGCGCGGTTTCGAACCCGTCGCCGATTTCGACGCCCTTGATCGCCTGGATGCCCATCACCGCGGCGGCCAGCTGACTGTCCAGCCGGTTCTCGCCGCTGGTGAAGGAACCCAACCCGACCGGTAGGCCCAGCGCTACCGCTTCGACGACGCCGCCGAGCGTGTCGCCGTCCTTCTTGGCGGCCTCGATCTCGGTGATCATCGACGCTTCGGCGGTGCCGTCGAACGCGCGGACCGGGCTGGCGTCGATGGCGGTCAGGTCCTCCGCGCGCGGCGGCGGACCGTCATAGGGCGCGGACGCACCGATGGAGATGACGTGCGAGATCACCTCGACGCCGAACGCCTGGCGCAGGAATGCCCGCGCGACCGTGCCGGCCGCCACCCGGGCGGCGGTCTCGCGGGCGCTGGCGCGTTCGAGTACCGGCCGGGCGTCGTCGAAGCCGTACTTGAGCATGCCCGCGTAGTCGGCGTGGCCGGGCCGCGGCCGGGTCAGCGGCTCGTTGCGCGCGCTGTTCTCCAGTTCTCTGGGGTCGACGGGGTCGGCCGACATCACGGTCTCCCACTTGGGCCATTCGGTGTTGCCGATCTCGATCGCGATGGGCCCGCCCAGGGTGACGCCGTGCCGCACCCCGGACAGCATGGTGACCGCGTCGCGCTCGAATTTCATCCGGGCACCGCGGCCGTAACCCAGCCGGCGGCGGGCCAGTTCGTCGGCGATCTCGGCGGAGGTGACTTCCACCCCGGCGACCATGCCTTCCACCAGGGCCACCAACGCCCGGCCATGGGACTCTCCGGCAGTGATCCAGCGCAACACCCGGTTATCTTCCCACGCGCGCGGCCGGCACCGGCCGGGCCTGCCGCCGATGTACTAGCGTGACGATTACTCCTGGTCGGACCGGGGCAACCCCGCACGGCAATCCGCACGCGCTGGAAAGGTGATCGGCATGGGTGTCAGCCTGAACAAGGGCGCCAACGTCTCACTGTCGAAGCAGGCCCCGAATCTGACCGCGGTGTCGGTGGGATTGGGTTGGGAGAGTACCTACGACCTGGATGCCAGCGCGCTCGCGTGCGGCGAGAACCGCAAGGTGCTGTCCGACAGCCACTTCGTGTTCTACAACAACCTCCGCTCCCCCGATGGATCCATCGAGCACACCGGGGACATCCTCGAAGGGTCCGGCGAGGGCGACGACGAGGTCATCAACGTCGACCTGGTCGCGGTGCCGGCCACCATAGCTGCCATCTATTTCGTGGTCTCCATCCATGACCCGCACGGCCAGGGACAGACATTCGGCCAGGTGCGCAACGCCTACATCCGGGTGTGGGATCAGGTCACCAGCAGCGAGCTGGCCCGTTACGACCTGTTCGAGGACGCCTCTACCGAAACGGCGATGGTCTTCGGTGAGCTCTACCGCCGCAACGGCGAGTGGAAGTTCCGCGCCATCGGCCAGGGCTACGCCTCGGGGCTGCGCGGCATCGCGCTCGACTACGGCGTCAACGTCGAATAGGCCCCTCAGCCCAGCACGGCCAGCGCGGTCGCGCCCGCCGTCGCCAACACCATCGACGGACCGTGCGGCACCGCGCGCACCCCGAGCACCAGCGCCGCCACCGCCGTGAGCAGCGGCGCGGTGATCGCCGCCAGAAACCACACTTCGGCACCGAAGCCCCCGGCCAGCCCGCCCAGACCGATCGCCAGCTTGACGTCGCCGGCGCCCATCGCCGTCGGCGACACCAGGTGCACCAGTAGGTACGCCCCGGTCAGGGCTGCCGCGCCGGCCACGGCGGGGACCCCGCGACCGGCCGCGACCGCGCCGGCCAGGATCGCCGCAGCGCCGGGCAGGGTCAGCAGGTTGGGCAGTCGTCGGTCCCGGACGTCGTAGCAACACAGCACCGCCATCCACGCGATGACCAGCCCGACCCGCACGCGGGCGACGGTATTCGGGTTGCGCTGAGGCGCAAGTCAGGGCCGGCCGGCGCGAGCGTCCCCGAAATGCCGCCGCTCACCGGCGTGTCGACGCGCATATGAGGACTGTCGCGGGCGACGGGCACCGCTATCCGGCCACCGCGCGCGCCATCGCCGCACGCGGTGCCGGCAGTCCGGTGAACAGCTCCACCTGCGCGAACGCCTGATGCAGCAGCATCTGCAGACCGCTGACCACCCGCCCGCCGGCGGCCTGCACTTCTGCGGCTAACGGCGTCGGCCACGGATGGTAGATCGCGTCCAGCAGCACCGGGACCGCGGCGAACGTCTCGGCGTAGCGGGCCGCGACGTCGGCCGGGATGGTGCTGACCAACGCGTCGGCGGTGGCGACCGCGCCGGCCAGCCCGTCGTCGTGCAGGCCGCAGAACCCCGTCGACACCCCGACCCGAGCGCCCAGCTCCACCAACCGCGCCGCTTTGTCCGGATCGCGCGCGACCACCGTGATCTCCCCGACCCCCAGCTGAGCCAACCCCAGCACCGCGGCCGGTGCGGTGCCACCCGACCCGAGCACCAGGGCGTGCCCACTGACCTGGCCCAGCGCACCGGCGACGCCGTCGATGTCGGTGTTGTCGGCCAGCCAGCCGCGCGGCGTGCGCACGAGTGTGTTGGCCGATCCGACCTGCTCGGCACGCGGGGTGTGTTCGTCGGCGAAGCGCAGCGCGGCGAACTTGCCCGGCATCGTCACCGAGAGCCCCACCCACTCCGGTCCCAAGCCCGCCACCACCCCGGGCAGCGCGTCGGCGTCGCACTCGATGCGGTCATAGGTCCAGTCCTGCAGGCCCAGCGCGCGATAGGCGGCCAGGTGCAGCTGCGGCGATCGGGAATGCGCGATCGGCGAGCCCAGCACCGCGGCCTTTCTGCCGCCGCGGCCTTGCTCAGCGAGCGGAATCGAGGACACCGTTGCGCTTGGCCAGTTCGATGTTGGCCAGATGCTGCTGGTAGTCGCGGGTGAACAGGGTGGTCCCCTGACCGTCGATGGTGACGAAGTACAGCCAGTCACCGGGCGCCGGATGCACCGCGGCGTTCAGCGCCTCCACCCCCGGCGAGCAGATCGCGGTGCGCGGCAGCCCGTCGACCATGTAGGTGTTCCAGGGCGTGCGCTGCGCGCGGTCCCCGTCGCTGGTGGCTACCTCGCGGCGGTCCAGCGGGTAGTTGACCGTCGAGTCGAACTCCAGCTTGCGATGTTCGTGCAGCCGGTTGTAGATGACCTGCGCCACCTTCGCGAAGTCCTGGGCATTGGCTTCCTGCTGCAGCAACGAGGCCACCACCAGGACGTCGTAGGGCGACAGGCCCAACGACTTGGCGGTGTCGACCAGCCCCGAGGTCAGGTATTGCGTCGCGCCGGCGCCGATCAGGTTGGCGAGGGTGGTTTCGGCGGAGCCGGCCGGATCGATGTTGAACGTCCCCGGCGCGATCAGGCCCTCGATCCGGCGATGGTCGTCGCCGAGTTCCTGCACCCGCTCCACGGCCCAGTCCGGCACCAGCAGCGCCGCCGATGTGCCCTTGCCGGCCGCGGTCCGCAGATCGGCCACCGACACGCAGCGCTGGTTGCCGTCCAGGTCGACGCAGGTGGCCCGCGAAATCAGGGTGAGGATGCCGGGCGTCGTCTTGTTGGTCTTCATGTCGGTGGTGTCGTCGAGCTGACGTCCCTCCGGAATGACGAGCCTGCCCACCCGACTTTTCGGATCGACCAGGCGCGACACCGCATTGGCCGCGGGAATCTCGGTGCGCATCCGGTAGAAGCCGGGCTGTATCGACGTGATGGCCACGTTGCCGTGGGCGGCGTCGACGAACGCGCGCACCGTGCGCACCACCCCGCGCTTGAGCAGGGTCTCCCCCACCGCGGTGGTCGAGTCCCCGGACAGGATTTGAATCACGATGTCGCGCTTGCCATCGCCGGAGAAGTCGTCGTCTCTCGCGGTGACCAGGTGCCACATCTTGGAGCCGAGCAGCACCGCGGCCACCACGACCACCGTCAGCAGGCTGATCGCGAAGACACCCGCGAAGCGGCGCCGGCGGCGGGTTCGCTGCGCGCGCTTGCGGGCGGCCCGCGTCGTTCGGCTCGGGCCGACGGCTTGGGGCTTGGCCCTGGTCTCGTCCTGGCTTTCGTCGAGTTCAGACATCCGACACCCGTTCAGCGGTCAGGGCACGGCGTTGATCCAGCCAGCCCTGCAGGATCGCGACCGCCGCAGCCTGATCGATCACCGCGCGTTGCTGTTTGGCCCGCATACCCGCGTCGCGCAGCGAACGCTGCGCGGTGACGGTGGTCAACCGTTCGTCGGCCAGCCGAACCGGCACCGGCGCCACCCGCCGCGCCAGCTCGTCGGCGACTTCGATCGCGTCCTGCGCTGACGAGCCGATCCGGTCGGCCAGGGTGCGGGGCAGCCCGACGACCACTTCGACGGCCTCCATCTCGGCGACCAGCGCGGCCAGTCGCCGCAGATGCCGGCCGGACCGGTCGCGACGCACGGTTTCCACCGGGGTGGCCAAGATGCCGTCCGGGTCGCTGGCGGCCACCCCGATCCGCACGGTTCCCACGTCGATCCCCAGCCGACGTCCACGCCCGGGGTCGTCCTCGCCCGGCCGGTCAGATTCCCGCGGCAACCCCACTCAACCGACCCGCGCTATCTGTGCGCGTACCGCGGCAAGGGCCGCGTCGATGCCGGCCGGGTCCTTGCCCGATCCCTGCGCCAGGTCGGCTTTGCCGCCGCCGCGGCCGTCGACGGCCACCCCCAGCTGCTTGACCAGCTCGTTGGCGCTGAGTCCCAGATCCTGCGCGGCGGCGTTGGCCGCCACCGCATACGGCACGCTCGCACCTTCCCCCTCGGCAATGAGCGCCACCACCGCGGGATCGCTGCCCAGCTTGCCGCGGATGTCGCCGACCAGCGCACGGAGGTCCGCGGCGGTGGTCCCGGCCGACATGCGTTGCGCCACCAGCCGGACATTACCGATGCGCTCGGCCCCGGCGGCGGCATTTGACGCAGCAGCCCGGGCGGTCGCCTGCCGGGCGCGGTCGAGTTCCTTCTCCGCCGCCTTGAGCCGCTCGACCAGGTTGGCCACCCGGGCGGGCACCTCCTCGGAGGGCACTTTCAACGACGACGCCAGTCCAGCCATCAGCGCACGTTCCTTGGCCAGGTGCCGGAACGACTCCAGGCCGACGTAGGCCTCCACCCGGCGCACCCCGGAACCGATGGACGATTCGCCCAGGATGGTCACCGGACCGATCTGCGCCGAGTTGTGCACGTGGGTGCCGCCGCAGAGTTCCAGCGAGAACGGTCCACCGATCTCCACCACCCGCACCTGATCGGGATACGCCTCGCCGAACAGCGCCATCGCGCCCATCGCCTTGGCTCTGTCGAGATTCTCGAGGAAGGTATGCACCTCGAAGTCGGCCTGGACGGCCTCGTTGGTGACTTCCTCGATCTGGGTGCGCTGGTCTTCGGTCAGCGGGCCCTGCCAGTTGAAGTCGAAACGCAGATAACCCGGGCGGTTCAGCGATCCGGCCTGAACGGCGTTGGGGCCCAACACTTGTCGCAGCGCAGCATGCACCATGTGGGTGCCGGAGTGGCCCTGGGTGGCGCCTTTGCGCCAGCCGGGGTCCACCGCGGCGAGCACGGTGTCGCCTTCAACGAACTCGCCGGATTCGACGTTGACCCGGTGCACGTGAACGGTTTTGGCGATCTTCTGCACGTCGGTCACCGCGGCCTTGGCGCTGCCGCCCGACCCGGTGCCGCTGATGGTGCCGGCATCGGCGATCTGCCCGCCGGACTCCGCGTAGAGCGGCGTGCGGTCCAGGATCAGCTCCACCCGGTCGGCGTCGACACCGTCGGCGTGCGACACCACCGGCACCCGCTTGCCGTCCACGAAAATGCCGAGAATCCTTGCCTGAGATGACAATTCGTCGAACCCGGTGAACTCCGTCGGTCCGGCGTCGACCAGTTCGCGGTAGGCGGTCAGATCGGCGTGCGCGTGCTTGCGGGCGGCCGCGTCGGCCTTGGCCCGCCGGCGCTGCTCGGCCATCAGCTCGCGGAAACCGGCCTCGTCGACCGTCAGGCCGGATTCGGCGGCCATCTCCAAGGTGAGCTCGATCGGGAAGCCGTAGGTGTCGTGCAGGGTGAACGCGTCCGAGCCCGAAACCACCGACACCCCGGCAGATTTCGTGGCCCCGGCCACGTCGTCGAAGAGCCGGGAACCCGAAACCAGCGTGCGGTTGAACGCCGTCTCCTCGGCAACGGCGATGCGGTTGATCCGGTCGAAGTCGCTGACCAGTTCCGGGTACGACGGACCCATCGCGTCGCGCACGGTGGCCATCAGATCGCCCACCACCGGGGTGTCGATACCCAGCAGTTTGGCCGAGCGGATCACCCGGCGCAGCAGTCGGCGCAGCACGTAACCGCGGCCGTCGTTGCCGGGGCTGACCCCGTCGCCGATCAGGATCGCGGCGGTGCGGGAATGGTCGGCAATGATGCGGTACCGCACGTCGTCGGGATGATTCCCGACGTCGTAACCGCGCGGTGCGCGGGCAGCCACCAGGTCGATGACTGGCCGCAGCAGGTCGGTCTCGTAGACGTTGGCCACGTTCTGCAGCACCAGCGCGATACGTTCCACACCCATGCCGGTGTCGATGTTCTTGCGCGGCAGCGGCCCGAGGATCTCGTAGTCCTCCTTGGAGGTGCCCTCGCCGCGCTCGTTCTGCATGAACACGAGGTTCCACACCTCGAGATAGCGGTCCTCGTTGGCGATCGGACCACCGTCGACGCCGAATTCGGGCCCGCGGTCGTAGTAGATCTCCGACGACGGCCCACACGGCCCGGGGATGCCCATCGACCAGTAGTTGTCGGCCATCCCGCGCCGCTGGATCCGCTCCGGCGGCAACCCGGCGATCTCCTGCCACAAACCCGCGGCCTCGTCGTCGTCGAGATAGACCGTGGCCCAGAGCTTCTCCGGGTCCATGCCGTAACCACCCTCGATGACGTTGGTGGTCAACAAGTCCCAGGCCAGCGCGATGGCCTCGCGCTTGAAATAGTCGCCGAAGCTGAAATTGCCGGCCATCTGGAAGAACGTGTTGTGCCGGGTGGTGATGCCCACCTCGTCGATGTCGGGCGTGCGGATGCACTTCTGGATGCTGGTGGCGGTGGCGTACGGCGGCGTGCGCTGCCCCAGAAAGAACGGCACGAACTGCACCATGCCGGCGTTGACGAACAGCAGGTTGGGGTCGTCCAGGATCACTGAGGCACTGGGCACCTCGGTGTGACCCGCCTTCACGAAATGATCAAGGAAACGCTTCCTGATCTCGTGTGTCTGCACTCTTCTTCTTCCTCGTTCCGGTACCAGGTCAACCGTCAGCCTATGCGCCGCAGCAGGCTGCCGAATACCGAATTCGGCCCGCCCAGCCTGCCAGTCAGCCGCCGACGAAGCTCAACCGGACCGACCGCTTGGGGTTGTCCCGGTTCAGGTCGACCAGGACGACGCTCTGCCAGGTGCCCAGCAACGGCTCGCCGCCACGGACCGGCACCGTGATCGACGGTGCGACGATCGCCGGCAGCACGTGATCGGCACCGTGGCCGGGCGAGCCGTGCGCATGCCGGTAACGGTCGTCGCGCGGCAGCAGCCGCTCCAGGGTGTCCACCATGTCCTCGTCGGAGCCCGCACCCGTCTCGATGATCGCGACACCGGCGGTGGCGTGCGGGACGAAGATGTTGCACAGGCCGTCCTCGTGGCTGCCGCAGAACGACCGCACCGCATCGGTGAGATCGACGTAGCGGCGACGCGTGGTGTCCACCTCCAGCACATCGGTATGCACCCGGTCAGCCTACGGTGCACGCCCTACGCGCCGCCAAGTCCAGATGTGACGGTTGCCACACCGGCGGGGTCGGAGGAAGGTGGGTGATGAACCCCCCGACGGCAGAAAGGGGCCGATCGTGTACGCACGCTCCACCACCATCCAGGCGCAACCTTCGCTGCTCAACATGGGTATCGCCCACATGCGCGACGTGGTGCTGCCCACGCTTCGCGAGGTCGACGGTTGTCTGGGCATGTCGCTGCTGGTGGACCGGGATTCGGCCCGATGCGTCGCGACGAGTGCCTGGGAGACCGAGGAGGCGATGCGCGCCAGCGCGGAGCGGGTGTGGCCGGTGCGCAGCCGCGCCGTGAAGATCCTCGGCGGCAGCGCCGTCGTCGACCAGTGGGAGATCGCCGCGCTGCACCGCAACCGGCGCTCGGGTCTGGGCGCGTGCGTGCGCGCCACCTGGCTCAAGGCCCGGCCCGAACAGTTCGAACACGCCCTGGACTTCTACAAGTTGGCGGTGCTGCCGGCCATTGAGGAGTTCGACGGGTTCTGCAGCGCCAGCGTGATGATCGACCGCACCTCGGCGCGGGCGGTGGCGTCGGTGACCTACGACAGCCGCGAAGCGATGGAACGCAGCAGCGAGGCGGCCCGCTCGCTGCGCACGGCGATACTGCGGGACCTGAGCGTCGACCAGGACGATGTCGGCGAGTTCGAACTGGCGATCGCGCGGCTGCGGGTGCCGGAACTGGTCTGACCGGTCCCGGCACTGAGGCGCTACGGCAGCGCGTCCCCGGGGAACCCCAGGCACGGGTGCACCTCGTAGCTGAACACCTCGGCGACGACGCCCGGGTCGCCGGCCATGATCGCGTCCGTGTCCTCGACGGAGGCGGCGAACACCGCGACACCGCACACGTCGGACTCGTCGGTGCTCGGCAGCACCACGGCCAGCACACCGTCGTCGCGCAGGCCGAAGTTGCGCCGGCCGTGCTCCCACACGATCCCGGACGCGCCGTCGTCGCCGTAGTTGGGTCCGCGCTTGAGGATCACGACGCTGTAGGGCTTGGCCGTTGCCAGCAGCGGCGCCATCTCCTCGTCGCTGAAGGTTTTCATGACTGTCCCCGTTTCCCGCGAATGATCGCGCGCAACCGGTCCAGCCGGCCGACGATCTCGCGTTCCGCACCCCGGCCGGTGGGCCGGTAGTAGTCGACGCCCACCAATTCGGTTGGCGGATATTGCTGCGCCACGACGCCGTCCGGGGCGTCGTGGGAATATTTGTAGCCCTGCGCGTTGCCCAGCGCTGCGGCACCCGCGTAGTGCCCGTCGCGTAGCTGCGCCGGCACCAGGCCCGCCTTGCCGGCCTTGATGTCGTTGATCGCCGCGCCCAGCGCCGTGGTCACGGCGTTGGACTTGGGCGCGGTGGCCAGGTGAACGGTGGCGTGCGCCAGCGTCAGCTGTGCCTCGGGCATCCCGATCAGCGCCACCGTCTGCGCCGCCGCGACCGCCACCAACAGCGAAGTCGGGTCCGCCATGCCCACGTCCTCGCTGGCCAGGATCATCAGCCGGCGCGCGATGAAGCGCGGATCCTCCCCCGCGACCAGCATCCGTGCCAGATAGTGCAGCGCGGCGTCCACGTCGGAGCCGCGCACCGACTTGATGAACGCGCTGACGACGTCGTAGTGCTGGTCGCCGTCGCGGTCGTACCGCACCGCGGCCCGGTCCAGCGACTGTTCCACGGTTTCGACGGAGACGTGGTCGGTGACCTCGGCGGCCACCTCCAGTGCGGTCAGCGCGCGGCGGGCGTCGCCGGCCGCCAGTTGCACCAACAGTTCGACGGCTTCCGGCGCCACCGACACCGTGCCGTTCAGTCCGCGCGGATCCTCGATGGCGCGCTGCACCACGGTGCGGATGTCATCGGCGCTCAGCGGGCGCAGCTGCAAGATCAGCGACCGCGACAGCAGCGGCGCGACCACCGAGAACGAGGGGTTCTCTGTGGTGGCCGCCACCAGCAGCACCACCCGGTTCTCCACCGCGGCCAGCAGTGCGTCCTGCTGGGTCTTGGAGAACCGGTGCACCTCGTCGATGAACAACACCGTCTGCTCGCCGGAGAGCGCCCCCAACCGCGCCTTCTCGATGACCGCGCGCACCTCTTTGACCCCGGCCGACAACGCCGACAACGCCTCGAACCGGCGGCCGGTGGCCTGCGAGATGAGCCCCGCCAGCGTCGTCTTGCCGCTGCCCGGCGGACCGTAAAGGATGGCCGAGGCCATGCCGGAGCCCTCGACCAGACGGCGTAACGGCGACCCCGCCGCCAGCAGATGCTGCTGCCCGACCACCTCCTGCAGCGACGCCGGGCGCATCCGCACCGCCAGCGGCGATCCGCTCTCGGCGGCGCTTCCGGCACCGAAACCGGCCGGATCCGGTGTACCGGGCAGGTCGAACAGACCGTCGGACACGTTTTCAGGCATACCACGCAGGGCGGACAGGCCACCAATGCGCGCGTGGTGGGCGCACATTTGCTAAGTTCCCGTTTGCTACGCCCGCACGAGTCAGGCCCCGATCGACAAGAGCGAACTACGAGGCAGAGGACAGCAATGAGCCAGCCGCCAGAATATCCAGGCAACCCGGCCGACCCGCAGGGCGGATATCCTCCGGGCTACCCGCCGCAGCCGCGCCAAGGCGGTGGCTATGGGGCGCCTCCGCCGCCACCACCGAGCTTCAGCCCGCCCCCATCCGGGCCCGACTTCTCCAAGCCGCAAAGTCCGTCGCCCGGCAGCTACCAGGCGCCCGGTTACAGCGCGCCGCCACCTCCGCCACCACCCGGCGGCGGGTACGGCGCACCCCCGCCCGGCCCGGGCGCCGGCCCGGCCGCCGGCCCGTTCAGTGTGGGCGACGCCTTCAGTTGGGCGTGGGGCAAGTTCACCAAGAACGTCGGCCCGATGGCCGGATCCGCGGCGATATTCTTCGTCGTCATCGCGGTGCTCGGCGGCATCATGTACGGAGCGTTCATCGCCTCCCTGATGAGCGCGGGCACCACCACTTACGACCCGCAGACGGGTTCCTACTCGACCTACGCCTCCGACAGTGCGCTCGGCATGGGATCGATCATCGGCATGGGCCTGATGGGGCTGGTGCTGGCCGTCGTCGGTTACTACATGCAGGCCGCCATGGCGTCGGGCAGCCTGGACGTCGCCGACGGCCGGCCGGTGTCCTTGGGCTCGTTCCTGAAACCGCGCAACCTGGGTCCGGCCGTGCTGACCGCGCTGCTGGTGGCCCTCGGCGTGGCCGTCGGCACCTTCCTGTGCTACATCCCGGGCCTGATCTTCGCTTTCCTGTCGATGTTCGCGATCCAGTTCGCGATCGACAGGTCGCTGTCGCCGGTGGATTCCATCAAGGCCAGCATCAACACCACCAAGGCGAACGTGGGTCCCGCCCTGCTGTCCTGGCTCGTCCAGGTCGCCGTGCTGATCGTCGGTGAGTTCGCCTGCGGCGTCGGCCTGATCGCGGCCATCCCGGTCGCGATGCTGATCCAGGTCTATACGTACCGCAAGTTGACCGGCGGGCACGTCGCGCCGCTGGAGCAGGCCGGCCAGGCCTCTGGTCTGCCGCCCGGCCAGCAGTACCCCGGCCAGCAGTACCCGGGCCAGCAGCCCTACCCGGGCCAGCAGCAGTACCCCGGCCAGCAGCCCTACCCGGGCCAGCAGCAGTACCCTGGTCAGCAGTACTAGGCGCCATCGGCGGTAACACCCCGAAACAGGCTGTTCACGCCGAACGGCCAAAACCCGAATAACAGCCGCCCGCAACGTAAGCCAGCACTGGCGCACGCTGCGGGCGGCTGTCTCATGTGATGGGATCAGCGGTTATGAGTATCAAAGTTGCACTGGAGCACCGCACCAGTTACACCTTTGACAAGCTGGTCCAGGTGTATCCGCACGTCGTGCGGTTGCGCCCGGCGCCACACTCCCGCACTCCGATCGAGGCCTACTCGCTGCGGATCGATCCCGGCGAGCACTTCATCAACTGGCAACAGGACGCGCTGGGCAACTTTCTGGCCCGGTTGGTCTTCCCCAAGCCCACCCGGGAGCTGACCATCACCGTCGGCCTGATCGCCGACCTCAAGGTCATCAACCCGTTCGACTTCTTCATCGAGGAGTGGGCCGAGACGTGGGACCCGGATAAATCGCTATACCCCAAGGCGCTGGCGCACGACCTCGAACCGTTCCTGCGTCCCGTCGACGAAGGCGCGGAAGGGTCCGGCCCGGGCGACTTGGTGCAGGCCTGGGTCGGCAACTTCAACGTGCCCCCCGGCACCCGCACCATCGACTTCCTGGTCGCGCTGAACCGGGCCATCAACGCCGACGTCAGCTACAGCCTGCGGATGGAACCCGGCGTCCAGACGCCGGATCACACGCTGCGCAGCGGGGTGGGCTCCTGCCGGGACTCGGCATGGCTGCTGGTGTCGATCCTGCGCCAGTTGGGGCTGGCCGCCCGGTTCGTGTCGGGCTACCTGGTGCAGCTGGCCTCGGACGTGCCGCCCCTGGACGGGCCCTCGGGACCGGCCGCCGACTTCACCGACCTGCACGCGTGGACCGAGGTGTACGTGCCCGGCGCGGGCTGGATCGGGCTGGACCCGACCTCGGGGCTGTTCGCCGGCGAAGGCCACATCCCGCTGGCCGCCACCCCGCATCCGTCGTCGGCCGCGCCGATCACGGGCAGCACCGATCCGTGTACCTCGACCCTGGAGTTCACCAACACCGTCACCCGGGTGCACGAAGACCCGCGGGTGACGTTGCCGTACACCGACGACGCGTGGGCCTCGATCTGTGCGCTGGGCGACCAGGTCGACCGGCGCCTGGCCGCCGGCGACGTGCGGCTGACGGTGGGTGGCGAGCCGACGTTCGTCTCGGTGGACAATCAGGTCGACCCGGAATGGCGCACCGCCGCCGACGGACCGCACAAGCGGCGGTTGGCCTCCGAGCTGGCCGCCCGGCTCAAGGCGCAGTGGGCGCCGCAGGGTCTGGTGCAGCGCAGCCAGGGCAAGTGGTATCCCGGGGAGCCGCTGCCGCGCTGGCAGATCGGTCTGTACTGGCGCGCCGACGGCCGCGCGCTGTGGAGCGACGACACGCTGCTGGCCGACCCGTGGTCACCCGAACCGGCGGACCCGGTCGCCGACGAGACCGCACGCGACGTGCTGACGACGGTCGCCGAAGGGCTGGGGCTGCCGCTCACCCAGGTGCGCGCCGCGTACGAGGATCCGCTGGTGCGGTTGGCGAAGTCGGTCCGGCTGCCGGCCGGTGACCCGGTGGCACCCGGCGACGACCTGGACCCCGACGCCGAACAGGACACCGAATCGGGCCGCGCCGCGCTGGTGGCCCGGCTCGACGAAGCGGTCACCACCCCGGCGGCGTTCGTCCTGCCACTGCACCGCCGCGACGACGGCTCCGGTTGGGCCAGCGCGAACTGGCGACTGCGGCGCGGGCGCCTGGTGCTCACCGAGGGCGATTCCCCGGCGGGCTTGCGGTTGCCACTGAGTTCGATCAGCTGGCAACCGCCCCCGGCGTCGTTCGAGGTGGATCCGGGGACCCTCGGGTCGGTGCTGCCGCCGGAACCGGAGGGCGATACAGCCGTCGTCGTGGACCCGGAGAACGCGCCGACGACCGCCCTGGTCGCCGAGGTCCGCGACGGGCTGCTGTATATCTTCCTGCCGCCCACCACCGCCCTGGAACATTTTATCGACCTGGTCGCGCGGGTGGAGACCGCGGTGGTCAAGGCCGGCTGCCCGGTGGTGATCGAGGGTTACGGCCCGCCGACCGACCCGCGGCTGATCTTCACCACGGTCACCCCCGACCCCGGCGTCATCGAGGTCAACGTCGCGCCGACGGCCAGTTTCGACGAGCAGCGCCGACAGCTGGAAACGCTCTACGAGCAGGCCCGGTTGACCCGGCTGTCCACCGAGTCGTTCGACATCGACGGCACCCACGGCGGCACCGGCGGCGGTAACCACATCACGCTCGGCGGCGTCACCCCGGCCGACTCGCCGCTGCTGCGGCGTCCCGACCTGCTGGTCTCGCTCCTCACCTACTGGCAGCGGCACCCGGCGCTGTCCTACCTATTCGCGGGCCGATTCGTCGGCACCACCTCCCAGGCGCCGCGGGTGGACGAGGGCCGCGACGAGGCGCTCTACGAGCTGGAGATCGCGTTCGCCGAGATCGCGCGACTCTCGGCCGGTGGGGGGGCCAAGCCGTGGGTGACCGATCGCGCGCTGCGCCACCTGCTGACCGACATCACCGGCAACACGCACCGCGCCGAATTCTGCATCGACAAGCTCTACAGTCCCGAAGGCTCCCGCGGCCGGCTGGGCCTGCTCGAGTTGCGCGGGTTCGAGATGCCGCCGCATCTGCGGATGGCGATGGTGCAGTCGCTGCTGGTCCGGTCGCTGGTGGCCTGGTTCTGGGAGCAGCCGCTGCGCGCTCCGCTGATCCGGCACGGCGACAACCTGCACGGCCGGTACCTGCTGCCGCACTTCCTGATCCACGACATCGCCGACGTGGCGGCCGACCTGCGCGCGCAGGGCATCCCCTTCGAGACCAGCTGGCTGGACCCGTTCACCGAGTTCCGCTTCCCGCGGATCGGCACCGCGGTGTTCGACGGTGTGGAGATCGAGTTGCGCGGCGCCATCGAGCCGTGGAACACCCTCGGCGAGGAATCCACCGCCACCGGCACCGCCCGCTATGTGGACTCTTCGGTGGAGCGCATCCAGGTGCGGATCATCGGCGCCGACCGACACCGCTATGCGGTGACCTGCAACGGCTATCCGATACCGCTGCTGGCGACCGACAACCCCGATATTCACGTGGGCGGGGTGCGCTATAAGGCCTGGCAGCCGCCGAGCGCGTTGCACCCGACCATCTCCATCGATGTCCCGCTGCAGTTCGAGCTGATCGACCTGACCGCCGGGACGTCGCGCGGCGGCTGCACCTACCACGTCGTTCACCCCGGTGGGCTTGCCTATGACATGCCCCCGGTCAACGCCGTGGCCGCCGAGTCGCGCCGGGCGCGGCGCTTCGAGGCGTCCGGCTTCACACCCGGCAAGCTCGACCTGGCCGGTCTGCGCGAAAAGCAGGCGCGACTGTTCACCGACGTCGGCGCGCCGGGCATCCTGGATCTGCGTCGCGTGCGTACCGTGCAGCGGTAGTGGCGTCCGCAGATATGACACTCGGTCTCAGTGCAGCGTCGGCAGCTTCCTCGGAGTCCTACGACGTCGACCGTCTGCTGGCCGGATACCGCACCGCGCGCACCCAGGAAGCGCTGTTCGATCTGCGCGACGGTCCCGGTGCCGGTTACGACGAGTTCGTCGACGCCGACGGCAACGTCCGGCCGGGCTGGGACGAGCTTGCCGACGCGATCGCCGAACGCGGCCGCAGCGGCCTGAACCGGCTGCGGTCGGTCGTGCACAGCCTGATCGACCACGACGGCATCACCTACACCGGGGTCTCGGACGGACAGGCCGGGCGCGAAGCAGCCTCGGGTCACGGACCCGAACCCGGACCGTGGCGGCTGGACACCCTGCCGCTGGTGGTGTCTGCGGCCGACTGGGATGCGCTGGAAGCCGGGCTGGTCCAGCGCTCGCGGCTGCTGGATGCCGTGCTGGCCGACCTGTACGGCCCGCGCCGGCTGCTCATCGAAGGACTGTTGCCCGCGCAGCTGGTCTTTGCCCATCCCGGCTACATCCGGCCCGCCAACGGCATCACCGTGCCTGGGCACCATCAGCTGTTCATGCACGGCTGCGATGTCAGCCGGCGCTCCGACGGCAACTTCTGGGTCAACGCGGACTGGACTCAGGCGCCGTCGGGCGCCGGCTACGCGCTGGCCGATCGCCGGGTGCTGGCGCACGCGATCCCCGACCTCTACGAGCAGATCGCGCCGCGGGCGAACACCCCGTTCGCGCAGGCGCTGCGGCTGGCGCTGATCGACGCCGCGCCGGACGTGGTGCAGGACCCGGTGGTGGTGGTGCTGAGCCCCGGCATCTACTCCGAGACCGCGTTCGACCAGGCGTATCTGGCCACGCTCCTGGGTTTCCCGCTGGTGGAGAGCGCGGACCTGGTGGTGCGCGACGGCAAGCTGTGGATGCGGTCGCTGGGCACCCTCAAACGCGTCGACGTGGTGCTGCGCCGGGTCGACGCGAGCTACGTGGACCCGCTCGACCTGCGCGCCGACTCCCGCCTGGGCGTGGTCGGGCTGGTGGAGGCGCTGCACCGCGGCACGGTGACCGTGGTCAACACGCTGGGCAGCGGCATCCTGGAAAGCCCCGGGCTGCTGCGCTTCCTGCCGGAGCTGGCCGAGCGGCTGCTCGGCGAGGACCTGCAGCTGCAGACCGCACCCGTCTACTGGGGCGGCATCCCGGCCGAGCTCTCCCACCTGCTGGCGAACCTGCCGTCGTTGCTGATCAAACCGGTGGACGGCGGGGAACCCCTGGTCGGCCCGACGCTGTCGGCCGCGCAGCTCGCCGAGTTGACCGCCCGCATCGAAGCGGTGCCGTGGCGGTGGGCCGGTCAGGTGCTGCCCACCTTCTCCTCGGCCCCCACCGACCATGCCGGCGTGCTGTCCTCGGCCGGTGTCGGGATGCGGCTGTTCACCGTCGCCCAGCGCGGCGGGTACGCCCCGATGATCGGCGGCCTGGGCTATGTGACCGCCCCCGGTTCGGCTGCATACACCATGAAAACCGTTGCGGCCAAAGATGTGTGGGTGCGCCCGACGGAACGCGCGACAGCCGAGACGGTCACCCTGCCCTCGGCGCCGCAGCCGGCCAAGACCGGCGCCGGCACCTGGGGTGTCAGCTCGCCACGGGTGCTGTCCGATCTGTTCTGGATGGGACGCTACGGCGAGCGCGCCGAGAACATGGCGCGACTGTTGATCGTGGCGCGCGAACGCTACCACGTCTACCGCCACCATCAGGACAGCGAGGAAAGCGAGTGCGTGCCGGTGCTGATGGCCGCGCTGGGCCGCATCACCGGGACCGACACCGGCGCAGGCGGTGCCACCGAGTACGACCACGCCGAGATGATCGCGGTGGCTCCTTCGATGCTGTGGTCGATGACGGTCGAGCTGGACCGGCCGGGTTCGCTGATCCAGTCGGTGGAAGGGCTGGCGCTGTCGGCGCGCGCGGTGCGCGACCAGTTGTCCAACGACACCTGGATGGTGCTGGCCAGTGTCGAACGCGCCGTCGCGCTGCGGTCCGACCCGCCGCAGTCGCTGGCCGAGGCCGATGCGCTGCTGGCCGCCGCGCAGTCGCAGGCGCTGGCCGGGATGCTGACCCTGTCGGGGGTGGCCGGCGAGTCGATGGTGCGCGACGTGGGCTGGACGATGATGGACATCGGCAAGCGGATCGAGCGCGGGCTGTGGTTGACCGCGCTGCTGGCCGACACGCTGACCACGGTGCGCGGCACGGTGGCCGAACAGTCCATCGTGGAAGCCACCCTGGTGGCCTGCGAGTCGTCGGTCATCTACCGTCGTCGCACGCTGGGCAAGGTCAGCGTGGCCGCGGTGACCGAACTGATGCTGTTCGACCCGCAGAACCCGCGCTCGCTGCTGTACCAGGTGGAGCGGTTGCGCGCGCGCCTCAAAGACCTGCCCGGCTCGTCGGGCTCGTCACGCCCGGAACGGATCGTGGACGAGATCGGCACCCGGCTGCGCCGCTCGGATCCCGCCGAGTTGGAAGAGCTGGTCGACGGGCACCGCGAAGAACTGGCCGAGCTGCTCACCTGGGTGCACGCCGCACTGCGCGACCTGGCCGACGCGCTTGCCGCGACGCAGTTGGCGTTGCCCGGCGGCATGCAGCCCCTGTGGGGTGGCCCCGACGAGCGCCGGACGATGCCCGCGTAGCGGCGCCGAGCTCAGGCGGCCGCGGTGGTCTCGTCGATCACGGTGTGCACGAACTGCATCTTGTCCAGCACCGCCGGCGGCAGCACGAACGGATACAGGTCGTCGTGGCCCATCGACCGGTTCACCATGTTCAGCGACCACGACAACGGCAGCCACATGTCGATGATGGTGGGAAACGCGCTGGGTCCCAACGGCGGTCGGTCGAACGTGGCCGCCGCCGGCGCCAGGCCGCAGGACGCCGAGGTGTCCAGCGTGTCGCGGATGTGCAGGTAGTGCGCAAACGTCTCCGCCCAGTCCTCGGCGGGGTGCATGGTCGCGTACGAGGAGACGTAGTTCTTCTCCCAGCCGTCCGGTGCGCCCTCGCTGTAGTGCCGGTCCAGCGCCGCCTGATAGTCGGAGTCGGGGTCTCCGAACAACTCGTTGAACCGCGCCAGGTACTCCGGCGACTGGATCAGCCGGTAGAAGTAGTAGTGGCCCACCTCGTGGCGGAAGTGCCCGAGCAGGGTGCGGTACGGTTCGTCCATCTCCACCCGCAACTGCTCGCGGTGCACGTCGTCACCCTCAGCCAGATCCAATGTGATGACGCCGTTTTCGTGACCGGTGATGACATTCTGGTGCGCACTGGACAGCAACCGGAAGGCCAGTCCGTAGTCCGGATCTTCATCACGGCCGATGATCGGCAGTTTCAGTTCGTGCAGTTCGGCGACCAGACGCCGCTTGGCCGCTTCGGCCCGGGCGAACTCGGGCAGACCAACCGTGTCGTCATCGTTGGGCCGCTCGATGGTCAGCGAGCAGGACTCGCACAGGGTGCCCGGCGGATCGACCGGGACCAGCCAATTGCATTCCGCCACATACAGATTGGCGCACAGCTGATATTCGGCAGCCGCGACGGCGCCGGCGTGGTCGCTGTCTTCTTCCTTTTTGGCGATCACCAGCAGCGCCATCTGTTCTAGCGAAAAGCCAAGGGCGCTGCCGCAATTCAGGCAGGCCGAGTTCTCGAATGTCAGGCGTTGGCCACAGTTGGGACAACTGAAATCACGCATAGAGTTCATCACCTTCGAATGGGACGACGTCGACACCGACGTCGATGACACTGCGCTTGGAGTTGGTGTAGATGATGCCGCGCAGCGGTGGCACATCGGCGTAGTCGCGGCCGCGCCCGACCACAATGTAGCGCTGATCGACCAGCGCGTCGTTGGTGGGGTCGAGCCCCATCCACTCGTGCTGACCCGCCTGTTGCGGCGTCCATACCGACGCCCAGGCGTGGGTCGCGTCGATGCCTATCATTCGATCCTTTCCGGGGGGCGGGTTGGTGGCCAGGTATCCCGATACGTAGCAAGCCGCCAAACCGTTGGCGCGCAGACAGGCGATCGCCAGCCTCGCGAAGTCCTGGCATACCCCTTCACGCGCCGTCAGAACCTCGTTGACGCGTGTGGAAACCGTCGTCGAACCGGAACGGTAGGTGAAGTCGGTGTAGATGCGGTTTGCCAGGTCGCGCAACACCTCCACCAGAGGGCGGCCGGGCGCGAAACTGGGTGCGGCGTAGTCGCGTACCTCGTCGGTGATCTCGGGCGGGGTGAGGTCGAGGGTGAAATCGGTAGCCAGCGCGCCCTGCATCCCGGCCGGGCGGGCCGCCTCCCACGGTTGCAGCGCCGGCCCGCTGGTGTAGAGGTCGGCGATTGGCAGTCCGACGTCGACGATCGAGTCGCTGATGATGGTCAGCGCGCGGTGCGGTGTGGTGACGTGAAAGTACGAGCTGATGTTGCCGTAGGTGTCGCGGCTGGTGGATCTGTCCGCCGGCTCCGGGTCGATGACCAGCCGGTGCGCGACGCAGCGCTGGCGCAGCGAATCACGCGGGGTGAGGAACCCGCGACCGTAGGAGCCGGTCACGAGGTCGGAGTAGCGGTATTCGGTGCGATGCGTGACCCGGTAGCGCTTGGTGTCCCGAAAGTCCGTCACATGCCCAAACCTACTGGGGGCCGGCCGGCGCTGCGGCGGGCAGACCCGGGAATCTGGCCGGCCGGTTTGCAATCGGACGCGAAACGGGAACACTTGTTCACTGAAACGCCGAAAGGAGCTTGTTGTGCAGGCAGACGAAATCCGTTCGCTGGCCGATCTCGCGGGGGAAGGCACCCGGGTGCTGACCACGCTGGTCCGGGACATTCATCGGGGTATCGCCGGCCGGGTCTTCGGCACCATCGGCCCGGCAGCCGCGCCGGTGCGGGTGGTGCACGACACCACCGCGTCCGCCATCTACAGCCTGGTGGACCACGCGGTGCGCGGGTCCCTCTACGGCGCCGGGGCGTTGGCTGCCAACACGTGCAGCAATGAGGACGACGAGACGATCGAGGCCCGGCCCCGGATCGCCGGGGTGCTGGCCGCGCTCAATGGCATCTACGGCGACGAGATGACCAACCGCGACAACGGCTTGGCGCTCACCATGCAGATCCGCCGCAAGGGGCTGCCGGTCGGGTTGAGCAGGGACGCCATCGCCACGGCGTTCCCGAAAGCCACCAGCCGGATCGTGGTCTTCACCCACGGCTGGTGCATGACCGAGCGGTCCTGGTGGCGCGCACCGCGCACCGGCGAAGAACTGCGCCCCTACGGCAAACGCCTGCGCAAGGACCTCGGCTACACGCCGGTCTACCTGCGCTACAACAGCGGCCTGCACATCTCCCAGAACGGGCAGGCGCTGGCCGATCTGATCGATCGGCTGTACGCGGTGTGGCCGGTTGCGGTGGAGGAACTGGTGCTGGTGGGCCATTCCATGGGTGGGCTGGTCTCGCGCAGCGCGTGCCACTACGGCCAGCAGCACGAACACGCGTGGACCGACGACGTGTCCCACGTGGTGTGCCTGGGCTCGCCGCATCTGGGAGCCGACCTGGAAAAGGGTGTCAACGCCGCATCCTTCGTGCTGGCGCAGCTTCCTGAGACCCGAGGCGTGTCGAAGTTCCTCAACACCCGCAGCGCCGGCGTGAAGGACCTGCGTTACGGCGCTCTGCTCGACGAAGACTGGCAAGACTGCGACCCGGACGAATTCCTGCGCGACCGGTGCCAGGAGGTGCCGTTCCTGCCCGGCGCGGTCTACCACTTCGTCTCCACCACCGCCGCGCCGCGTGCGGTGGGTCTGCTGATGGGCGACCACCTGGTCCGGCCGAAGAGCGCGGCGGGTCAGGGCAAGTACCGGTCGATCCCGTTCGACGCCGCACACGGGCTCATCCTGGCCGGCCTCAACCACTTCGATCTGCTCAACCACCCGTCGGTCTACGACAAGCTGGTGACCTGGCTGAGCGGGCAGCAGACCGCCGAGCAAACGATGTCGGTGGGCTGATTTCTGCGCTGGATATTCCTCAGCACGGCAAACGCGCGCACAATGAGAGGCGTGGCTACCTGGGACGACGTCGCGCGCATCGCCGCCGAGTTGCCGCTGGTCGTCGAACATTCACAGCACGACTGGCGGGTCGGCAAGAAGCTGCTGGCCTGGGAGCGCCCGTTGCGCAGGTCGGACATCGAAGCGCTGACGCGCCACGGGGTGCAGCCGCCGACAGGCGACATCCTGGGCGTACGGGTGCCCGACGAGGGCGTGAAGTTCGCGCTGATCGCCGACGAGCCGGACATCTACTTCACCACCCCACACTTCGACGGCTACCCGGCCGTGCTGGTCACGCTGGCCGATATCGGGTTCTTCGAGCTCGAGGAGTTGATCACCGAGGCGTGGCTGACCCAGGCGCCGCGGCGGCTGGTGAAGGAGTTCCTGGCTAAGTCGTCGTAGCCATTGCCGCTGCCCTTGCGCTGCGTGCGCGCTGCAATTCGAACAGCGGGATCACCCGGGTGGTCTTCGACTGATACTCGGCGAAGCCGGGCGCCTTGGCGGTGACCTTGTCGAACAGCGCGTCGCGCTCCTCGGCGGGCAGTTCGCGCGCGGTCACGTCGTAGGCGTCGGTGCCGATTTCGATCCGGGCAGCAGGATTTGCCCGCAGGTTGTGTACCCACGCCGGACTCACCGGCGCCCCAGCGAAGGACCCGATGATGATCAGCTTGCCGTCGATGTCGAAGTAGGCCAGCGGCGAGATCCGTTGCTCGCCGGACTTGGCGCCGGTGGTGTGCAACAGCAACAGGTCGGCGCCTTCGAACTGGCCGCCCACCTTCCCGTCGTTGGCGCGGAACTCCGCGATGATGTCCTGATTGAACGTCTTGGCCAGCTCAGCCAGATCCCTGTCGGTCATGCCCCCTGAACCGGCTTGGGCGTGAAATCTATTCCCGACTCCTTGCGCTGCTGCGCGGTGATCGGCGCGGGCGCATCGGTCAACGGGTCGACGCCACCGCCGGTTTTGGGGAACGCGATCACCTCGCGGATCGAGTCGACGCCGGACAGCAACGCATTGATCCGGTCCCAGCCGAACGCGATCCCGCCGTGCGGCGGCGCGCCAAAGGTGAACGCCTCCAACAGGAATCCGAATTTCTCCTCGGCTTCGGCGGGATCGAGGCCCATCACCGCGAACACCCGCTCCTGAATATCGCGCCGGTGGATACGAATCGAGCCGCCGCCGATCTCGTTGCCGTTGCAGACGATGTCGTAGGCGTCGGCCAGCACCGCGCCGGGGTCGCTGTCGACGATGCCCTGGTGTTCGGCCTTCGGCGAGGTGAATGCGTGGTGCACCGCGGTCCACGCCCCGGAACCGACAGCGACGTCGCCGGCCTCCACCGCGTCGTCGGCCGGCTCGAACAACGGCGGGTCCACCACCCAGACGAACGCCCAGCTGCCGGGTTCGATCAGACCCAGCCGGTGAGCGATCTCCGAGCGCGCCGCCCCCAGCAGTGCGCGCGACGGCTTCACCGGGCCGGCCGAGAAGAAGATGCAGTCGCCCGGGCCGGCGCCGACGTGAGCGGCCAGGCCGTCGCGCTCGGCGTCGGTCAGGTTCTTGGCGACCGGTCCGCCCAGCGTGCCGTCGTCACCCACCAGCACGTAGGCCAGGCCCCGATGCCCGCGCTGCTTGGCCCATTCCTGCCAGCCGTCCAGCGTGCGCCGCGGTTGGGACGCCCCGCCGGGCATCACCAACGCACCCACATAAGGTGCCTGGAAAACCCGGAACGTCGTGTCTTTGAAGAACTCTGCGCATTCGACGAGCTCGAGACCGAAGCGCAGGTCGGGCTTGTCGGAGCCGAACCGGCGCATGGCGTCGGCGTAGGTCATCCGCGGGATCGGGGTGGGGATCTGGTATCCGATCAGGGCCCACAGCGCGGCCAGGATCTCCTCGGAGATCGCGATGACGTCGTCGACGTCGACGAAGCTGAGCTCCATGTCGAGCTGAGTGAACTCGGGCTGGCGGTCGGCACGGAAATCTTCGTCGCGGTAGCAGCGGGCGATCTGGTAGTAGCGCTCCATGCCGGCCACCATCAGCAGCTGCTTGAACAGCTGCGGGCTCTGCGGCAGCGCATAGAAGGTGCCCGGCCGCAACCGGGCTGGCACCAGGAAGTCACGCGCGCCTTCCGGGGTGGACCGGGTGATGGTCGGTGTCTCGATCTCGACGAAGTCGTGCCGGCCCAGCACCTCGCGGGCGGCGGCATTCACCTTGGCGCGCAACCGGATTGCCGCAGCCGGTGCGTCGCGGCGCAGATCCAGGTAGCGGTACTTCAGCCGCAGCTCCTCCCCCGCCGGCTCGTCGAGCTGGAACGGCAGCGCCGCGCACTCCCCCAGCACGGTCAGCGCGGTGGCGTTGACCTCGATGTCGCCGGTGGCGATGTCGGGGTTGGCGTTGCCTTCCGGGCGGATCTCGACCACGCCGGTGACGGCGACGCAGAACTCCGAGCGCAGCCGGTGCGCCTGGGCCAACACCTCGGATTCACGGAAGACCACCTGGGCGACGCCGGACGCGTCACGCAGGTCGATGAAGATGACACCGCCGTGATCGCGGCGGCGCGCCACCCAACCGGCCAACGTCACCTGCTGTCCGGCGTCGCTGTCCCGTAGCGAACCCGCGGCGTGGCTGCGCAGCACAAAAACTCCTTCAGACCTGGGTTGGATGACTGCCCAGTCTAAAGGGCGGGTTCCGCCCGGTACTTTTGCCGGTATTCCTACCTCTGTCGCACTCGTGGGCCCCGGCGCCGTCGGCACAACGGTCGCCGCGCTGCTGCACCGCGCCGGTCACCCGGTGTCGCTGTGCGGCCATACCCCACGCGAACGCATCGAACTGCGGCCCGATGGGGGTTCAGCGATTGTGGTGCCCGGGCCGGTGCACACCGACCCCGCCGACGTCGACGGCCCGGTCGAGGTGGTGATCCTGGCCGTCAAGGCGACCCAGAACGACGCCGCGGCAGGCTGGCTGACTCGGTTATGTGATGAGCGCACGGTGGTGACGGTGCTGCAGAACGGCGTCGAGCAGGTCGAGCAGGTGCAACCGCTGTGCCCGTCGTCGACCGTGGTGCCCGGCAGCGTGTGGTACTCCGCAGAAACCCAGCCCGACGGGTGGGTGCGGTTGCGTGGGGAAGCCGCGCTGGTGCTGCCCACCGGACCCGCGGCCGAAGCTGTTGCAGAGTTACTGCGGTCCGGGGGCTGTCGGGTGGACTGCGACCCCGACTTCACCACCGTGACGTGGCGCAAGCTGCTGCTCAACGCGCTGGCCGGATTGATGGTGCTGACCGGGCGGCGATCCGGCATGTTCCGCCGCGACGACGTGGCTGCCCTCTCGCGCCGATATGTGGCCGAATGCGTCGCGGTGGCCCGCGCCGAGGGTGCCCAGTTCGACGACGACGTCGTTGGGCAGATCGTCGATTCGTTCCGGGCGGTGCCCGAGGACATGACGACTTCGATACTGACCGATCGCGAACACCACCGACCGCTGGAATGGGATCTGCGTAACGGGGTGATCGTCCGCCGGGCGCGCAGGCACGGGCTGCCCACCCCGATCAGCGACGTGATCGTGCCGTTGCTGGCCGCGGCCAGCGAAGGCCCCGGCTAATGTCTGAGGCCATGCACCCGTGCGAACACGTCGGTCTGGACTTCATCGACAACGCCCGCTTCCGGTTTCGCAACAGCGTCGACCTGGCCATCACGCCCGAGCAGCTATTCGAGGTCTTCTCCGACGCCGAGTCGTGGCCGCGCTGGGTCGCCGTAATCAAGACGGTGACCTGGACCAGCCCGAAGCCATTCGGCGTCGGCACCACCCGCAACGCCGACCTACGCGGCGGCATCGTCGTCAGCGAGGAATTTCTGGCTTGGGAACCGTTCAGCCGCATCGCATTCCGCTTCAACGGAAGCTCGACGCAAACTTTCGCTGCGCTAGCCGAGGATTACCGGGTTGAGGCCATTCGGGGCGGTTGCCGGCTGAACTGGACCATGGCCGTGCAACCGGCCGGGCCGGCGCGGCTGGCGATGCCGCTGTTCGCGCCGCTGCTGAACCTCACGCTGCGCCGATTCCTGCGCACGCTGCGTACTTACACCGACAACCGATTCGCCACAGCGCAGCGATAGGCTGATTGCGGCGCGGTAACCAAACTCTGATTCCGGGGAGCGTGCGATGACCTTCAACGAGGGTATGCAGATCGATACCAGTTCTGCGTCCTCGTCCGGCGGCGGTGGCGGGATGGGTCCGATCGCCATCGGCGGTGGGATCGGCGGATTGCTGATCGTGGTGGTCGCGATGCTCCTGGGCGTCGACCCCGGCGGGATCGTCAGCCAGCAGCCGGTGGACACCAGCGGCGACGTGGCGCCCGGTTTCGACTTGACCAAGTGCAAGACCGGGGCCGATGCCAACAGGTACGTGCAGTGCCGGGTGGTGGCCACCGGTAACTCGCTGGACGCGGTGTGGAAGCAGCTGGTTCGCGGCTACACCAAGCCCAAGATGCGGCTGTTCAGCGGCTCGGTGAGCACCGGATGCGGACCGGCCAGCACCGAGGTCGGACCGTTCTACTGCCCGGTGGACAAGACGGCGTATTTCGACACCGACTTCTTCTCGGTGCTGGTGGACCGGTTCGGGTCCAGCGGTGGACCCTTCGCGGAGGAATACGTGGTAGCCCACGAGTACGGCCACCACATCCAAAATCTGCAGGGCACCCTGGGCCGGTCCCAGTCCGGCGCGCAGGGCGCGAAAGGTGGTGGCGTGCGCACCGAACTGCAGGCCGACTGCTACGCCGGGGTGTGGGCGCACTACGCCTCCACCGTCACGCAGGAGAGCACCGGCAAACCGTTCCTGAACCCGTTGAGCGACAAGGACATTTCCGATGCCTTGTCGGCGGCGGCGTCGGTGGGCGACGACCGTATCCAGGAGCAGGTGAACGGTCGCGTCAACCCCGAATCCTGGACGCACGGCTCGTCGGCGCAGCGCCAGAAGTGGTTCACCATCGGATATCAGAACGGTGACCCGAACAAGTGCGATACCTTCGCCACCAACGACCTGGGTTAAGTCAGGATCTGCTGTAATGCGCTGCGGCCCTGCTGGTCCAGCGGCAATTGCGGTGCCCGGGGATCGCCGACCGGTGTGCCGAGCAGGTCCAGTCCGGCCTTGACGGTGGTGGGCAGCCCGCCCGCCACGATGAACTGCAGCAGCGGTTTGAGGTCGTCGTACAGCCCCTGCGCCCGGTCCAGATCGCCGGCGCGCACCGCGTCGTACAGCTCGATGCACGGCTGGGGACGCAGATTCGGTGCGGCCGTGCACCATCCGGATGCACCGGCCTTCAGCGCGTCGAGCACCAACGGGTTGCTGCCGTTGTAGAAGGGCAGCCTTCCGCCGCTGAGTTCTCTGATGCGCTGCATGCGGGACAGGTCGCCGGTGGACTCCTTGACCATGGTGAGGTTGTCGATGCCGTCGAACATCTCGACCAGCAATTCGGGACGCATGTCGACGCCGCTGGTGGCCGGATTGTTGTAGGCCATGATCGGGATTCCGACAGCCTCACCGATGCTGCGGTAGTGCTGCGTGATCTCGCGGTCGGACAGCTTCCAATAGGAGACCGGCAGCACCATCACCGCATCGGCGCCGGCCCGCTGCGCGTACTGGGCACGCCGAATTGTCTTGGCGGTCGTCACATCTGAGACACCGACGATCACCGGCACCCGGCCATCTACCGCGCCCAGCGTGGTGTCAACAACGGTGTCGAATTCCGATTCGTCGAGGTAGGCCAGCTCCCCGGTGCTGCCGAGCGGGGCGATCGCGTGGACTCCGGACGAGACCAGCCGGTCCACCAGCGCGGCCAGCCGCTCGGTGTCGATGCCGTCGTCGCCGAACGGCGTGACCGGGTAGGCGATGATCCCGTGAACGGTGGGCACGCGATTGCTCCTTTTCAGCCGGCGGTGAGCGCGTCGGGGTGCCGCTGGAGCGCTCGTCTGGCGTAGTAGGCGAAGTTCGCCCGGCTTCGCGACGGGGTCAGGGTCCAGTCGTGTGCTTCGCGGGCCAACTCGTCGGGTAGCGGCTGGATCGCACCCGCCGCCATGGCGGCGAGCTGCAGCTTGGCGGCGCGCTCGATGAGCACCGCCAGCGAGCACGCCTCCGCCACGCTGGCCCCCGCTACCAGCTGTCCGTGGTGGGCCAGCAGCGCCGCTTTTTTGTCTCCCAGTGCGGCGGTGATGATTTCGCCTTCCTCGTTGCCGACGGGCACGCCCGGCCAGTTGGCCAGGAACGCGCAGTCGTCATACAGCGGCGTGGTATCCATGTGCGAGACGATCAGCGGCACCTCCAGCATGGACAGCGCCGCGACGTGAAAGGGATGGGTGTGCACGATGCACTGCACATCCGGCCGAGCCCGATAGATCCAGCTGTGAAAACGGTTGGCGGGGTTAGCCATTCCCTCGCCTTGCACCACGTTGAGGTCTTCATCGACCAGCAGCAGGTTGCCTGCGGTGATCTCGTCGAAGCCCAGGCCGAGGCGCTGGGTGTAGTAGGTGCCGGGCTGCTCGGCGCGGGCGGTGATCTGTCCGGCCAGCCCGGAGTCGTGGCCGGCCTCGAACAGCACCCGGCAGGTCAACGCGACCTGCTGGCGGGTGGTCAGATGCCCGTCGACCGATTCGGCGTCCAATTGTTCCTGGGCGCGGCGCATCAGTTCCGCTTTCGAGTCGGAGAACGTGGAGCCGGCGACCATGTGACACAATGTACCGCATAGGAAACTTTGTGTCATGAGAGGCTGGGCCGGTGACCGCACTGCTCCGTGCCGTTCGCCGGCAACGCGGACTCACCCTCGAGCAGCTGGCCGAGCGGGCCGGCCTGACCAAGAGTTACCTGTCGAAGGTCGAACGCGGGCACAGCACGCCGTCGATAGCAGCGGCCCTCAAAGTCGCTCGCGCGCTCGACGTCGACGTCGCCCGGTTGTTCTCCGACAGCCCGGCCGAGGAAACGTTCGTCGTCGACAGGGCCGAGCCCGACCCGGGGCGTTACCGCGCGCTGGCCACCTCGCTGTTGGGAAAGTCCATGTCGCCGTTCGTAGTTCGGCCAACCGGTGCCGCCGCCGACGATCCGCATCCCACCCACAGCGGCCAGGAGTTCGTATTCGTGCACGCCGGAGTCGTCGAACTCCGCTATGGCGAGCAGACCGTGACCCTGGGCACCGGCGACAGCGCGTACTTCGACGCCTCCGTCGGGCATACGTTACGGGCGGTCGGCGGGGTCCCGGCTGACGTCGTCGTCGTCGCGCATGCAGAACCCGACCGCCGACGCACAGATTAGCCCTGGTCGAACAGCTGCGGTGCGTCTCCGGCATTGATCACCGCGCGCCAGCCAGCGGCCTGCTCAGCGGTCATGTCGGCGTCCCCCGCCACTCGAACGGTAACTGTCCCAGCGGGCCCGGCCGTAGCTCCGAGCGGTCGGAAAAGCGTTGGACCGCAGTCGGTTTCGGCGACCCAAACCAACCGGCACGCCAATCGGCTCAGCACCGGATGCCCGAGGACATAGCGTTCGAACTCCGCCACGGACCACCGGCGCTGCCGGTGCATCGCCTCGGCCAGTCGAGCGGTCTGCGCGGTGACCACCGGGGCGAGCAGCTTGCGGGCACGCGCCAGATACGCGCGCGGGACCGTCTTGTACGGACCGGCCAGGTCCCCTTTCGTGCACGGATTTCCGTCGCCGTCGTACACCGTGATACTCAGATCCGCCTGTAGCACAGCGAAATACGGTTCGGGCCCGTAACTCAGTTGCAGCCGGCCCGCGTTGTCGAATCCGACGTAGGGAACTGTGCGGTCAGCTGCCTCGTCCGCCGACCATCCCCACCGAGCGGGCAACTCGGCCAGTTGCGCGGCGGCCTCCTCGATCAGCCGAGCCGACTTCGACCGATACGCCACCGACGTGAGGACCCGGACGGCGTCGACGCTGTCGATATGCCCGAGCATGGTCAACAGGGCGCTGCATTGCGCCATCCGCGCCGTGTCGAAACTACGCAGGAATTCCTCCGCCAGCGTCGGCGCATTGGGGCTGGCGCAAGCGGCCACCACCGCCAGCACGCCCTTGGACTTGATGGCCGAGACCGTCTGCTGGGCAGTCTGGCGGGAATGAAAGGCGTACTCGTCAGCCGTCGTCCAGGCATCGATCAGGAAGTCGCCCAACGCAAATCGATCTTCGGCGGCGAACAACGCAAGGTGGTGTCGCAGCCCTCCGTCCGGCGCAGGGTCGTTGGCCTCACACGCCTTGATGACCAGCCAACGCACGACCGACGCAGGCACCGGTGCCAGGCCCTGCTCCCAACGCATCGTCGGCACCCGCTCCCAGAGCAACCAGGACAAGCCGGCCGGCGCATCTTTGCGCAGCGCCGTTTCGGCTTCGGCAATCAGATGCTCGGGTGTCAGATAGTCGGCCGCAGGCCTTCCCGCTGCGGTCAGCGCCCCCAACAGAGCCCCCCGGACGCGGTCGTCGGTCTCGATCCGCAGGCAGGTCTCCAACCGCGGCACGTCCGCATGGTCTGCGGTGTGGGCTATCCATTGAGCTGCGGCCAGTCGGACCTTGACGCGGCCGTCAGCCAACGCGGTGTAGATGCGGGCGCGACGGTCGGGAGCTTTGGCGAGAACCCGCTGAGCTTGCGCCCGATTGCTGGTCTTAGGCCCCAGAGCGGCGGGAAACAGTGCGTCGGCCGCGTCGGGCGGCAGCACCGGAAGTTCGGCCAGCAGGTCCCAATAGACCTTGGGCGACTCGATGTGGGGGCTGGCGTTCATCGCCCTATCGGCCAGATACTGAGCGTTCGCAGTGAGGAACGGAAGCACATCGGCGGAGGGCCAACCCTGCCCTATGTTGCCCTTCGCGTAGTGGTAAACCAGCCCGGTGTCGGCTTGCTCGGTCAAGTGACCGAGCAAGCCGGCCAGCTCAGCCAGCGACGGGCCGCCGAGTTTGGCGTGCACAGCATCGGCGAACTCGTAGAAATCGAAGGGATGGTCCCTCAGGTAGTGACACACCACCAGTAGCACCACCATGTCGACATGCTCCGCCTCCGCAAATTCGCGGATCGCTTCGCGCATTCGATAATTCGCGAACCGCGGCCATGGATTCTTCCGGTCGGGTGCCCGGCCGGCACGGAGCATCGTTTCGACGGTCAGCAAGTCTTCCGCACCCATCAGCGGCGGCGGGCTGCCACCCCAATCGTTGCCCACGACTATCGAATTGAGCCGCGCGAAAAGCCTTTCCAAGGCTGGGCGGACCGGCGTGGGATCAACGACCGGCCACCCCGGCCCCGGCTCGGGGAGGGGAATAATCGGCGCCGCGGCATCGCGCCATTCGTCGACGATCAGGCGCACGCTGGGCGCGCGGTCGGATTGTGCTGTGGCCGTTGCCCATTGGCGATCGGCGTCGATATCGGCATACCGCCATGCAGCGCGCAAGGCGGCGGCTCGGCGCGCCGGGGGCCCGGAGACCTGACGCTGAAACGCGGCAAAGAGCGCCGCTCTATCACAACGTCCACACAGCCGCTCGGCACGAACAGCAACATTGCCGGTTGCCTCCACCATGAACGTGGCCAAGGTGTCCGCGAAGGCCGCGAGCGCAGTGCCGTCCAGAGGTTCGAGCAAGTCGAGCACTCGCTCGCGGATGTCCTCGCCGGTTTGTGCGGCGGCCAGCGGCGCGAGTTCGGCGGCGTGCCGGACTACGGCAGCGGCATAACCGCGTGTCGACAGCAGGATGTTGCGGGTCGGCCACATCCAACCGCTGGGCCGGTCCGCGGCTCTGCTGAACGCTGCCGCGAGCAACTCGCCGCTCCTGCCGCCCGCCGCCACAACCATCTCATCCAGGGTGTCGTAGCCGACGGGGAGATCCGGGAAATTTCTCTCCAACGAACTCCACTCGCCGACGAGGTCACAGATCAGGTTCTCGATGGCGTCGCCGCCGGCAATCGGCGCCAGCGTCAGGGTGTACCGCTTGAGCAGCAGCACCATCTCCGCCCAGCGCAGTCGAACTCGGGCAGGCATGGTGTGCAGCAACGCATGAGCGTCTTTCAAGCGATCGTCGCGCGGCAACGTTTCCCACGTCTTGATGCCGCCGACGGCGGTCAGCCGCTCGACTAGATCTGGCCCGGCGTCTCCGGAAGCGACGAACTCGGCGACGTCGCGGCCAAGCGTCGGGTCGGCATTCTCGACCCAGGCGTCCAGCGCAGTGCGAACGGCGGCGCGCCAGCGCTCGACCTGAGCATCGGTGACCACGCGAACCACCGTAGTGCGCCGGTAACCGCTAATTCCGCGCCCATTGGGGCCGACGGCTCCCCGCGGCGCCGGTTACCAGGGACGCGTAGCGCAGGTGACCGCGGTGGTGGCGTTCTGCGTCACCACCACCTGGCCGTCAACAGCGATCTGACACTTGATCTCCGCGATGTTGCCGGAGCTGCAGTCGGGCCACCGGCAGGAACCGCTGGCAGCGATGAACGCCCACTGCCCCGGGTTGGTCAGCGTCGCGTTGTAGACCAGGGGTTCTCCGCCGCTGAACGTCGTCGGCACGGTGGTCATGAACTGCGCCGAATTGGCGTCGAAGGCCGCCTGGTTCGGCGGATCGCTGGTGATGTAGCGCAGACTGCCGGTGAGATTGCCGGTGGTGACGATGGTGTAGGTGACCTGATGCCCCGTCGGGTCCGCATGTGATGCCGCAGGCGGGGTCGCGGCCACCACGGCCGCGCCGAGGAAGCCCGCTGCGACCGCGCTCGCCAGTTTTCGCACGTTCGTCATATCGGAAACGCTACCGGATTCGTTACCTGGGCTCGTTCCGTTGGTGTTCACCCGCCTGCGGTATGAAGCAGCCATGACCGACGACCCGCAACGCACCGGCGTCAGCCGGCGCGCGCTGCTGGGAACCGGGGCCGCGGCGGCGGTGCTCGGCGCCGGCGCGGGGGTGGGGGGTACTGCGCTGCTGCGGTCCCGCGGTCCCGGCGTCTGGTACCAGCCCGATCGCGTCGGCGCGCCTCCGGTGGGCGGGCTGCATCTGCAGTTCGGCCGCAACGCCGGGACGGAGGCGGTGGTCTCTTGGCACACCACCGACGCCGTGCGCAACCCCCGGGTGCTGCTGGGCACGCCGACGGGTGGGTTCGGCAGCGTGGTGGCGGCCGAGACACGGACCTACCGAGATGCCAAATCCAACAGAGAAATTCGCGTCAATCACGCGCGCCTGTCCAACTTGACGCCCGACACCGACTACGTGTACGCCGCCGTGCACGACGGCGCCACCCCGGAACTGGGCACCCTGCGAACCGCCCCGTCCGGCCGAAAGGCATTGCGCTTCACCAGTTTCGGTGACCAGTCCACGCCGATGCTGGACACACTGGTCAACGGCACGTACACCAATGACCACATCGGGTCACCGGCGGCCGGCGACACCACTGCAGCAATCGAGCGGATGGCGCCGCTATTCAATCTGGTCAACGGTGACCTGTGCTACGCCAACCTCGCCAGCGATCGGGTGCGCACCTGGTCGGACTGGTTCCAGAACAACACCCGGTCCGCGCGTTACCGACCGTGGATGCCGGCGGCGGGTAACCACGAGAACGAAAAAGGCAACGGCCCAATCGGTTACGGCGCCTTTCAGACGTTCTTCGCGGTGCCGGATTCGGGGGCCGGTGCCGAGTTCGCCGGCCTGTGGTACTCGTTCACCGCCGGCTCGGTGCGGGTCATCGCCTTGCAGAACGACGACGTAGCGCTGCAGGACGCCGGCAACTCCTACGTGCACGGGTACTCCGGCGGCGAGCAACGACGTTGGCTGGAAAAAGAACTCGCGGCGGCTCGGCGCGATCCCGACGTTGACTGGCTGGTCATCTGCATGCATCAGACGGCGATATCCACCGCCGAGGCCAACGGGGCGGATCTGGGGATCCGGCAGGACTGGCTGCCACTGTTCGACCAGTACCAGGTTGATCTGGTGCTGTGCGGCCACGAGCATCACTACGAACGCTCGCATCCACTGCGCGGCGCACTCGGCACCGACACCCGAACGCCCATCCCCGTCGACACCCGCACCGACGTGATCGACCCGACCCGCGGGACGGTGCACCTCGTCATCGGCGGGGGCGGCACCTCGAAGCCGACCAACGGCAAGTTCTTCGCGGACCTGAAATGCCGGGTGATCACCGGCGTCGGCGGCATCGACCCGGAAAATGGTCACCGGACACCGATATACGTGCTGGAGGACGCGCCCTGGTCGGCATTCCGTGACCGCGACAATCCCTACGGCTTCTCGTCTTTCGATGTCGATCCTGGGCGGCCCGGGGGCAACACGTCGATCAAGGCGACGCACTACGCGGTGACCGGGCCGTACGGCGCCGTGACCCCGATCGATCAGTTCACTTTGACCAAGCCGCGTCGCGATTGACTCAGAACAGCGTCGGCTGCAGGGGTTCCGGCGCGACGGCCGCTTCCATTGCCGGTGACGACGGTCGGTGGTCCCCGCCCAATCGGTGCCTGGCGACCAGCGGGCGGGCGCGTTCGCTCAGCACGGCGCGGTAGTCGGCCGGCAGATATGCGCCGCGGCGGTACAGCTCCCGGTACCTGCCGACCAGTTCCGGGTGGGTGCGGGCCAGCCACGACATGAACCAGGCGCGGACCGAGCCGCGCAGGTGCAGGCCGAAGACGGTCACGCTGGTTGCCCCGGCCGCGGCGATCAGACCCAGCAGCTCGTCGAGGTGCTCAGCGGAGTCGGTCAGGTGCGGCAACACCGGTGCCACCATGACGTGGCAGTCCAGGCCCGCGTCGCGAATTGCGGTGACAAGACCCAGCCGTGCCTGCGGCGTGGGCGTGCCCGGCTCGACCTCGCGATGCAACTGCGGGTCTCCCACCGCCAGCGACACCGCCACTGACAGCGGAACCCGTTGCGCCGCTTCGGTGATCAGCGGCAGATCCCGGCGCAACAGGGTGCCTTTGGTCAGGATCGACATCGGCGTGCCGGATTCGGCGAGCGCAGAGATGATGCCGGGCATCAGCGCGTAACGACCCTCGGCGCGCTGATAGGGGTCGGTGTTGGTGCCCAGCGCCACGGTGTGACGCCGCCACGACGGTCTTCGCAGTTCGCGGCGCAGCACCTCGGCCACATTGGTCTTCACCACGACCTGGGTGTCGAAATCGGCGCCGGAGTCGAAGTCCAGGTATTCGTGGGTGGGCCGGGCGAAGCAATAGCGGCAGGCATGCGAGCAGCCGCGGTACCCGTTGACGGTGTAGCTGAACGGCAGTGCTGTCGCGTCCGGCACTTTGTTCAGCGCCGACTTGCACAACACCTCGTGAAACGTCATGCCCTCGAACTGCGGCACCCGCACGCTGCGGACGAAGCCGATCCGCTGCAGCCCGGGCAGCGCGCCATCATCGACGGGTGTGCCGTTGACGGCAACCGTTTGGCCGGTCCAACGCATTGCCCTATTCGAACAATAGTTCGATGACAAGTCAAGGTGGACGACGTCTGCGGCTGTCAGGACAGCATCACAACAAGCCGACCAGGGATCCGCCGGAAAAATAGGGTCCCGCCGCTGGCGTCAGTGACGAATAACCGGCATTGACGATCGGCTGCAGCAATGAATTGAGGGAGCCGACGATGGGTTGCGGAACACCGAGCTGCGCGAGCGGCAACAGCATCGGAAGGATCGGCGCGGGCACCATGTAGGTGGTGATCGTGCCGCCGGCCGGTGTCGTAACGCTGGACAGCTCCACGGTGTCCGCCAACGACACGAGCGATGTGGTGTTGTGCTGGTAGATCGTCCCGAACAGCGCGTTGACCACCGCTGGAATATTCCAGGGCCGATCGGGCGGGTTGCCGAAGGCGTCGTACTGACCAAAGACCACGCTGACGTCGTATTGGGTGTTCGGCAAGCTCTGCCTCGTGTAGTCGATCAGCGGCACATGCGTCCCGGTCGGTAGGTAGGTGCGAGCCAGGCCCAACTCGGGACTCGAGAACACGGTGAACTGCAGAGCATGAGCCGGTGGTGCGGTCGGGTCGGCCGCCAGATACGCCAGCTCGCTGTTCACGACGAGCGATCCCATCGACAAGCCGGCGATCTGTACCGGTGAACCGCCGGCCGTGGCCACCGCGTCGAGGATCTGACTGTGCAGTGCCAATCGGCCGATGGCAACGGCCACGTTTGCGCCCGGGGCATTCAGGCTGCCGCTGAAGATGCCGATGCTCGCGGGGTAATTGACCACCGAAGCGATGCTGTCCGGGAACCACCTCCCCCCGATCGCCCCGTTGAGCAGCTCGTAGCCCTGTAGCAGGGACGCCGAGATCGGGCCCGGCACACCGCCAGCAAGCAGCGGAAGTCCCAAAAACGGCAGCTCGAGAACGAAGCGCGGATTGTAAAGCGGTCCGGCACCGGGGACTGTCAAGCGCACGCCTGCCGCCGCGTTCGGCAGTTCGGCACCAGCACCGATCAGCGGGCTGCCCCACAGCTGTCCGACGTTGGCGATCTCGGTGCTCAGATACGTCCGTGCCGACGCCGTCAGATTGTCCACCAGCTGCCCGTGGAATTGAGCTGCCTGGACCGAGACGGCCTGGAATTCCCGGCCATGTCGTTCGAACAACGCAGCGATCCGCGCTGACACCTCGTCGGCTGCCGCAGCTGCCAGCGACGTGGTGGACTGCGCGGCGCCCCTGCTCACCGCACTCAGCGCCGACTCCATCACGCCCAACTCCAGCGCGGCCGTCGCCAACAGCTCAGAGGCCGCGACGACGTACGACACCGGGGGCCTCCTCAACGCGAACGGAAAACAGCTAACGCTGTCGAACCCCCTCGATCAGCGGCTGTGAGTCTACTCACATACCCCGCAGCATCAGGTGGACCGACCCGAGGACGCACCCGGCCTTTTCGAAGCGTGGCAGTGAATAACCGATGCCTCCATGCACTGTCATCACTAGAGCTCGGAGTCACGCAATCGCGAAAGCATGTCAGCGACAACCGAATCGATCGGCACGGAAACCTGCTCGCCGGAACCGAGATCCTTCACCCCTACGGTGCCGGCGTCCAGATCACGGTCGCCGGCCACCAACGCGAACCGTGCCCCCGAGCGATCCGCGGCCCGCATAGCGCCCTTGAGCCCCCGGGCGCCGTAGGCCAGATCGACGCGCACGCCGGCGGCCCGCAATTGCCCGGCCAGCACCGCCAGGCGCAGCTTGGCCGCGTCGCTCAGCGGCACCCCGAACACCTCGCAGCGCGCCGTCGACCCCACGCTTTTACCTTCGGCACGCAGCGCCAGTAACGTCCGGTCCACGCCGAGCCCGAAACCGATGCCGGACAGGTCCTGGCCGCCGAGTTGGCGCATCAGACCGTCGTATCGCCCACCACCGCCGATGCCGGACTGGGCGCCCAGTCCGTCGTGCACGAACTCGAAAGTGGTCTTGGTGTAGTAGTCCAGCCCGCGCACCATCCGCGGGTTGATGACATACGCCACACCGAGCGCGTCCAGATGCGACAGCACGGTGTCGAAGTGCTGCTTGGCGGCATCGGAGAGGTGGTCGAGCAACACCGGCGCCTGCGCCGTCATCGCCCGCACCTCGGGCCGCTTGTCATCAAGGACCCGCAGCGGATTGATCTCGGCGCGCCGCCGGGTGTCGTCGTCCAACGGCAAGCCCAACAAGAAATCCTGCAACAGTTCCCGATACTGCGGACGGCAACTGTCATCGCCGAGCGAGGTGATCTCCAGGCGGAACCCGGCCAGGCCCAGCGATCGGAATCCGGCGTCGGCCACAGCGATCACCTCGGCGTCCAGCGCGGGATCGTCGACACCGATCGCTTCGACACCGACCTGCTGCAACTGCCGGTACCGGCCGGCCTGCGGACGCTCGTAGCGGAAGAAGGGCCCGGCATAGGACAACTTGACCGGCAACCCGCCACGGTCCAGACCGTGCTCGATCACCGCTCGCACCACCCCGGCGGTGCCTTCGGGGCGCAGCGTCACCGAGCGGTTGCCGCGGTCGGCGAAGGTGTACATCTCCTTGGACACCACGTCGGTGGATTCGCCCACGCCGCGCGCAAACAGCGCGGTGTCCTCGAAGATGGGCAGCTCGATGTGGCCGTACCCGGCCCGCCGGGCCGACGCCAACAACCCGTCGCGCACGGCGACGAACTGCGACGATTCCGGCGGGAAATAGTCGGGAACGCCCTTCGGGGCCACGAAGTCGCTCACGAGCTCAGACCTTCGAGGAACGGGTTGAAACGACGCTCGGCGCCGATGGTGGTGCTGTTGCCATGCCCCGGAAGTACCACGGTGGCGTCGTCGAGCACCAACAGTTTATCGACGATGGAGCGCAGCAGGTCGCGGCCGCTGCCGCCGAACAGGTCGGTGCGCCCGACCGAACGTTCGAACAACGTGTCGCCGGTGAACACCAGATCTTTGTCGGCCAGCACCCGGAAGCACACCGAGCCGCGGGTGTGCCCGGGGGTGTGGTCGACGTTGACCGAGATGCCGCCGAGGTCGATCTTGTCACCGTCGCGGTCCAGTTCGACGACCTGCTTGGGCTCGCGGAAGAATGCGCCGGCGACCAGCTGCGCGGCGCGCGGTCCCAAGCCGTAGATCGGGTCGGAGAGCATGAATCGGTCCTCGGGATGGATGTAGGTGGGGCAGCCGAAGGTGTCCGACACCTTCTGGGCGGACCAGATGTGGTCGATGTGGCCGTGGGAGATCAGCACCGCGGCCGGGGTCAGCCGGTGCTGGTCCAGGATGCGCCGCAGCTGACCCATCGCCCGTTGCCCGGGGTCGACGATGATGGCGTCGGTACCTGGTCGCTCGGCCAGCACATAGCAATTGCACTGCAGCAACCCGGCGGGAAATCCGGTGATCAACACGGTGCCCAGTTTCCCATCCCGGACCACAGGCGACGAAAACGCCGTACCGCGCCATGGAATGATAGCGGCCGTGCCAACGAACAAACAGCGCCGTGAGACCGCCAAGCGCAAACTCGAACGGCAGCTCGAACGCCGCGCCAAGCAGGCTAAAAGACGCCGCATCATGCTGATCTCCGGTGCCGCGGCCACAGTGGTCGCCGTGGTGGCGGCGCTCGTCGTCTTCGTCTTCATGAAGGACGACCACAAAGCCACCCCGTCGGCGTCGTCCACGCCGAGCAGCAGCGCCGCACCGGGACCCCAGGGCAACCTGCCGCCGGTGGACGTCAGCGGCGCCGGGCCCATGCCGGAGTTCAAGCCGCCGGCCAATGTGGGCGCCAATTGTCAGTACCCGGCGTCGCCGGAGCCGGCCGCCAAGCCGGTGAAGCCGCCGCGCACCGGCAAGGTGCCCACCGAGCCGGCCGAGGTCAGCGCGAGCATGAGCACCAATCAGGGCAACATCGGCCTGATGCTGGCCAACAATAAATCGCCGTGCACGGTGAACAGTTTTGTCAGCCTGGCCAATCAGGACTTCTTCAAGGACACCAAGTGCCATCGGATGGTCGCATCTCCGGGGCTGTCGATCCTGCAGTGCGGCGACCCCAAAGCCGAGGGGACGGGCGGCCCGGGTTACGAGTTCGCCAACGAGTTCCCCAGCAACCAGTTCCAGCCCGGCGATCCGAAGCTGCAACAACCCGTCATCTATCCGCGGGGCACGCTGGCCATGGCCCACTCCAAACAGCCCAACAGCAACGGCAGCCAGTTCTTCCTGGTCTTCCGCGACTCCGCGCTGCCGCCCGACTACACCGTGTTCGGCACCATCCAGGCCGACGGCCTGGCCACCCTGGACAAGATCGCCGCCGGCGGTGTGGTGGGCATGGGCGACCAGACACGACCGGCCGTCGACGTGACCATCACCTCGCTACGAACGGATTAGTGATCCTTCAGGCAACGGCGGCCTTTAACGGCTAGGGTCCCCGAAGGCGGGCTCACCGGGGAGGAGGACTCGTGGCCGAAACCTCATTCGGTCGATACCAGTTGCAGGGACTGCTGGGTCGCGGCGGTATGGGGCAGGTCTACCGCGCCTACGACACCGAGACCGACCGGATCGTCGCGATCAAGGTGTTGCCGCCGCATCTGGTCGAGGACAAGGAGTTCCAGCACCGATTCCGCCGCGAGGCCCGCACCGCGGCCAGCCTGAACGATCCGCATGTGGTGCCCATCCACAGTTTCGGTGAGATCGACGGTCGCCTGTATGTGGATATGCGCCTGGTCGAGGGCCGGGATCTGGCCCAGTTCATCGTCGAAAACGGCGGCCGGCTGACCCCCGAACAGACGGTGGCGATCATCGAGCAGACCGCGGCAGCACTGGACAGCGCGCACCGGGCCGGGCTGGTGCATCGTGACGTCAAGCCGTCCAACATCCTGGTCGCCGCGGCCCGTGACTTCGTCTACCTGATCGACTTCGGGCTGGCCCGCGCCACCACCGACACCGCCCTCACCGGGACCGGGACCACGATGGGCACCCTGGCCTATCTTGCGCCGGAAAGATTCAGTGGCACAACCGATTCGCGGGCTGACGTGTACGCGCTCGGCTGTGTGCTCTACGAGTGCCTGACGGGTGCGCGACCGTACCCCGGCGAGTCGTTCGCAGAACAGATCTCGGGCCATCTGCACTCCCCTCCGCCGCGACCGACGGTCCTGGTGCCCGGTATTTCGCCGGCCTTCGACGCGGTGGTCGCGCGCGGGATGGCCAAAGACCCGCAAGACCGGTATCAGACCGTCACCGAGCTCGCCGACGCCGCGCGCGCGGCGTTGGGTGGGGCCGCGCTGCCCCTGCCCCCGCCGCCGCCGGCCGAGGCGCCCACCGGGCTGCGGCCGGTGGATTCCGAGGGCATCGCCGATCCACCGACCCCCGCCAAGGCGGGAAGCGGCCGTACGGTGCTGATCGCGACGGTTGCGGGTTCGGGATTGCTGCTGGTCCTGGTAGCCGCGTTGGTCGCGTTCTTCGCCGCGGACGACGGTCCCCCCACCGCTCCACCGTCCACCACGACGACGACGACGTTCAGCGAAACGAGCAGCAGCACTACGACGCCGGAGCCCGAGCCGAGCGACCCGACCGGTACGCCGTCGTCCGAATCGATTGAACCGACCTAGGACGCGGATGTCACCCGGTACACGTCGTAGACGCCCTCCACGTTGCGGACCACGTTCAACAGATGCCCCAGGTGCTTAGGGGCGCCCATCTCGAAGGTGAAGCGGCTGATCGCCACCCGGTCGCCGGAGGTGGTGACCGACGCCGACAGGATGTTCACCTTCTCGTCGGCCAGCACGCGGGTGACGTCGGAGAGCAGTCGGTGCCGGTCGAGCGCCTCGACCTGGATCGCGACCAGGAACACCGACGACGGCGACGGCGCCCACAGGACCTCGATGATGCGCTCGGCCTGCTGCTGCAGCGATGCGGCGTTGGTGCAGTCGGTGCGGTGCACGCTCACACCACCACCGCGGGTGACGAATCCCATGATCTGGTCGCCGGGCACCGGCGTGCAGCACTTGGCCAGCTTGGTCAGCACACCGGGCGCGCCGGGCACCGAGACCCCGACGTCCTCGGTGCTGCGCGGGCGCCGGGGCATTGTTGCCGGGGTCGACCGTTCGGCAACGTCGTCCTCGGCCTGGTCGATGCCGCCCAACTCGGCCAGCAACCGCTGCACCACATGCCGCGCCGAGACGTGCCCTTCGCCGATCGCAGCGTACATCGCGGACACGTCGGTGTAGTGCAGTTCGCGCGCCACCGACGCCATCGACTCACCATTGACCAAGCGCTGCAACGGAAGTCCGGCCCGACGCACCTCGCGGGCCATCGCCTCCTTGCCCGTCTCCAGCGCCTCCTCCCGGCGCTCCTTCGCGAACCACTGGCGAATCTTGGTCTTGGCGCGGGGCGACACCACGAACTGCTGCCAGTCCCGCGACGGACCGGCGTTGAGCGCCTTCGACGTGAAAACCTCGACGACTTCGCCGTTTTCCAGCTTGCGCTCCAGCGCCACCAGCCGGCCGTTGACCCGGGCGCCTATACAGCGGTGGCCGACCTCGGTGTGCACGGCGTAGGCGAAGTCCACCGGCGTGGAGCCGGCCGGCAGGGTGAACACGTCGCCCTTGGGTGAGAACACGAAGATCTCTTGCACCGCAAGGTCGTAACGCAACGACTCCAGGAACTCCCCGGGGTCGGCGGCCTCCCGTTGCCAGTCGAGCAGCTGACGCATCCAGGCCATGTCGTCGATCTCGGCGGCGGCGTGCTGATGCGGAACACCGTTGCGGCCCTTGGTTTCCTTGTAGCGCCAGTGCGCGGCGATACCGAATTCCGCGGTGCGGTGCATGTCGCTGGTGCGGATCTGCACCTCCAGCGGCTTACCCTCCGGGCCGACGACGGTGGTGTGCAGCGACTGGTACACCCCGTACCGGGGCTGGGCGATGTAGTCCTTGAACCGTCCCGCCATCGGCTGCCACAGCGAATGCACCACGCCCACAGCGGCATAACAGTCCCGGATCTCGTCACACAGGATACGGATGCCGACCAGGTCGTGGATGTCGTCGAAGTCGCGACCCTTGACGATCATCTTCTGGTAGATCGACCAGTAGTGCTTGGGGCGGCCCTCCACCGTCGCCTTGATCTTGGAGGCACTCAGCGTAGTGGTGATCTCGGTGCGCACCTTGGCCAGGTAGGTGTCCCGGGACGGGGCGCGCCCGGCCACCAACCGCACGATCTCCTCGTACTTCTTGGGATGCAGAATCGCGAACGACAGATCTTCGAGCTCCCACTTGACACTGGCCATCCCCAGCCGATGCGCAAGGGGCGCAATGACTTCCAGCGTCTCGCGGGCTTTCCGGGCCTGCTTCTCCGGCGGCAGGAAACGCATGGTCCGCATGTTGTGCAACCGGTCGGCCACCTTGATCACCAGCACCCGCGGGTCGCGGGCCATCGCGGTGATCATCTTGCGGATCGTCTCGCCCTCAGCGGCGCTGCCCAGCACCACGCGGTCCAGCTTGGTCACGCCGTCGACGAGATGGCCCACCTCCTCACCGAATTCCTCGGACAGCGCCTCGAGGGTGTAACCGGTGTCTTCGACGGTGTCGTGCAGCAGGGCGGCCACCAGGGTGGTGGTGTCCATGCCCAACTCGGCCAGAATGTTTGCCACGGCCAGCGGGTGGGTGATGTAGGGGTCGCCGGAGTGCCGCAACTGGCTGGCGTGCCGCTGGTCGGCCACCTCATAGGCGCGCTGCAGCAGCGAGAGGTCCGCCTTGGGATAGACCTCCCGGTGCACCGCGACGAGCGGCTCCAGCACCGGGTTGATGGCGCTGCTGCGCGCGGTCATCCGGCGGGCCAGTCGCGCCCGCACCCGGCGGGACGCGCTGCTGCTGGACTTCAGCGGCTCGGCGGGAGGTGCCGGGACCGGCTCGGCGGGAGGTATCGGGAGCGGCTCGGTGGGCGGGCCGGACGGCGTTTCCGCAGCCGGGGCGACAGCCTGCAGCGTGCTCTGTTCGTCCGCCACGTTGGTCACTGGTCACCTCCGACCTAGAGGATATCGCGGGAAGTGGATTGTCAGGCGCGACTGAGGCTGTGCACCGGCAACGGCGCCACCGCCTCGCGACCACCGAGCCCGGGCAGTTCCACCACCACCGCCGCACTGGTCGGGTGGGCCCCGGCGCGCTGCAGCAGCCGTTGTGCGGCGCCGACGCTGCCACCGGTGGCCAACACGTCGTCGATGATCACAACGCGCAGACCGGCCAACTCGATTCCGTCCGCTGGAATCTCCACGGTGGCGGCGCCGTATTCGCGCTGGTAGTCCTCGCTGAGCACGGGCGGCGGCAATTTGCCGCCCTTGCGGATGGCCAGCACACCGGTGCGCAGCCGGGTGGCGACGGCGGCGGCCAGTAGAAAACCGCGGGAGTCGATGCCGGCCACCAGGTCCGCGCCGACGGAAACTTCGGTCAGCGCCTCGGTGATCGCGGCCATCGCATCGGCGTTCGCGAAGACCGGGGTGAGGTCTTTGAACTGCACCCCGGACTCGGGGAAGTCGGCGACCCTGCGGGTCAGACCGTCGATCAGAGCGGCGACGTCGGTCACGGCACCCGTAGTTTCACTGCACCAGAGCCCATCGGTCCATGTTCCAGCCCGCCCCCCACCGGGTCGGGTTCTTGCTGACGGCATACATCTTCTTGGACGTCAGCAGGGTCCGCTGCTGCCGGTACAAGGGCAACGTCGGCATGTCCGCCCACAACAGCGGCGCGCCCTCGCCCAGCAACCGGGCCCGTTCGGCCGGGTCGGCGGACACCGCCAGCGCGCCGATGATCCCGTCGACCTGCGGATTGGCGTAACCCGAGAGGTTGTTGCCGTTGCCGCCGTGCAAGGCGTAGGCGTCCATCGGCGAGGAACCCGTGGAGCCGCTGCCTGTGGCGCCGCCCGTGCCGGCCAGCAGCACGTCGATTTTCCCTTCCCGCAACGCCTGCGGGCCCGAAGTGTCCAGGGTCACGTTCGTCACGGTGATCCCGGCCGGCCCGCACGACGCGGCAATGGATCCGACGGTGGCCGCCAGGCGGGCGTTGGGGCCGCGGTAGCCGATCCGCACCGTCAGCGGCGTGCCGCGCAGCGCGTCGCGGGCGGCGTTGGGGTTGGCCTTGTTGAACGGGCCGGCTTCGCCCGCACCGTCCGCGGCGGACAGCGCGTCCTCGGTGGCCGGGGACAGGCGCGAGTTCGCGATCGGCACCGCGGCGTCGCGCGCGATCACGTCGCGGGGTGTACAGAACGCGAATGCCCGACGGAACGGGATCTGGGCCAGCGGACCCTGCGGGGCGAAGATCAGCTGTTGGATCCCCGCCGCGGGCGAGTCGGTGCGCTGATAATCGTCCGGGGTGGCCAGCGCTCCCGACGACCCGGCCGCCACGTCGACCACGTCCACCCGGCGGTTGTTGACCCGATCCTGGATGTCGCCGCCCTGTGGTCGCACGGTCACGCGCTTGGTGATCGCCTTGGCGCCCCACCAGCGGTCGTTGGCCACCAGCACCACTCCGCCGCCGTCCAGTACCGACTCGATCCGGTACGGACCGGACGACGGAAAACGTTTGAGATCGGCTCCGGGCTTGAGATCCCAGGTCGTATTCCACAGTCGCGCAACCTGTTCCACCACCGACACCTTGTTGGTCAACAGGGCCGTGGTGATGTCGGAACCCAACGTGTCGGACAGGATGTGCGACGGCATCATCGACGTCGCGGTGAACAGCTGCGTGTAGTCGACGACGCCGCGGTCCGGGATGAACGACACGCGGGCCTTCTTCTGGCCCGGCGTGCACTCGATATTGGCGATGTCGACGTAACCGGCCTGGGTGGCCGCGTCGAACCCACCGAACCGCCCGGACTGGGCGGCCCAGGCCAGCACCAGGTCGTCGCAGGTCACCGGTTTGCCGTCGGAATAGACGGCGTTGTCGGCGATTTGGTAGTCGAGCACCAGCGGAGATCCGCCCACCACCGAGATGGTGCCGAAGTCGTGGTCGGCGACCACCTGCCCGTCGGGTCCGTGGTAGCCGAATCCGGTCAGGGTCCGCGCGAACGCCTGGGCCCCGGCCGATGCGGCGCCGACGGTGGTGTTGGTGTTATAGGTCGTCACCATGCCGTCGACCACGTACTCGATTTGGCCCGCTGCGCTGCCCGAGCATCCGGACAGGCCCGCCGCCGCCAGCACAGCGGCAACGCCGTTGACCAGCAGAGCTTTTCGCCAGCGACACCGGGTGGCCATGCGCCTACCGCTTGCCGACGTTTCGCTTGCCGGTGGGACACCGGGTGCCGGTGGGACGCACCGGTCGCGCACCGGGGGCCGGTTTGTTGGCGGCCGGTGGGGTGTCAGTTTCTGCTTTGGCGAGCGAGACCGCCTCGGTCTGCTCTGTCTCGTCGTCGCCGGGCTCGTCATCGGTCTTATCGACGGGGGGCTTCCCGCGAGATTTCTTGGCGCTGGACGCCTTTGCCGGGACGGCCACCCCGCGCCGCCGCAGCACCCGACGCGTGTGGGTCTGCACCAGTTCGGTGCGTTCGCGCAATGTGACCAGCAGCGGTGTGGCGAAGAAGATCGACGAATAGGTGCCGACGATGATGCCGATCAGCTGCACCAGCGCCAGGTCTTTGAGCGTGCCCACCCCCAGCAGCCACACCGCCACCACCATCAACGCAACAACGGGTAGCACCGAGATGAGGCTGGTGTTGATCGAGCGCATGAACGTCTGGTTGACCGCCAGGTTGGCCTGCTCGGCGAAAGTGCGCCGGGTGGTGTGCTGGAACCCGTGGGTATTCTCCTCGACCTTGTCGAACACGATGACGGTGTCGTAGATCGAGAAGCCGAGGATGGTCAGCAGCCCGATCACCGTCGCCGGGGTGACCTCGAAACCCACCAGGGCATACACGCCGGCGGTGACCGTGATGTCGAAAACCATTGCCGCTAGTGCGGACAACGTCATGTACCGCTCGTAACGCACGGTGATGTAGACCGCGACCAGCGCCAGGAACACGGCCAGCGCCAGGATCGCCTTCTTGGTGATCTGACCACCCCAGGTCGAGGAGACCGCGGCGTCGCTGATCGCGCTCTTGTTGGGTTTGCCGTCGGCACCCGTGGGCTGCAACCCGTCGAACAGCGCGTTGCGCAGCTTTTCGGTCTGCTCGTTGGTGAGGTGCTCGGACCGGATCTGCACGGTGGCCGACGACCCCTTGCCGACGCTGACCACCGATTCCGGATCTTTGCCGATCGCCTTGGTGTATATGTCTTCGACCTGGGCGACCTGGATGGTGCCGGCGGCCCCGGCCGCGGGCAGTGACACCGTGGTGCCGCCCTTGAAGTCGATGCCGAACGCAAAGCCGCGGATGAGGATCGCCAGGACCGCGATCGCCATGATGGCGCCGCTGATCCCGTACCAGAGCCGGCGGCGTCCCACTACCTCGAAGGCGCCGGTACCGGTGTAGAGCCGGGACAGGAAGCTGTGCTTAGGGCCGCCGGCGGTGTCCGGTTGGGTGTCTGTGACAGCGACCGTGGTGGCCGTCGGTGATTCCGTGCTGTCGTCTTTGGCTGCGACGCTGGACTTTTCCTCGGTTGCGACCTTGGCAGGTGCTGTCGCCGCCGTCGTCGTGTCGGGTTTGGCCGCGGTCGACTTGGCGGCTTTGGCCGCGGTGGTCTTGCGCGCCGTGGGGCGGGCGGGCTTGGCGGCCGGCTTCGTGGCCGGCGTCGTCTTGGCCGCCTTCGCACTGTCGGTGGTGGCCGAGCGGTCCTCGGGGTCTTTGGCCATCGATTATCCCCGTCCCGTATTGGTGTTGCTCGAGCGGGCACCTGCAGACGCGGTGCGGCGTTCGCGGGCGACCTGCTGCACAGCGCCCAAGCCGTTGTACGCCGGCTTGGCCAGCCGCGAAGACTTGGAGGCCAGGTACACCAGCGGCCAGGTCACCAGGAACACGACGGCGAGGTCGAGGATCGTGGTGAGGCCCAGGGTGAACGCGAAGCCCTTGACCTGGCCGATCGCCAGGGCGTAGAGCACGGCGGCAGCCAGGAAGGTGACCGCGTTGCCGGAAACGATGGTCTTGCGTGCCCGTGCCCAACCACGCGGAACCGCCGACCGGAAGGAACGGCCTTCGCGGATTTCATCTTTGATCCGCTCGAAGAACACCACGAACGAGTCCGCCGTCGTACCGATACCGATGATCAGACCGGCGATACCGGCCAGGTCCAGGGTGTAGTTCATATATCGGCCGAGCAGCACCAGAATTGCGAAAACCATTGCGCCGGAAGCAATCAGCGACAACGCCGTGAGCAATCCCAGCACCCGGTAGTACAGCAGGGCATACACCAGCACCAGCAGCAGCCCGATCCCGCCGGCGATCAGACCGGCCCGCAGCGACGACAGACCCAGTGTCGCAGAGACAGTTTGGGCCTCTGAGGATTCGAAGGACAGCGGCAGCGAGCCGTACTTCAGCACGTTCGCAAGCTGTTTGGCGGTCGCCGAGCTAAAAGGTGGCTCGCCCCCGCTGATCTGGGTGCGTCCACCGGGGATCGGCTCCCTGATCCGCGGCGCGCTGACGACCTGCGAGTCCAGCGTGAAGGCTGTCTCGGTGCCGGTGTGGGCGGCGGTGAAGTCGGCCCAGACGCTGGTGGCGGGACCTTTGAACTGCAGATCGACCACCCAGCCGAGGCTGCGTTGGTCCTGGTTGAACGACGCGTCCTGGATCTGGTCGCCGCTGATGATCGACGGCGCCAGCAGGTAGGCCATCTTGTGGTCGGTCGAGCAGGTGACCAGTGGCAGGTTCGGGTCGTCGTTACCGGCCAGGATGTCCTCTTTACCGCATCGGGTGGCCTGGAACTGCAGGGCGATCATCTGGATGTACTGACTGGTGCTCTGCCGCCACTTCTTCTCCTGCGCGATGCGCTCTGCGAGAGCCTGGCGCGGATCGGGGGGCGCAGGTGCTGCGGGCGGCGCCGGCTCCCCACTGGGCGCAGGCGACGGACCGGGCGCAGGCGCCGGGCTGGGGGCAGGCGACGGGCTCGGCGCCGGATCCTGCGGATAGGGCCGTGGTTGTCCACGCGGGGGTGGCGCCGGGGTGCCGGACGCGGGAGCCGGGGCACCGGATGCCGGACCGCCCGGCGCCGGGGCCTGGGCACCCGGGGCCGGAGCCGGGGCACCCGGGGCCGGAGCCGTTCCACCGGGCGCCGGAGCACCGGGGGCCGGCTGCTCCTCGGCCGGCCTGGGCTCTTCGGGAATCGCCTGCGCCGGCCGGGTGTCGATCACCGGACGGATGTAGAGCCGGGCGGTCTGCCCTAGGTTGCGCGCCTCGTTGCCGTCGTTGCCGGGCACCGTGATGATCAGGTTGTCGCCGTCGACGACCACCTCACTGCCGGACACACCCAGGCCGTTGACGCGGGAGTTGATGATCTCGCGCGCCTGCGCCAGCGCTTCCGGGCTAGGACGCTTGCCGTCCGGGGTACGCGCCGTCAACGTCACCCGGGTGCCGCCCTGCAGATCGATGCCCAGTTTCGGCGCGGCCTTCTTGTCGCCGGTGAGGAACACCAGCAGATAGACGCCGACGAGCATGAGCAGGAACACCGACAGGTAGCGGGCAGGCTGCACCGGCGCAGAAGACGATGCCACGTTCCTTCTCCTTGAAATCGGTACTTGCCCCGTGCGAGCTTCCGGAAAGACTACGTGCCGCGTTCAGACCAGCGTCACGGACGCGGCAGGTAGCCCCGGTCAGGAATCCTTGGCGACGTGCGTCTCGTCGTCGGCGTCCTCCGCGGCGGCGACGGCCGAGTCCTCGTCCGCGTCGTCGTCATCGGGCAGGATCTTGTCCCGGATGGCCAGCTTCATCCAGGTCGTCACCACCCCTGGCGATATCTCGAGTTCCACGTCGTCCTCGGTGATGCCGACGATGGTGCCTTCCAGCCCTGAGGTCGTGTGCACCCGGTCCCCCGGCCGCAGCGATTCGTGCAGGTCGATGGTCGCCTGCACGGCCCGCCGCTGGCGCCGCGAAGCCATGAACATGAAGCCGGCCATGATGATCAGGAACGGCGCGAACAACATCAAACTCTGCATCGAAAAGCCTGTCTCTCGTATCGGTAGTGTTCGAAAATCCCGCGAAAAATCGGGGACGGCGCCAGTCGGACCCGGCGCTCGATCACGTCGTCAACGGTCCAGTCTGCCATTCGGGCACGTCGCAAACCGACCCCACCACGGGTGGCGCAGCCCAACGGCCCGCCGGATGCGGGCCAGCGGTTAGGCTTTCATTCGCGACGTGACCGGCGCGCCGCGGAAGGAGCGGTCCGTGGCCAGCCTCGAGCAAAGCCGTCATCTGGTCACCGAAATCCCGGGTCCCGCGTCGCTGGAACTCAACAAACGCCGCACTGCCGCGGTTTCCCACAGCGTCGCGGTCACCCTGCCGGTATTCGTCGCCCGCGCCGGCGGCGGCATCATCGAGGACGTCGACGGCAACCGCCTGATCGACCTGGGTTCAGGCATCGCGGTGACCACGATCGGCAACTCGGCACCGGCCGTCGTCGAGGCGGTGCGCGGGCAGGTCGCCGAGTTCACCCACACGTGCTTCATGGTGACGCCGTACGAGGGGTATGTCGCCGTCGCCGAGGAACTGAACCGCATCACCCCCGGCGCCGGCGAAAAGCGCTCGGTGCTGTTCAACTCCGGGGCTGAAGCCGTCGAGAACGCGATCAAGGTTGCCCGGTCCCACACCCGCAAGCCTGCGGTGATGGCGTTCGACCACGCGTACCACGGGCGCACCAATATGGCGATGGCGCTGACCGCCAAGTCCATGCCATACAAGAGCGGGTTCGGCCCGTTCGCGCCGGAGATCTATCGCGCACCGATGTCCTACCCCTACCGGGACGGGCTGCTGGACAAGGAACTGGCCACCGATGGGGAGAAAGCGGCGGCCCGCGCGATCAGCGTGATGGACAAGCAGGTCGGGGCCAAGAACCTGGCCGCGGTCATCATCGAGCCCATTCAGGGTGAAGGCGGGTTCATCGTGCCCGCCGAGGGTTTTCTGCCGACGCTGTTGCGCTGGTGCCGGGAGAACGACGTCATGTTCATCGCCGACGAAGTGCAGACCGGCTTCGCGCGTACCGGGGCGATGTTCGCCTGCGAACACGAGGACATCGAGCCCGACGTGATCGTCACTGCCAAAGGCATCGCCGACGGGCTGCCGCTGTCCGCGATCACCGGCCGCGCCGAGATCATGGACGCCGCGCACGGCGGCGGACTGGGCGGCACGTTCGGCGGCAACCCCGTCGCGTGCGCGGCGGCACTGGCCACCATCGCGACCATCGAGTCCGACGGCCTCATCGAGCGGGCCCGGGAAATCGAGCGGCTGGTCACCGAGCCGCTGCTGCGGTTGCAGGCCGGCGACGACCGGATCGGCGACGTGCGGGGCCGCGGCGCGATGATCGCCGTCGAGCTGGTGAAATCGGGCACCGCCGAGCCGGACCCCGAGCTGACCGCCCGGCTGGCCACCGCGGTCCACGCGGCCGGAGTCGTCGTGCTGACCTGCGGAATGTACGGCAACATCATCCGGCTGCTGCCCCCATTGACCATCAGCGACGACCTACTGTCCGAAGGCATCGAGATCATCGGTGGCCTGCTGGCCGACATCTAGTTTCCGTCGGCTGCAGACCTCGAACGCGCGACGGCACCGGGGTGGAATACCACGCTGACACCGGTGTTGCAACTCACAGGCACTCCCCAGTCGGGGCCGTTGAGGAATAATGTTAGTTTTGCTAACGTTCTTATAGTCAGCGCAACGCAGCGCACCTAGCCTTCAAAGCAAATTTTTCGTTCGAAGAGGATTGCCATGTCGACCATCACTGAAGAAGAGCAGCTCACCCGCCGTACCCAAGACCTCGTCGCCAACGATCCGCAATTCGCCGCCGCCCAGCCCGACCCAGCCGTCGCCGAGGCCTTGCAGCGCCCGGAGTTGCGGCTCCCGCACGTGCTGCAGACCGTCGTGCAGGGCTACGCTGCCCGGCCCGCATTGGGCCAGCGCGCTGTGGAGTTCATCGCCGACCCTGCGACCGGACGCACCACCCTCAAACTTCTCCCCCGCTTCGAGACGATCACCTATGGCGAACTCGGCGACCGCATGGCCGCGATCGGCAACGCCCTGGCCGCCGACGGCGTGCAGGCCGGCGACCGGGTCTGCGTGCTCGGTTTCACCAGCGTGGACTACACCAGCATCGACATGGCCTTGGGCAGCATGGGCGCCGTCTCGGTTCCGCTGCAGACCAGCGCCTCGATCGCGCAGCTGCAGCCGATCGTCACCGAGACCGAGCCCCGATTGCTCGCGGCGAGCATCAACCAGCTCACCGACGCCGTGCAGCTGATCCGCGCCGGGTTCACCCCCGCCAAGCTGGTGGTGTTCGACTACCACCCCGAGGTCGACGACCAACGGGAGGCCCTCGATGGTGCCGTGGCAGCCCTGTCCGACTCCGGCGTGCCGGTCGAAACGCTGGCTGACGTGCTCGGACGTGGCGAAGCCCTACCGGGCGCCCCGGTAGCTGACGTGGCTGAGGATGCGCTGGCGCTGTTGATCTACACCTCCGGCAGCACCGGTGCGCCCAAGGGTGCGATGTACCCGCAGCACAACGTCGCCAAGATGTTCCGCCGGTCGGCCAAGAACTGGTTCGGCCCCACCGCCGCGTCGATCACCCTCAATTTCATGCCGATGAGCCACGTCATGGGCCGCGGCATCCTCTACGGCACGCTCGGCAACGGCGGTACCGCGTACTTCGCCGCCAAGAGTGACCTGTCCACCCTGCTCGAAGACCTGGCCCTGGTGCGGCCTACGGAGCTCAACTTCGTGCCACGCATCTGGGAGACGCTGTACGGCGAATTCCTGCGCGAGGTCGACAACGGCGCCGACCCGGCCGAGGTGCTGGTCAGGCAGCGCCAGCAGCTGCTCGGCGGTCGGTTCATCTTCGCGATGACCGGCTCGGCGCCCACCTCCCCGGAGCTGAAGGCCTGGGTCGAGTCGCTGCTCGAAATGCACCTGCTGGACGGCTACGGCTCCACCGAGGCCGGCATGGTCCTGTTCGACGGCGAAGTGCAGCGTCCACCGGTGATCGACTACAAGTTGGCCGACGTGCCTGACCTGGGCTACTTCAACACCGACCGGCCTTATCCGCGCGGCGAGCTGCTACTCAAGACCGAGAACATGTTCCCCGGCTATTACAAACGGCCCGAGATCACCGCGAACGTGTTCGACGAAGACGGCTACTACCGCACCGGCGACGTCGTCGCCGAGGTCGGTCCCAACCGGGTGGTCTACGTCGACCGACGCAACAACGTGCTGAAACTGGCGCAGGGCGAGTTCGTCACCGTCGCCAAGTTGGAAGCGGTGTTCGGCAACAGCCCGCTGGTCCGGCAGATCTACGTCTACGGCAACAGCGCACACCCCTACCTGCTGGCGGTCGTGGTGCCCACCGAAGACGCGCTGGCGCGGTATTCCGTCGACGAGCTGAAGCCGCTGATCGCGGACTCATTGCAGACCGTGGCCCGCGACGCCGACCTGCAGTCCTACGAGGTGCCGCGCGACTTCATCGTCGAGACCGCGCCGTTCACCCTGGAGAACGGCCTGTTGACCGGCATCCGCAAGCTGGCCTGGCCAAAGCTCAAGGCGCACTACGGGGAGCGGTTGGAACAGCTGTATGCCGACCTGGCCGCCGGCCAAGCCAACGAGTTGAGCGAACTTCGCCGCACCGGCAAGGACGCCCCCGTGCTGGCCACCGTCACCCGGGCCGCCGTCGCCATGCTCGGGGCAGCCAGTTCCGAGGTGTCTCCCGAGGCGCACTTCACCGATCTCGGCGGCGACTCGTTGTCCGCGTTGACGTTCGGCAACCTGCTGAACGAGATCTTCGACGTCGACGTGCCGGTGGGCGTGATCGTCAGCCCGGCCAACGACCTGGCCGCTGTCGCCGCTTACATCGAAGCCGAGCAGGCCGGATCCAAGCGGCCTACCTTCGCCTCGGTGCACGGGCGGGGCGCCACCGAGGTGCACGCCGCCGACCTGACCTTGGACAAGTTCATCGACGCCGCAACCCTGGCCGCCGCCCCGCAGCTGCCCGGACCGGCCACTGAGGTGCGCACCGTGCTGCTGACCGGCGCCACCGGCTTCCTGGGCCGCTACCTGGCGCTGGACTGGCTGGAACGGATGGACCTGGTCGACGGCAAAGTCATCGCCCTGGTACGGGCCAAGAGTGACGCGGACGCCCGTGAGCGCCTGGACCGGACGTTCGACAGCGGTGACCCCAAGCTGCTGGCGCACTACCGCAAGCTGGCGGCCGATCACCTCGAGGTGATCGCCGGCGACAAGGGCGAGGCCAACCTGGGTCTGGACGCTGCGACCTGGCAGCGGCTGGCGGACACCGTCGACCTCATCGTCGACCCCGCCGCCCTGGTCAACCACGTGCTCCCGTACAGCGAACTGTTCGGGCCCAACGCATTGGGCACCGCCGAGCTGATCCGGATCGCGTTGACCAGCAAGCAGAAGCCGTACACCTACGTCTCCACCATCGGAGTCGGCGACCAGATCACACCGGGCAAGTTCGTCGAGGACGCCGACGTCCGGGTGATGAGCGCGACACGCAAGATCAACGACAGCTACGCCAACGGCTACGGCAACAGCAAGTGGGCCGGTGAGGTGCTGCTACGCGAGGCGCACGACCTGTGCGGGTTGCCGGTAGCGGTGTTCCGCTGCGACATGATCCTGGCTGACACCACCTACGCCGGTCAGCTGAACCTGCCGGACATGTTCACCCGGACCATCCTGAGTGTGGTGGCCTCCGGCATCGCGCCCAAGTCGTTCTACGAACTGGACGCCGATGGCAACCGTCAGCGCGCCCACTATGACGGGTTGCCGGTGGAGTTCATCGCCGACGCGATCTCGACGCTGGGTGCGCAGGTTCCCGAGATCGGGTTCCAGACCTACCACGTGATGAACCCGTACGACGACGGCATCGGCCTCGACGAGTTCATCGACTGGCTGGTGGACGCCGGGTATGCGATCGAGCGGATCGGCGACTACCAGCAGTGGCTGCGACGCTTCGAGACCTCGCTGCGGGGTCTGCCGGAACGGCAACGGCAGTACTCATTGCTGCCACTGCTGCACAATTACCAGCAGCCGGAGAAGCCGATCAACGGTTCGATGGCCCCGACGGACCGGTTCCGCGCGGCAGTGCAGGAAGCCAAGATCGGACCGGACAAGGACATCCCGCATGTCACGCCGGTGGTCATCGAAAAGTACGCCAGCGATCTGCAGTTGCTCGGCTTGCTGTAGGTGGGGCGACGGTTGAGGCAGGTGTCCGGCTTGGTCAGCCGGGCACCTGCTTTTTCGGTGCTTTAGTCGGAATGACGATGTTCCATTGAGCCCGTCGAACAGGCACCATTGGCCGCGCTCAGCGAGGACGCAAGGTTGCCCAGTTCCGCAGCGGCTGAGCTGGGTGCTTCGCAGTGATGACCTCCAATGACATGAATGACGTCTCCCACATCCGCGAGGGCACCGGCAGCACTACAGTCACCGGCCCCTCGCCGTGGATCCGCAGCCTGTTAATCGGTTTAAAGATTAATCAATTGTCAGCCTCAATAGAGGCGGTAGCGACGCCGCTCTGAAATTTCACGTAGCGTTAAGAGTTAGCTGCCTAACGCGCGGCACTGACCATCGCTACCCCTGCGAAGCATCGCCGCTGAACTGCACTGCAGCTCAGCGATTTCGCAATGAGGGTTCATTTTTCGTTTTCCGCCGCTGTCACAGTTCCCATGCGGCCTCGAGCCACCTATTCATCCCGTGTCACCGGTCGCATCGCGCTGGACCGGTAGTCGTTTCCACTGAAACACGTTGCACACCTTGCGCACTCATCGCGGCGTCGCCGAGTACGGTGCCGCCGAGTGGTGGAACTTGCGCCCTGGCGCGGACCTCCGCGCACTGAATTCAGTCACGTATCCGGATTCATTGGCGTATGCGTAGTAACGGGCGCATGTAAATGCCCCGGCGCCGCCCCGACAACGGTATTGATGATCTGGTAGGGGGTAATGGCCAATCCGGCTGACAACGCAGCGCTTGATACCAGCGGACTGGTGGAAACCCCAATTTCAGCGGCGGCACCCCGGTCCCAGACGCCCAAGATGGCGCCGACCGAGCTGGTCACAGCCCGGTCAGGCCCCTGCCAGTGCTCACTACTGGTGCGCGACCGGTGTGCGGTGCCGTCGGAACAACCCACGCTTGTGCCCTTCGGCGGGCACGTACTGGTCGCGCGGAGTGGTCAGCACATCCGTCTGCTGCGGGTCGCGATCCGGCTCGACCAAGCCGGTGTACTGCTGCTCGGACCGAGCCTCCACCGGCTGGGCCGACGGCACCGACTGAACGTCACGTGCTAACCGAACCACTAAGCGCGACAAGACCGCCCCACTGAGAAAAATGATCAACGCACCTAGCCCGGAGAAGTACGCGATCTGCACAGCAGCGCGCTTGGCATCCGACGCGCCGACCGGGTCTCCAACACTGCCGATCCGCAGAATCGGCGCGAAAGCGGTGCCGACCACGAACCAGGTGCCGCCGAGGGCGGCCAGCCATCCGCCCAGCATCGCGGGGCCGCGACTCCGGGCAGCGATCAACAACAGACCGCCAAGCGCGGTGGCCACGCCCGGCAGCACTTCCAGCCATAGACGTGCCGCGGTCCAGGCCTGTCCGGGGGTGTAGGCGAAGTCGAAATTGGGGCCGACGAACGGGATCAGCGCTCCCCAGACGCCCAGAATGACTAGGAGCAACCCAGTGACGGCGCCGCGCGAACGCGGAATGCGGCTTCGGGCGCGACGGTCCTCGACGGTTTTCATGGCATCTCCCTCGGTAGGTACCTGGGTGGGTACCCGGACGCCTAGTCGCTCAAGCGACAGGACCCGCTGCATCTGCGCGGCCCCAGGCTGTTCTCCTCCGTGGCCGCCATCCGACTAACCGCCGGTCGCGCAACAGCACCATCTCTGCTCTCTGCCACATACACAACGGACGCCGTCGCGCTACATGTGAGACTGCGACCTTTTGGCAGACTCGAATGAAATTCAAATATTGCGGTCAGGTAGGTAAGGCAGGTCGTGCGGCCTCAATACGGGAAACCGCTGATTGTGCTGACTGTTGCAGCACAGGCTAACGCGTCGCTGGGTGGTTGAACCGTGGACGTTTCTTGGGATCGGCGAGTCGCGTTCACTATTAATTGGGGACTACTCGCCTACGCCCCGCTGCCACCACCGCGAAGTTTCGACCTCGAACCGGCGCCCACCCACATTGCGCGACGACCGCTCATTCAGCAGGCATGCCCCTGTCGTAACGCTCTGTCTGCCTTGAGAACCCGTTGCGTCGGCGCTGCGGCCTTGCGCCGTGGCGCGGTGATCACCCCGGTCCGTGCTGCGCCCAACTTAATTAATTCACCCACGTATTCTGATTTGTTCGTGTATTGAAAGACAACTGCAGCTAAGGCCAGTACATCGGCGTTCGGGACGTCATCCGAGTCCAACTCATTCGCCAGCACTGATGAACGACTCGTAACATGCCGCAAACGCTCAATACGACATTTCTTTCAATTTCTGGCATTGGCTGTGGTGAGGGTGTGTCGCGTGTAGCGTTTCTCGCGAATTCGCGTTGTGGTGTCTTTGGGAGAGGACCTGAATTGTCGTCGTTTGTGGTTGCTTCGGTTGAGGGTGTTTCTGTGGCGGCGGGTGAGTTGGGTCGTCTTGGGGAGGTGGTGCGGGCGGCGGCGTTGGCGGCGGGGCCGGCGACGGTGGGGGTGGCGCCGTTGGCCGGTGATGAGGTGTCGGCGGCGGTGGCGCGGTTGTTCGGCACTTTCGGTGCGGAGTATCAGGCCCTCAGTGTGCAGGTGGGGGTGTTTCATGAGCGGTTCGTGGCGGCGTTGAGTGGTGCGGGGGCGGCCTATGGGGCTGCGGAGGTGGTGAATGTTTCGCCGTTGCAGGTGTTGGAGCAGGGTGTGTGGGGGGTGATCAATGCCCCGACGAACACGTTGCTGGGTCGGCCGTTGATCGGTGATGGGGCCAATGGGGCGGCGGGCACCGGCCAGGCGGGGGGCGATGGCGGGATTTTGTGGGGCAACGGTGGGGCCGGCGGCTCGGGTGCGGTGGGGCAGGCCGGTGGTCGGGGTGGTGATGCGGGTTTGTGGGGCAATGGTGGGGCCGGCGGTAGGGGCGGCACCGGGGTGGCGGGTGGGATCGGCGCCACCGGTGGTGCCGGCGGGTCCGGGGGTTGGTTGGCCGGGTTCGGCGGGGTCGGCGGGGTGGGCGGTAGCGGCGGAGATGGCTTTGGCGGTGTGGGCGGAGCGGGTGGCACCGGGGGTGCTGGTGGGGCTGGGCGGGCCCTGTTCGGTGGGGGGGCTGGTGATGGCGGTGCTGGCGGGATCGGCGGACAAGGCGGTACCGGTCAGACCGGGACCGCTGGTGGTGGTCTGAGCGCCGGTAAGGGCGGTCTGGGTTTTAACGGGGGCACCGGGGGTCTTGGTGGGGACGGCGGTTCGGCCTACGGGTTGTTCAGCGCTGGGGGGTCTGGCGGTGTCGGGGGGATCGGCGGGACCGGCGGCATGGGCGGTGAGGGCGGTAGCGGTCTCGGTTACCAGATCGAGGGCGGCACCGGCGGTACCGGCGGCACCGGTGGCGGTGCGGGGCTGGGCGGGGCCGCTGGATCGGGCGGAGTGTTCGGCACCCACGGTCATAGCGGCGGCGCGGGCAGCGGCGGGACCGGCGGTACCGGGGGCACCGGCGGGCGCGGCGATCTCGGGACCACCGGGCTCTCCTCGACTGTCCCCACCGCGGGCACCGCGGGTTGGCAGGGCGGGGCCGGAGGCCAGGGCGGTAACGGCGGCGCCGGGATCAACGGGGTCGGCGGCGGTAACGGCGGCACCGGCGGTATCGGCGGGGCCGGTGGTGATGGTGGTACGGGCGGCACCCACACCGGGACCACCACCACCGGAGCCAGCGGCGGCGGCAAAGGCGCCGACGGCGGCCAGGGCGGCGCCGGCGGCGATGCCGGGGCCGGCGGCCAAGGTGTCCAGGGCGGCGCCGACGGCGCCCACGGCGGCGGCGGGCGGGGCGGTGCGGGCGGTGACGGCGGCCGCGGCGCCACCGGAGTCAACGGCAACGACGACCTCCTGGCCCCCTCCCCCGGTGCTCAGGGCGGCCAGGGCGGTGCCGGTGGTGGCGGCGGCGACGGCGGCAAAGGCATCGGCGGTGTCGGCGGCGGGCAGGCCGGTGACGGCGGTAGCGGCGGCCAAGGTGGTGGCGGCGGCCTCGGGGGTTCGAACACCGGCACCACCACCACCGGTGCCACCGGCGGCGGTATGGGTGGTCAGGGTGGTCAGGGCGGCACCGGCGGGGATGCCGGCGCGGCCGGCAAAACGGTCGACAACGGTGTGGCTGGCAGCAACGGCACCGGAGGCCAGGGCGGCCTGGGCGGTAACGGTGGCGGTGGCGCTGCGGGAGCGCCGGCTAAGGCGGGCATCTCCCCGGCGCCGGGCAACCAGGGCGGCCAGGGCGGTGCCGGCGGTGGCGGCGGTGCCGGTGGTGTGGGTATCGACAACACCGGTGGCGGTAACGGCGGCCAGGGCGGTATCGGCGGGACCGGCGGCCAGGGCAGCAACGGCGGCAACAACACCGGCGCTGGTGGTGGTGCGGGTGCCGTCGGCGGCAAGGGTGGCACCGGCGGTGACGCTGGGGCCGCCGGGACCGGCACCCACGGCGGCGCCGACGGTGCCATCGGTACCGGCGGCCAGGGCGGTAACGGCGGCCATGGCGGCAACGGGGCCAACGGAATCACCGCCACCTCCGGGACCTCGCCCACCGACGGTGGCAACGGCGGCAACGGCGGTGACGGCGGCGCCGGCGGTGACGGCGGCGCCGGGATCGGCCAAACCGGCGGCGGCAACGGCGGCAACGGCGGTCTAGGCGGCAACGGCGGTGACGGTAGGAACGGCGGTGACAACACCGGCACCACCGGAGGTGCCGGTGCCAAAGGCGGCAACGGCGGCGGCGGCGGCGGCGCCGGCGCTGCCGGCACCGGAACCGACGGCGGCACCAACGGCGCCATCGGCGCCGGCGGCAACGGCGGCAACGGCGCCAACGGCGGCAAGGGAGCCACCGGCACCACCGGCGCCTCCAGCGCCACACCCGAGGCCGGCGGCCAGGGCGGCCAGGGCGGTGCCGGCGGCCAAGGCGGTGCCGCAGGAGCCGGAATCGGCGGTGTGGGCGGCGGGCAGGCCGGTGACGGCGGCAGCGGCGGTCAAGGTGGTGGCGGCGGCCTGGGTGGCACCCACACCGGCACCACCACCACCGGCGCCACCGGCGGCGGTATGGGTGGTCAGGGTGGTCAGGGCGGCACCGGCGGGGATGCCGGCGCGGCCGGCAAAACGGTCGACAACGGTGTGGCTGGCAGCAACGGCACCGGCGGCAACGGCGGCCTAGGCGGTAACGGCGGCGGGGGCGCTGCGGGAGCGCCGGCTAAGGCGGGCATCTCCCCGGCGCCGGGCAACCAGGGCGGCCAGGGCGGCGCCGGCGGCGCCGGCGGTGCCGGTGGTGTGGGTATCGACAACACCGGTGGCGGTAACGGCGGCCAGGGCGGTATCGGCGGCACCGGCGGCCAGGGCAGCAACGGCGGCAACAACACCGGCGCTGCCGGCGGTGCGGGCGCCGTCGGCGGCAAGGGTGGCACCGGCGGTGACGCCGGAGCCGCCGGGACCGGCACCCACGGCGGCGCCGACGGTGCCATCGGTACCGGCGGCCAGGGCGGTAACGGCGGCCATGGCGGCAACGGGGCCAACGGAATCACCGCCACCTCCGGGACCTCGCCCACCGACGGCGGCAACGGCGGCAACGGCGGTCAAGGCGGCGCCGGCGGTGACGGCGGCGCCGGGATCGGCCAAACCGGCGGCGGCAACGGCGGCAACGGCGGTCAAGGCGGCAACGGCGGTGACGGTAGGAACGGCGGCGACAACACCGGCACCACCGGAGGCGCCGGCGCTCGCGGCGGCAACGGCGGTAACGGCGGCGGCGCCGGCGCTGCCGGCACCGGCACCCACGGCGGCACCAACGGCGCCATCGGCGCCGGCGGCAACGGCGGCAACGGCGCCAACGGCGGCAAGGGAGCCACCGGCACCACCGGCGCCTCCAGCGCCACACCCGAGGCCGGCGGCCAGGGCGGCCAGGGCGGTGCCGGCGGCCAAGGCGGTGCCGCAGGAGCCGGAATCGGCGGCGTCGGCGGCGGCCAAGCCGGCAACGGCGGCAACGGCGGTCAAGGAGGCACCGGCGGCCTGGGCGGCACCAACACCGGCACCACCAGCGGCGCCGGCGCCACCGGAGGCCAAGGCGGCACCGGCGGCAAAGCCGGCGCAGCCGGCGCCGCCCCCGACAACGCCACCACCGGCTCCAACGGCACCGGCGGCAACGGCGGCCAAGGCGGCGACGGCGGCCAAGGCGCCGCCGGCACCACCGGAACCACCGCAACCACCCCCACCGCCGGCGGCAACGCCGGCACCGGCGGCCAAGGCGGTAAAGGCGGCACCGGCGGCGACGGCATCAACGGCACCGGCGGCGGCAACGGCGGCCAAGGCGGCAACGGCGGCCAAGGCGGCGACGGCGGCAACGGCGGCCAAAACACCGGCACCACCGGCACCGCCAGCGCCCGCGGTGGCATGGGCGGCAACGGCGGCAGAGGCGGCGACGGCGGAACACCCGGCGCCGGTAACACCCTGGGCGGCAACGGCGGCAACGGCGGCCAAGGCGGCAACGGAGGCAACGGCGGCTCGAACACCGCCACCGCGTTCGGTTTCGCATCCGGGGGCGGCGCCGGCGGCGGTGGCGCCGGCGGGGACGGTGGCAATGGCGGAGGCGGCTCCGCAATCGGAGGAACCGGAGGCAAGGGCGGCGGTGGCGGTACCGGCGGACCGGCCCTCAACTCGGCCACCAACGCTCTTGCCGGTGGGGGCAGCGGCGGAGGCGGCGGTGGAGGTGGGACCGCCACCGGCACCACTGGCGGAAATGGCGGGGGCGGCGGCGGCGGCGGCGCCGGCGCGTCGGCCGGCAACGGAGCATACGCAGGAGGTGGCGGTGGAGGTGGCGCGGCCGGAGGTCCCGGCGGTGTCGCAGGAAACGGTGGCCACGGTGGAAACGCCACCTACCAGCTCTCTATGGGCGGCGTCGGCGGCAGCGGTGGGGCCGGGGCTGCTAGCGGCAACGGCGGCGGAGGCGGCGGCGGTGCGGCAGGGTGGGTTCAGGGTGTGCCACCCGCAGTCGGTGCGCCCGGCGGCAATGGTCACGGCGGCGCAGAAACCGGGTCGAAGAGCGGGGAGGGCGGAGTGGGTGCCGCTGATAGCTTCAACCTTTATGGAGGCAACGGCGGCACCAGACCGGGCATGGGAGGCGGCGGAGGTAATGGCTACGCGTACGGCCCCACCGAAACCACCGCCGGTCTCCCCGGGCGGTCCAGCTGACCCCGGCTGGCCACCCTTACGGCGAGACCTGCAGACACTCCGCTAGGGATGCGCGACCGAGGCTGCCAGGAGGCCGAGCGCGATCACCGGGAATAAACCCTGAGTCACCGCCGCCCGCGCCTTATTGCGCGCCGAGATCAGCAGCACCACCGCAGCGGCCGCCATCGACCCCACGCCCGCGAAAATCAACGCGGCGCCAGGGACCCGGCGATCCAGCAGCACCAAGACGATGCCGACACCGGCGACGACGGCCAGAAACAGGTTGTAGAAGCCCTGGTTGAACGCCAGCAGCTTGGTGGTTTCGGCTTCCTCCGCGGTGGTGCCGAAGGTCGCGCGGGTGCGTTTCGACGTCCAGGTGAACGACTCCATGGTCCAGATGTACACGTGCAGCACCGCAGCCAGAGCGGCGAAAACCAGAGCGGCAGTGACCATCTCACGTCCTCCTAGTCGAACAGTCCAGGCTGGTTGACTCCCGCCGGTGGCGTCATGCCCAGGTGCGTCCAGGCTTTCGCGGTCGCTACCCGGCCGCGTGGTGTCCGTGCCACCATGCCCGCGCGTACCAGGAAAGGCTCGCACACCTCCTCCACCGTCGCGGCCTCCTCGCCGACCGCCACCGCCAGCGTGGACACCCCGACCGGCCCGCCGCCGAAGCTGCGGGTCAGCGCCGACAACACCGCCCGGTCGAGCCGGTCCAGGCCCAGTTCGTCGACGTCGTACACCTCCAGCGCCGCCTTGGCGACATCGCGGGTGATGACACCGTCGGCGCGCACTTCGGCGTAGTCGCGGACCCGGCGCAACAGCCGGTTGGCGATCCGCGGCGTCCCGCGCGAGCGGCGCGCGATCTCCGCACCGGCCTCGCGGCCCAACTCGATGCCCAGGATTCCGGCCGAGCGGGTCAGCACCCGTTCCAGCTCGGCGGGTTCGTAGAAGTCCATGTGCGCGGTGAAACCGAACCGGTCCCGCAGCGGGCCGGTCAGCGCCCCGGACCGGGTGGTCGCGCCGACCAGAGTGAAGGGGGCCACCTCGAGCGGAATGGATGTCGCCCCCGGACCTTTGCCGACCACCACGTCGACCCGGAAGTCTTCCATGGCCAGATAGAGCATCTCTTCTGCGGGCCGGGCGATGCGGTGGATCTCATCGATGAACAGCACGTCATGCTCGACCAGGTTGGACAACATCGCGGCCAGGTCACCAGCCCGCTCCAGGGCGGGACCCGACGTGACGCGCAACGAGGATCCCAGCTCGGCGGCGATGATCATCGCCAACGACGTCTTACCCAATCCGGGTGGCCCGGACAGCAGGATGTGATCGGGAGTTCCGCCCCGGTTCTTGGCACCCTCGATGACCAGCTGCAACTGCTCGCGGACCCGCGGCTGCCCGATGAACTCGCGCAGCGAACGCGGCCGCAGGCTGCCGTCGATGTCGCCCTCGCCGACGGCTAGCGTCGGGGCCACGTCGCGCTCGTCGAAGTCGTCGCTCATTTCTTGCCCAGCAGCGACAGCGCAGCCCGCAAGGCCGTCGATGTGGTGGCCTCCCGGTGCTCAGCCAGCACTTTGTCGGTGGCCTCCTCGGCCTGCTTGGCCGCAAAGCCCAGGCCGATCAACGCCTCCACTACCGGACCGCGCACCGCGTGGCCGTTCGCGGCGGCCGCCGGGCCGGCTGAGCTCACCGCGCCGATCTTGTCGCGCAGCTCCAGCACCATCCGTTCGGCGCTGCGCTTGCCGATGCCGGGCACCCGGGTAAGAGCGGTGACGTCACCGTCGGCCAGCGCCTGCCGCAGGGTGGCTGCGTCATGCACGGCCAGGGTCGCCATCGCCAGGCGCGGCCCCACCCCGGACACCGATAGCAGCGTCAGGAACAGGTCCCGGGTCTCGCCGTCGCAGAACCCGTACAGGGTCATCGAGTCTTCCCGCACAATCATGGCGGTGATCAACCGGGCTTCGCTCCCCTGCCGCAGCGTGGCCAGCGTCGACGGCGTCGCATTCACCCGGTACCCGACGCCGGCCGCCTCGATGACCGCATGATCCAGCGCCACGAGGAGCACCTGACCGCGCACCGACGCGATCATCGGGCGGCCTTCAGCTTGGCCTGGTAGGCGCGCCGATGCTCCGCAGCCAGCGCTTCAGCCGCGGCCATCCGCGCAATCATCGGCGCCCGCCAGCAGTGGCAGATGGCCAGCGCCAGCGCATCGGCGGCGTCGGCCGGCGTCGGCTTTGCCTGCAGCGCAAGGATTCTGGTGACCATGGCAGTAACCTGCGCCTTGTCGGCGGCGCCGTTGCCGGTCACCGCGGCCTTGACCTCTGAAGGCGTGTGGAAGTGCACCTCGATGTCGCGCTTGGCCGCTGCCAGCGCGATCACGCCACCGGCCTGCGCGGTGCCCATCACCGTCGACACATTGTGTTGGGAGAACACTCGCTCGATGGCCAGCACGTCCGGATGGTGGGTGTCCAGCCAGTGCTCGACTGCGTCACTGATGGCCAGCAGCCTTCGATGCAACGGCTCGCCCGACGGGGTGCGGACCACGTCGACGTCCAGCGCGGTGATCTGCCGCCCGCGCCCGTTCTCCACCAGGGACAGCCCGCATCGCGTCAACCCGGGATCGACGCCCATCACCCGCACCACAGCTCCCCACGTCGCACCGAACAGCTGTTCGATAGCGTAACCGGTGCCGGTGACATCGTCGGCCAGGGACACGCTGGGTAGGTTGTGAACCGTGCCGCTCCACCAGCTAGCCGTCACCCCGGCCGACGTATCCGGAGCACGGTTGGGATTGACACTCAACGAGGCCGCCCCCAACCCGCTGGCGACCTGTCGATTGGACCATCCGCGCGGCGGGGCGTTGTTGCTGGGCGTGCTGGGCGCGTCGCATGTCGTGGTCGCCGAGCACGGCGGCCTCCGGTTCTCCGAGCAGGTGTCCTGCACTGCCGGCGGCAATCTGCCCGAGCGCTCCGAAGCAACCGGCTACACCCTGCGCTCACATATCGAAGGGCATGACGCAGCCGGATTCCGCGCGCTTGCGCGCGAACTGCGGACCCAGTGCGCAGGTCAAACCGGCTGGCTGGGCGGGGTGTTCCCGGGTGACGACGCCGCACTGACGGCACTGGCCGCCGAGCCCGACGGCGCCGGATGGCGGTGGCGGACCTGGCACCTGTACCCCACCGAGGCCGGCGGGATGGTGGTGCACACCGCGAGCCGGTGGCACCCCTAACCGCAGTTACTCCTCGTCGAGCGCGGCCAGCACCTCGTCGGACAGATCGACGTTGGTCCACACGTTCTGCACGTCGTCGCTGTCCTCCAGCGCGTCGACCAGTTTGAACACCTTGCGGGCGCCCTCCACGTCGACCGGCACACTGACTGACGGCTGGAAGCTGGCCTCCGCGGACTCGTAGTCGATACCGGCCTCCTGCAGGGCGGTGCGTACCGCGACCAGGTCGGTGGGTTCGGAGATCACCTCGAAGCTGTCGCCGAGGTCGTTGACGTCCTCGGCCCCGGCTTCCAGCACGGCCGTCAGCACGTCGTCCTCGGTGAGGCCGTTCTTCTCCAGGGTGACGATGCCCTTGCGAGTGAACAGGTACGACACCGACCCGGGGTCGGCCATATTGCCGCCGTTGCGGGTGACCGCCACCCGGACCTCGCCGGCCGCGCGGTTGCGGTTGTCGGTCAGGCATTCGATCAGTACCGCAACACCATTGGGTCCGTAGCCCTCGTACATGATGGTCTGATAGTCGGCACCGCCGGCTTCCTCACCAGCGCCGCGCTTGCGGGCCCGTTCAATGTTGTCGTTGGGCACCGAGGTCTTCTTCGCCTTCTGGATGGCGTCGTACAACGTCGGGTTACCCGCCGGGTCTCCCCCGCCGGTGCGGGCGGCGACCTCGATGTTCTTGATCAGCCGGGCAAATTCCTTGCCGCGGCGGGCGTCTTTGACGGCCTTCTGATGCTTGGTGGTGGCCCACTTGGAATGGCCGCTCATGACTCTGACTTACCTCTTTCGCTGAAAAGTTCGCCCATCGAGTCTACGTGGCGCCTGATTCGCCCGGCTTGATCCACCTCCGCCGGGACAACCGCCACGCAACCGCTACCCCGTAACCCTGAATCGGTGGGGTGGTGTCCGCTCGTATTGTCGGCGCGACACTCGCACAAAGCAGTTCCAGCAAATTGACGAACGGGTTGCAATGCACGGGTTACGCTTCGCGCCAATGATCGCCGGACGGGCCTGGGGATCGTGTCGTGAAGGTGAGGGTCGTCGATGTCGTATGTGTTTGCTGTTCCTGAGTTGATGGCGGCGGCGGCCGGTGACGTGTCCGGCATCGGGGCGGCGGTGCAGACAGCGAACGCTGCGGCCGCGGCGACCACGACGCAGTTGGCGGCGGCAGCTGGTGATGAGGTGTCGGCGCTCGTCGCGGCCCTGTTCGGGGCGCACGGGCAGCAGTATCAGGCCTTGAGTGCGCAGGCGGCGGGGTTTCATGAGCAGTTTTTGCAGACCTTGGCCGGGGCCGGTCAGGCGTATGCCGCGGCGGAGGCCGCCAGCATTGAGCAGTTGCTCCTCGGGGTGATCAATGCGCCCACGCAGGCGTTGCTGGGACGGCCATTGATCGGTGATGGAGCCAGCGCCACTACGGCGGGGGGTCGCGGTGGTGACGGTGGCTTGTTGTTCGGCAACGGCGGAAGCGGTGCGGCGGGGGCGGCCGGGCAAAACGGTGGAGCGGGCGGGTCGGCGGGGTTGTTCGGCACTGGGGGCCGTGGTGGCGACGGTGGTGCGGGCGCCAACGGTGCAGCGGGTGTGGCAGGCACGGCGGGCGGCAATGGTGGTGCAGGCGGTGCGGGTGGATTCTTCTTCGGTCAGGGCGGGGCCGGTGGGGCCGGTGGGATGGGTGGAAACGGTGGCACGGGGGCGTCAGCGGTCGCGGGTAGTGGCGCGGCAGGTGTGTCTGGGGCTGTTGGTGGGGCCGGTGGCCAGGGTGGTGCTGGTGGTGCGCACGGGTTGTTCTTTGGTAATGGCGGTAGCGGCGGCATGGGCGGTAGCGGGGGTACGGGTGGTTTAGGCGGTGACGGTGCTTCGGCTGCCGGTGCGGCCGGGGGTGCCGGGGGCAGCGGGGGCACCGGGGGTGCGGCCGGTGCCGGTGGTGCAGGCGGGTCCGGGGGCGGTGTGGCAGGCGCGGCCGGCACGGGTGGGCAGGGCGGGGTCGGCGGTAACGGCGCTATTGGCGCCGACGCCAGCGGTGTGCTCGGTGACGGGACTGGTGCTACCGGGCTTTCCGGAGGCGCGGGTGGGGCCGGTGGCACGGGCGGGAACAGCGGCGTCGGGGGTACTAATGGCTCGGGCGGACAAGGCGGTATTGGCGGGGACGGCGGGCGTGGCGCCGACGGCGCGGCGACGGGGGTGACCGGCGGTACCGGCGGCACCGGCGGGCAGGGCGGTGCTGCGGGCGCCGGGGGGGCGGCCGGTACGGGAGGTACCGGTGGGACCGGCGGATCTTTGGGGACCGGGGGTGCGGGGGGCCGCGGCGGCGACGGTGGATCGGTGAGCCTGACTACTGCGGCTGCCGTGACCGGTGGCGATGGTGGCCAGGGCGGGACGCCCGGTGTCGGCGGCGCCGGCGGTGACGGCGGCAGGGGCGGCGACGCGAACAACTACGGATCGGGTGATGCCACCGGCGGTTCCGGCGGCGCCGGCACGAGCGGGACCACCGGCGGCAACGGCGGCGCCGGCGGCTACGCCGAGGCCCACGGGGTGTCGGCGCAGGCCAACGCAGGTGCTGGCGGGGTGGGTGGTACCGGCAGCGCCGGGCGCGGCGGCAACGGCGGCGACGGCGGCTCGGCGTCCATCTACAACGCCGGGTCGGCGGTCAACGTCGTCGGAGCCAACGGCGCGGCGGGTGGTACCGGCACGACCGGCGGCGGCAACGGCGGCAACGGCGGCAGCGCGTACACCACAGGGTCGGGCACGGTCACCGGCGGTGACGGTGCGGCCGGGACCAACGGTGCCACCGGCGGCGATGGCGGCGCCGGTGGCACCGCCACGACGTCCGGATTCGGGCAGGTCACCGCGGGTGCGGGCGGGGAGGGTGGTACCGGCAGCGCCGGGCGCGGCGGCAACGGCGGCGACGGCGGCTCGGCGGCCATCTTCAACGGCGGGTCGGCAGGCAACGCGGTCGGCGCCAACGGCGCGGCGGGTGGTACCGGGACCACTGGCGGCGGCGACGGCGGCAAGGGCGGCAACGCGACCACCTTAGGGTCGGGCACGGCCACCGGCGGCGACGGGGCGGCTGGGGCCAGCGGGGCCACCGGCGGCAACGGCGGCAGAGGTGGCAACGCCGAGGCCTACGGGTCCGGTCAGGTCACCGCGGGTGCGGGCGGGGTGGGCGGTACCGGGACCGCCGGGCGCGGCGGCAACGGCGGCAACGGCGGCGCGGCGGCCATCTACGACGGCGGGTCGGCGCTGAACGTGGTCGGCGCCAACGGCGCCGCTGGCGGTGTCGGCACCACCGGCGGGGGCGACGGTGGCAATGGCGGCTACGCGTTCACCTCCGGGTCGGGCTCCGCCACCGGCGGTAATGGGGCCGCCGGGACCAGCGGGGCCACCGGCGGTGACGGCGGCAACGGCGGCGACGCCAGAGCCAGCGGGTCCGGGCAGGTCACCGCGGGTGCTGGCGGGGTGGGTGGTACCGGCAGCGCCGGGCGCGGCGGTAACGGCGGCGACGGCGGCTCGGCGTCCATCTTCAACGCTGGGTCGGCGGCCGATGTGGTCGGCGCCAACGGCGCAGCGGGCGGCACCGGCACCGCCGGCGGGGGCAACGGCGGCAACGGCGGCCACGCGTCCACCTCCGGGTCAGGCACCGCCACCGGCGGCGACGGGGCCACCGGGACCAGCGGGGCCACCGGCGGCAACGGCGGCAACGGTGGTAGCGCCACGACCTTCGGGTCCGGGCAGGTGAACGCCGGTGCGGGCGGGCTGGGTGGCACCGGCACCGCCGGGCGCGGCGGTAACGGCGGCGACGGCGGTGCGGCGTCCATCTTCAACAGCGCGTCGGCGGCCAATGCGGTCGGTGCCAATGGCGCCGCCGGCGGTACCGGCACCACCGGTAGCGGCCACGGCGGCAACGGCGGCGACGCGTTCACCGATGGGTCAGGCACCGCCACCGGCGGGAACGGGGCCACCGGGACAAGCGGGGCCACCGGCGGCAACGGCGGCAACGGCGGTAGCGCCACGACCTCCGGGTCCGGGCAGGCCACCGCGGGTGCGGGCGGGGTGGGCGGCACCGGCACCGCCGGGCGCGGCGGCAACGGCGGCAACGGCGGCTCGGCGGTCATCACCAGCAGCGCCTCGGCGCTGAACGCGGCCGGCGCCAACGGCGCCGCGGGTGGCACCGGCACCACCGGCGGCGGCAACGGTGGCGACGGTGGCAACGCGTTCACCACCGGGTCAGGCACCGCCACCGGCGGGAACGGGGCCGCGGGGACCAGCGGGGCCACCGGCGGCAACGGCGGCAACGGGGGCAACGCGGAGACCCAAGGGTCCGGACAGGCCACCGCGGGTGCGGGCGGGGTAGGCGGCACCGGCACCGCCGGGCGCGGCGGCAACGGCGGCAACGGCGGCTCGGCGACCATCCTCAACAGCGCGTCGGCGCTCAACGTGGCCGGTGCCAACGGCGCGGCAGGCGGCACCGGCACCACCGGTAGCGGCCACGGCGGCAACGGCGGCAACGCGAGCACCGCCGGGTCAGGCACCGCGACCGGCGGTAACGGGGCCGCCGGGACCAGCGGGGCCACCGGCGGCAACGGCGGCAACGGCGGCTACGCCGAAGCCCGCGGGTCCGGGCAGGTCAACGCGGGTGCGGGCGGGGTAGGCGGCACCGGCACCGCCGGGCGCGGCGGCGACGGTGGCGACGGCGGCTCGACGATCATTCGTAATAACGGCTCGGTGGTCAACGCCGTCGGCGCCAACGGCGCGGCAGGCGGCACCGGGACTACCGGCGGCGGCAACGGCGGCAACGGCGGCTACGCATACACCGAGGGTTTGGGCACCGCCACCGGCGGTGACGGGGCCGCCGGGACCAACGGGGCCACCGGCGGTGACGGCGGCAATGGCGGTGCGGCGATCATCAACAACGCGGCGTCCACGGTGACCGCCACAGCGGGCGCCGGAGGCAACGGCGGGACCGGCAGCGCGGGCGCGGGCGGCGACGGCGGCGACGGCGGCAACGCAACCAACTTCGGCAACCCCGCCAACGCCGTTGGCGGCAGCGGTGGAGCTGCGGGCGCCGGTACACCACCCGGCTCGCCCGGCATCGATGGAACCCCGTAGTCCGGTCGATTTATCCGCCGCGTAGTCGTCGGCTGGGGTTGCCGCTGCGGCGATGCCGCTCTTCGAGTCGTGTGAATCATGCGGCCGGTGCTCTGAACCTAGTGGCGGCCCTCGACCATTTCGACGAACAACCGATGCACCCGCCGGTCTCCCGTCATCTCCGGGTGGAACGCCGTCGCCAGCACCGCACCTTGGCGTACCGCCACGATGTGCCCGGCCGCTCGGGCCAGCACCCGCACGCCCGAGCCGATCCGCTCGACCCAGGGTGCCCGGATAAACACGGCACGTACCGCAGAATCCAACCCCTCGAACGGGATATCACCTTCGAATGAATCGACCTGACGTCCAAAGGCGTTGCGCCGCACCGTCATATCGATCCCCCGCAACGGCAGCGCGGCGCGGCCGTCGGCTCCGGCATCGAGAATCTCGGTGGCCAACAGGATCATTCCGGCGCACGCCCCGTACGCCGGCAGCCCGTCGGCCAGCCGCGCGCGCAACGGCTCGAGCAGGTCGAAATCACGCAACAGATGGCTCATTGCGGTGGACTCCCCACCCGGAAGCACCAGCCCGTCCACCGCGTCGAGTTCGGCGCGGCGGCGCACCGTCAGCGCGTCGGCGCCGGCTTCACGCAGGGCGGCCAGATGTTCGCGGGTGTCGCCCTGCAGCGCAAGCACCCCGATCCGCGGTGGGCTCACGACCGGTAGTCACGCTTGAAGCGGGTCAGCCCCTCCTGCATCACCGCGGCCACCATCTCGCCGCTCTGGTTGAAGATCTTGCCCTGGCACAGCGCGCGGCCCCCGCCGGCCGACGGCGAGGACTGATCGTAGAGCAGCCATTCGTCAGCGCGGAATGCCCGCATGAACCACATCGCATGATCCAGCGACGACACCTGCAGGTGCTGGCGTTCCTCCATATGGTTGACCTGCGCCGAGCCCAGCAGGGTCAGGTCGCTCATGTAGGCCAGCGCACAGATGTGCAGCACCGGGTCGTCGGGCAGCGGGTCGCGGTGCCGGAACCACACTTGCTGCTGGGAAGCCTTGCCGGGCAACAGCTTCAGGTTCTCCCGCGGCACGATGCAGACGTCCCACTCCTCGAACTGCTTGAACCCCGCGTCGTCGAATACCTTCACCGAGTTCAGGCCGGGCAGTCCATCCGGTGGCGGCGCCGCAGGCATGGCGTCCTGATGGTTGATGCCTTCCTGGTCGGTCTGGAACGACGCACCCATGCTGAAGATGATCTCGCCGTGCTGGATCGCGTTGACCCGCCTGGTAGCGAACGACCCCCCGTCGCGGGTCCGCTCGACGATGAAGACCGTGCGTTCCTTGGCGTCTCCCGGGCGCAGGAAATAGCCGTGCAGCGAGTGGACCTGGTAGCGCGGGTCGACCGTGCGCACCGCCGAGACCAGCGACTGACCGGCCACATGACCGCCGAAGGTGCGCTGCAAAAATCCCGATTCCGGGCTGAACACGCTACCGCGGTAGATGTTGACCTCGAGCTGCTCGAGATCGAGGATCTCTTCGATCGCCACGGATAGTTCTTACCAGCCGCGTTGGGCCAGGCGATGCGGCTCCGCGATCTCCTCCACGTTGATGCCGACCATCGCTTCGCCCAAGCCGCGCGACACCTTGGCCAGCACGTCAGGATCGTCATAGAAGGTGGTGGCCTTGACGATCGCCGCGGCCCGCTGGGCCGGATCGCCGGACTTGAAGATCCCCGAGCCGACGAACACGCCCTCGGCGCCGAGTTGCATCATCATCGCGGCGTCGGCCGGGGTCGCGATGCCGCCGGCGGTGAACAGCGTGACCGGCAGCTTGCCGGCGCGGGCGACCTCCACGACGAGATCGTAGGGCGCCTGCAATTCCTTTGCGGCAACGAACAATTCGTCTTCAGACAACGAGGTGAGCCGACGGATCTCACCGCCTATGGCGCGCATGTGCGTGGTCGCGTTGGAGACGTCGCCGGTGCCGGCCTCGCCCTTGGATCGGATCATCGCCGCACCCTCGGTGATGCGTCGCAACGCCTCGCCCAGATTGGTGGCACCGCACACGAACGGCACGGTGAAGTTCCACTTGTCGATGTGATGGGTGTAGTCGGCCGGGGTAAGCACCTCGGATTCATCGACATAATCCACCCCGAGGCTCTGCAGTATCTGCGCCTCGACGAAGTGCCCGATCCGGGCCTTGGCCATCACCGGAATGGTGACCGCATCGATGATGCCCTCGATCATGTCGGGGTCACTCATCCGCGATACCCCACCCTGGGCGCGGATGTCCGCGGGTACCCGTTCCAGCGCCATCACTGCGACGGCGCCGGCGCCTTCGGCAATCCGGGCCTGCTCTGGGGTGACGACATCCATGATGACGCCGCCCTTGAGCATCTCTGCCATGCCCCGTTTCACCCGGGCGGTTCCGGTTTGGGCCCCGTTCTGCTGGGTCTCCACTACTCTCCTCGACTCTCGATTCAGGGGTCCAGTCTAGTGGTCCGCGACAAGTCGGTTTCCCGCTGCGGGGCTGCGTCACCCGCGTTCGGCGGATTCGGGCCGGGCTTCATCTACCACCTACCCACAAAGCTCGGCCAGAAAGTTTGAGTGAGTGTGATGTCTCAGGACATCGGTGTCAGTTCTATATCAAGACATCGGTGACGGTTGATGACCGCCTTGACGAAGACGGCGATGACGGCTTGGGCGGTCTCACCCCACGCCACCTGCCAGGCGACGGCAAAGCGAGAGTGGTCGTCGATGAGCTGCAGGATCACGCGCGTGCGTCCGCCGGTCAGAACGTACTCGGTGCCGTCGAGTAGTCAGCACGCATTCGGGGCCGGATAGGCGAACCGCCGCCACGCCGACCCGAGGCTTCTTCTTCGGTTCCAGTCGAGCCACGCCTGCCTCGCGGAAGATGGTCCCGAGACATCACAGAAGTCTAAGTCAGCAGAATTTGCTATAATCGAACGTATGTTCGAGCAGTTGTGTGATGAGGCGCCGCCGCCTCGGGAGGACCCGTCGCTGTATTGGGCCTGGATCGATGACATGACCAAGGTGTGGCACCACGTCCTGAAAACGCCGACCGAGCAATCTCGGGGCTGGATCGAGGCGATCCGGGCCGGTCAGCGGATGGAAAGCCAGGCCGCCGCGGCACAGTTGATGGCCATCGGGGAGTT
>NZ_JBVAXK010000001.1:797095-909220 GCF_055419285.1 Mycobacterium sp. IDUB_28 | reverse complement strand
TCAGCGCAACGGCGTAACATCACCCACCGAAGCCAGAAGCTCCGAAGGACCATTTACACCGGATTACGGACGCCACCCGATCGTCTAAGTAGGGTCGTTGCCGGATTGATAGGCAGTGTCTAAAATAGTTCTGAGAGTTCAAATAGGCAGACAGGGGTATGAATGGGCAAAGGTCAGATCGTCGGCTATGTGCGGGTGAGCACCGCCGACCAGAACACCGACCGTCAGCTCGACGGCATAGAACTGGACGAGGTGTTCACCGACCACGCCAGCGGCAAGGACACTAAGCGGCCCCAACTTCAGGCGATGATCAAGCACGTCCGCAAGGGCGACGAGCTGGTGGTGCACAGCATGGACCGGCTGGCCCGGTCGTTGGTTGACCTTCGCCGCACCGTCGATGAGCTGACAGCCAAGGGGGTACGAGTCCGCTTCGTGAAGGAGGGCCTGACCTTTGGCGACACCACTGATCCGTGCGCGACGCTGATGTTGTCGGTCATGGGAGCGGTCGCAGAGTTCGAACGTGCCCTTCTACTTGAACGCCAGCGCGAGGGCATCGCCATCGCCAAGACCAAGGGGGTTTACCGGGGCCGCAAGCCGACGTTGAGCGCCGAACAGGCCGCCGCCATAGACCGGCGGCTGGATGAAGGTGAGTCGGCCTCAGCGCTGGCGCGCGAGTACGGCGTCAGCCGGGCGACCATCTACAACATGCGATGGCCCGAGGCCGACGTCGTCGCCGTGGACCACCTGTACCGCCAGCACGGAGAACCTCTCGATGCCTCACACCGCCTCGTGGATCTCCTGGCACGCCGTCTAAAGCGCACACCGGAGGCGGTTGCCGAGCGGATGCGCAACCTCCATGGCGCACATAGCGAACCGGGATATCCCGGTACTCGCTCGCACTTCACCAAGCTTGACCGCAAGGTGGCCGACCGCAAGCAGGGCGACTGGTGATCGAGCGGACCCGCGCCGGACTCGCAGCGGCTGCTGCTAATGGGCGCGCAAGCGTGGTCGCCCCCGCAAGGTCCATGACGCCGCCCCCACCAAGGCGCGCAACCTCGGGGGCAAAGGTATCGCCGCGACCGACATGGGAAAGATGCTGGGAGTCTCCCGGGCCACCCGTGTACCGCTACTTCTCCGAGGATGTGCCAATCCTCGCCTAACGGCGTCGCTAGATCTGTCTCGACTTCGAGCCGAGGATGCCACTCGAATTGAGCTTTGATGAAACAACGCCCAGTCTGTCAGTACCCAGGTGTATTCCTGATCTAACGCCGATTCGCGTGAGGAGCGGCATCCGAACACACGTCAGGAGTCGATGATGGGGTTTGACGCCCATGTGCTGAAAGTGTTGATAGCTTCCCCCGGCGATACTGGCCGGGAGCGAGATGCGGTCGAAAAGGCCCTTCACGGTTGGAATAGTGCGAGGGCCGAACGAGAGCAAATTCAACTAGCGCCGTGGCGGTGGGAGTTGCATGCCATTCCCGAGTTGGGTGGCTCGGCGCAAGCAATCATCGACCGCCAAGCGGTTGATGCGTGCGACGTGGTCATCGCTGTCTTCAACGCCTACCTTGGGACGGCGACGGACGAAGCCGTGTCGGGTACAGCCCACGAGATTCTTCGAGCACATCGCGCAGGCAAGCCGGTTCATGTGTATTTCTCGACGGAACCGCTGCCTCGGGACACAAAACCCGAGGAACTGATGCGGTTGAACGACTTCAAGAAACAACTCAGCGGAGACGCGCTCCTTGGCGAGTACTCCGGCGTCGAAGACCTGCAGTTCAAGGTAAGGGATGCGATCGAGCACGATCTCGCGGGCCTAGATCTAGGCAAGGTAATCATCCGCAGCAACAAGGCGGACCAAGCTCGGAAAATCATGACGTATCGGATGTCGGTCAGTCTGCTGGGCACGGGGGCGTGGCGAGTGAAGGTCCATAACCATAGTGTCGGCCCCGTCACCGGGCTGGTGGTGGATGTGTCGGCGTTGGACTCTTCGGGCAACATAGTGGCCAATAGCGTTGTGCGCTCGAAGGACATGATTTCAATCGAAGAGGCGATGGCTCGTGTCATCGGTGACGCATTGTCCGGCGGCTTAAGGCCGATACTTGGCGCTGGCACCGCCTCAATGGCCAGCAGTGCGCTGCGACCAACCATCCAGCCGAGATTTCAGGATGTGCTAGTCGCGCACATGGCTGACGGGTTTCCTTCGGGCCTGGCTCCGGACGAGTCCGCGGTTGCTTTGTACATGTTGCCGCCCAATACATCTCCCATCGTCAAGATCGAGTTCAACGACGAGACCGGCGTCAGGTGGGCACGAGAAAACGACGAAGATCCGCAGCGCGTTCCCGACCCAGAGTGAATACGCTAGACGCGCTCGCGACGCTCACGTAAAGGGGTTTCCGCGTCTTTGGGTGCATCGTTCGAGGTTCGGGGTAGCTTTCAGCTGACTCAACATTTCGAACCGGGGAGCAAACCGACACCATGGCTCAGACCAACGCCAACCTGATCTGGAAGATCGCTGACCTGCTGCGCGGGCCGTATCAACCGAACCAGTACGGCGACGTGATCCTACCGTTCACCATCCTGCGCCGCTTGGACTGCATCTTGGAACCGACCAAGGACGAGGTGCTGGCGGAGTACAACAACATCGCGGCGACCAAGGTGGACCCCAGCGTGTTGTTGAAAGCCAAGTTCAAGTTGCCCTTCTACAACACTTCGAAGTGGAGTTTCGCGTCCCTGATCAGCGACCCGGACGGCGTGGCGGACAACGTAGTTGACTACATCGAGCATTTTTCCCCGAACGTGCGTGACGTGTTTGACGGTTACAAGATGCTCGACGAGATCGCCAACCTGGCCAAATCCGACCGGCTCTACCTGATCGTCAAGGCCTTCGCAGCCGTCGACTTGCACCCCAAGGTCGTCACCCAGCACGACATGGGCTACATCTTCGAAGAACTGATCCGCAAGTTCGCCGAATCCAACTCCACCCAGGCTGGCGATCACTTCACCCCGCGCGAAGTCATCGCCCTGATGGTCGACATCCTGTTCTCCACCCAAGACGACGCGCTTACGAAGCCGGGCACCGTGCGCACCATCTACGACCCGGCTGCCGGTACCGGCGGCATGCTCTCCACCGCCTACGACCACCTCGTCGAGATGAACCCCAAAGCGCGACCAGTGCTGTACGGCCAGGACATCAATCCTCGCTCCTACGCCCTCTGCAAGTCCGACATGATCATCAAAGGCCAGGACATCGACAACATCTACCTCGGCGACACCCTCACTGATGACGGATTCCGCACTCAGCACTTCGACTTCCTCCTGTCAAACCCGCCGTTCGGGGTTGCCTGGAACAGTCAGCAGAAGAAGGTGACTGACGAACACGAACAGCGTGGATTCGCAGGACGATTCGGCCCAGGCCTGCCCCGCGTCTCCGACGGATCCTTACTGTTCCTGATGCACCTGATCTCCAAAATGCAACCCGTCAAGAACGGTGAAGGCGGCAGCCGCCTGGCCATCGTCCTCAACGGCTCCCCACTCTTCACCGGAGGAGCAGGGTCTGGCGAGTCCAACATCCGGCAGTGGATCATCGAGAACGACCTACTGGACGCGATCATCGCATTGCCGACTGACATGTTCTACAACACCGGAATCGCGACCTATATTTGGATTTTGGACAACAACAAGCCCGCTAAGCGCAAGGACAAAGTCCAGCTCATCAACGGTGTGGAGATGTTCGGCAAGCTGCGTAAGTCCCTCGGTTCGAAGCGCAAAGAGCTGCGGCCCAAGGACATTGAGCGGATATGCCACCTGTACGACAGCTTCCGCAACGAACACGGCAGCGACGAACACCCCGCCCTGTCGAAGGTCTTCAACGGTGAGGAGTTCGGCTACTCCACCATCACCGTCGAACGCCCCCTGCAACTGCGGTTCACCCCCACAGAGGACAAAGTCGAGGAAGTGCTAGCTCAGAAGAGCATCGACAAGCTCAAGCCCGTTGAGCGAGAGGCGATCCGCACTGCTCTGACCAGGCTAGTCGGGTGGGAGTGGAAGGACCGCGATGAGTTCATTACCGAACTCAAAGACGCGCTCCGCAAGCCGGGGTTAACCAAACCGCCTGCCCCACTGATCAAGACGATCTGGTCCACCATCGGCGAACACGATGAGACCGCCACCATCGTCACCGACACCAAAGGCAACCCCGAACCCAACCCAGCACTTCGCGACACCGAAAACGTGCCCCTCACCCAGGACATCCAGGAGTACTTCGCCCGTGAGGTCTTGTCGCACGTACCCGATGCCTGGATCGACCACACCAAGTCCAAAATCGGCTACGAGATCCCCTTCACCCGTCACTTCTACCGGTACACGCCGCCGAGGCCGTTGGAGGAGATTCAGAAGGATCTCCGCATCCTGGTCGGTGAGATCCAGGCCATGCTCGCTGAGGTCGGAGTATGAACTGGCCCGTGTACCCGGCATACACAAAGGAAGGTGTTTCACGGCTCGACAATTACCCCGCCGGTTGGTCAGCCAAGCCGCTCAAACTGCTGGCAACGATGCGCAACGGGGACTCGATAACGTCGGATTCGATTCACGATTCAGGTGACTACCCCGTCTATGGCGGTAACGGGCTGAGAGGCTTCACTTTTGCCTACACACACCAGGGCGAACGGGTGTTGATCGGACGCCAAGGGGCGCTGTGCGGGAACATCCACCTAGTCTCTGGAAAGTACTGGGCCTCTGAGCATGCAATCGTGACAACGCCGGTAGCTGCCGTCAGCCCCCGGTGGCTTGCCTATGTGCTAGGCATTATGAATCTCGGTCAATACTCCCAGGCTGCTGCGCAACCGGGCATTGCCGCCGATGTCATTGGGAACCTTCGGATTCCTACGCCGTCTCTCAAAGAGCAAGAAAGCATTGCAAGCTTCCTCGACTCTGAGACCGCGAAGATCGATGCGTTGATCGACAAGCAGGAGCAGCTCATCGCCACCCTGCGCGAGGACCGTCAGGCGCAGCTGATCAATCTTGTGGCGCATGGCTGTGACTCATCCTGGCCCCTGAAGCAATGCGGCCTGGGGTGGGTAAGCGAGGTACCTGTTCACTGGACGGTGCTCAACATTCGCCGCGTGGCCACGATGAAGACAGGGCATACACCCAGCCGGTCGGTGGCCCAATACTGGGAAAACACCACCATCCCGTGGTTCACACTTGCCGATGTATGGCAGTTGCGCGATGGTCTGCGAACTTACCTCGGCGAAACATCAGACCATATAAGCGATTTGGGCCTGGCTAATTCGGCAGCAGAGTTGCTGCCAGGAGGGACGGTGGTGTTGTCGCGGACTGCGTCAGTCGGGTTTTCTGGCATCATGCCCAGACCGATGGCAACCAGTCAGGATTTCTGGAATTGGGTGTGCGGACCGCGACTGCTTCCTGAGTACTTGATGTTCATCTTCCGTGCGATGCAGGGCTATTTCTCCGCATTAATGATGGGTTCTACACATAAGACTATCTACCAAGCGGACGCGGCGGCAATCCGCATCCCGTTGCCGCCGTTGGAGGAACAGAAAGCGATTGTCTCGCAGATCAGCACGAAGACAGCCGCCATCGATGCCCTTATCGATAAGGCAACATTTCTCATCAGCACAATGCGCGAGTATCGGTCCGCGCTGATCACAGACGCGGTGACCGGCAAGATCGACGTGCGAGGGACGGCGTAGGACATGTCGCAGCAGCACCACGAGTCCTCATTTGAGGGTGAGATCTGCGCGCACCTGGCCGAGCATGGCTGGCTGTACTCGCCAACTGATGCGGGTTACGACCGTGAGTTGGCGTTGTTCCCGGAGGACGTGTTCGGTTGGCTGGCGGATACGCTGCCGGAGCAGTTGGCCAAGCGGGTCAAGCCGGAACTAACCGGAGAGGCGTTGACCAAGGCCAGGGCGGGAGTTTTAGCGACACTGGTGAAGCAGCTGGGAGCCGATCCGAAGGCGAACGGTGGGACATTGTCGGTGCTGCGTCGGGGTTTCAAAGACCTCAACGCGCAGTTTCAAATGTGTCAGTTCCAGCCCAACACCACTTTGAACGAGACCAGCAAAAAGCGTTACGAGGCAGTCCGTTTGCGGGTGATGCGGCAGGTCCACTACTCGACTCAACACGCGAACAGCATCGACCTTGCGTTCTTCGTCAACGGCATCCCTGTAGCCACAGCAGAGCTGAAGACCGACCTGAGCGTCCAGAACGTCACGGATGCGGTGCTGCAGTACAAGAACCACCGGCTGCCTAAGGGTGAACCGCTGCTGCAGTTCGGTTCTCGGGCATTAGTGCACTTCGCGGTGTCGAACTCCGAGGTGCAGATGACTACCAAGCTGGCGGGCAAAGACACCATATTTCTGCCGTTCAACCGAGGCGATCACGGCCATGCCGGAAACCCGGCCAACCCTCACGGCTCGCCCACGGCCTATCTGTGGCAGCAGATCCTGAACCGTGACACCTGGCTGGACATCCTCGGGCGCTTCTTGCACCTGCAGATCGACGAGAAGATTGACCCCGTCACGAATAAGAAGACTCGCACCCAGACCATGCTTTTCCCGCGCTACCACCAGTGGGACGTGGTCACTCGTTTGGTCGCCGACGCGCACAGTAAGGGTCCGGGTCAGCGCTACCTGATTCAGCATTCCGCCGGATCGGGCAAGACCAACTCGATTTCGTGGTTGGCGCACCGACTTTCGGTGCTGCACGACGACGCCAACAAGCCCGTGTTCGATTCGGTCATCGTGATCACCGACCGCAACGTGCTCGATGCCCAGTTGCAGGAAGCAATCCGCCAGATCGACCGCACCCCAGGGGTAGTCGCCCACATCGCCGGTTTAGGCGGTGCCAAGTCTCAAGAGCTGGCGGAAGCGCTGACCGGTGGGACCAAGATCATCATCGTCACCATCCAGACCTTCCCCTACGCCCTGCAACTGATTCAGGAGCAAGCCGACCTCAAAGGCAAGAACTTCGCGATCATCGCCGACGAAGCGCATTCGTCCCAGGCGGGGGAAGCCTCCAAGCGGCTTAAAGCGGCCCTGACCGCCACGGAGCTTGACGAACTCGCCGACGGCGGCTCAGTCGATGCAGAAGACGTGTTGGCGGCGGAGATGGCCGCTCGGGCGGAGTCGAAGAACCTGTCCTTCTTCGCATTTACTGCCACCCCCAAGGCCAAGACTCTAGAGCTGTTCGGCCATAAGTCCGGCATCACCGACAAGCCACATCCGTTCCACCTGTACTCGATGCAGCAGGCCATCGACGAGGGGTTCATCCTCGACGTGCTGCGCAACTACACCCCCTACAAGACCGCCTTTCGGCTCACCCACCACGGGCAGACCTTCCAGACCGAGGACACCGCCGCTTCCGGAACCATCCAGGTCTCCGGCGAACCCACCGAAGGCTTGGTGGACAAGAGCGCGGCGATCAAGTCGGTGATGAATTGGGTCAAGCTGCACCCCACCAACATCAGCCAAAAGGTCGCCATCATCATCGAGCATTTCCGCGACAACGTCGCGTGGCGGCTCGACGGCAAGGCCAAGGCCATGGTGGTCACTTCCTCGCGCAAGGCGGCAGTGCGCTACAAGCTGGCCTTCGACAAGTACATCGACAAGCGCAAGTACACCAACATCGCGGCCCTGGTGGCGTTCTCCGGCGAGGTCACCGATACCGATTCCGGGTTGGAGAAGGTCACCGAAACATCGCCCCTGATGAATCCCAGTTTGAAGGGTCGCGATCTCCGCGATGCGTTCGCCACAGACGAGTACCAGGTGATGTTGGTGGCCAACAAGTTTCAAACTGGATTCGATCAACCGCTGCTGGTCGCGATGTACGTCGACAAACGCCTGTCGGGCGTGGCGGCGGTGCAGACCCTGTCGCGGCTCAACCGGACTGCGCCGGGCAAGGACCAGACCTTCGTCCTGGACTTCGCCAACGCCGCCGAAGACATTGTGGAGGCCTTCGAGCCTTACTACGAAGCCACCACCCTGGCCGATGTCACCGATCCCAACATCGTGCACCAGACGGTCAACAAGCTTGATGCCGCCGGGATCTACCAAGAGTCCGAGGTCAACGGTCTGGTCGTGGACTACTTCAAGTACGCCCAGCAGCCCGGTAAAGGCCACGAGGCACTCAACAAGTGGATCAAGCCAGCACGGGACGTGTTTCGGGACCGGGAGCGCCAGGCTCGCGACCACGGCGACAGCCTGGCCCTAGAAGAGCTAGACATTTTCCGCAAGGACATCGGCACGTTCCTGCGCCAGTACGACTTCCTGTCTCAAATCGTCAACTACGAAGACCCCGCCATCGAGAAGCTCTCGATCTACCTACGCCACCTCGCGCCCATGATCGCCAGCGAGCAGCTCCACCACGAGATCGACCTGTCTGGCGTCGACTTCGACTACCTGGCCCAGCACGCCGGGCAGTCCACGGATGGGAAGCTTGCCGGTGGGGTGATGCTCGAACCGGCGAAGGCCGGGGGCACCGGAACGGCCCGCGATCCCGAGCTGGTCGCCCTAGAGCAAGTCATCGCTCAGATCAATGACCTGTTCTCCGGCGAGCACCCCGATTCCAGCGTGCGCAACGTCGTCACCCACATCAAGGACCGGCTCGAAGAGAGCGAAACGCTGCAACAGCAGGCTGAGAACAACACGCTGGCCCAATTTTCGGCCAGCCCGGACCTGAAGAACGAGTTCGTCAGCGCGGTGATCGGTGCGATGGCCTCCTCTGAAGACTTGTCCACGCAGATCCTCAACAACCCCGAGTTGTCTTCGAAGCTGCTCGGTGAACTCGTGCCCATCATCTATCAGGGCTTGAAGCCGACGGCATGATCGACTCCTTGCCCGCAGCACTGCTGCTCCGGCTGCAGAAAAGTGTGGGGAAGCGCAAGCGCCGCAAGGAGTTCCAGCCGGTGAGGTACGTGAAGCTAACAACGCCAGAGTCAGTCGGAGCGAGGCAATATCCGACAGATGACGATGCGCCCGCGCGGAGGCTTACCCGAGGATGTTATGGGGACAGAAGCCATGGCCCTGTCCGACGACCCCCGTATGCTGACGCGCAGCTGATGAGAGGGGATCTGTGACGCAAGCATCACCACCCGGTTGGTATCCGGACCCGCACGGTGGCGGCGGTCAGCGGTATTGGGACGGTCGGACATGGCTCGCCACACCACCCGTTCCAGCCAAACCGCGCAAATCGTCCTCCTTGAAGATCTTGCTGATTATCGGTGCCACTATGTTGCTGTTGCTAGGTGGGTGCGTAGCGATTCTTGCGGTTATTGGTAGCAGTGGCGGCACGAACAGAGGCACTACTGCATCGACACATCCGCCGTCACCGCAAGATTTGGATCCCTCGAATTATCACCCGATCTCGGCGCGGGACTACGCCCTGTTGGTCAAGAACCCCGATGCCGCAAAAGGCCGCAAGCTAATTGTCTATGGCGTGGTTACGCAGTTCGACCCCGCCACCGGGACTTCAGATTTCCGCGCCGATACCGGCACGCAGAAGAGCGCCAACCGTTACGACTATGACCAGAACACCCTCCTGCACGCACCCGATCCGGCCATCCTCAAGGATGTGGTCGAGAAGGATCTGGTGACCATGTACGTCGACGTAGTCGGCTCGCAGTCTTATGACACTCAGATTGGTGGGCACACGACCGCCCCGCTGTTTGACGTCTACATCATCAAGGTCGACAGTTCCGGCCAGTAGCGCGCCTTGTAGTCGGCTTGCGCCTGGGCCTAGTGCAGGAGAGTCCGTCGGACCGAACGCCCAGCTGGCTGGCTATGATCGCCCGTCATGTCCGACCAACTACCGGCGCTGGCGACGCCCGCTGAAGTCGCCGATTATCTCCATACCACAACAGCTTCGCTCGCACAGGACCGTTGCCAAAGGGACCGGCCCAAGGTTCATCAAGCATGGACGCCCGGTCCTTTACCACTGGTCGGATATTTTGGACTGGCTGGACGAGAACACCTTCCAGCGCACCGATGAGCCAGAACTGCGCCGATGAGCGATGCCGCCCGCCCGGCTTGCACAAGCAGTCCGCGACCTCATCAGGGAGGCTGTCCAAGATGGCGTCGAGCAGGAGCGCCTAATGCCCCCTGCGCGAGTTGTTGAACGGCCTAGGGTCTCGAAGATCACCAGGCGTCGCGCTCGTCGGGACCGTCGTCCTCTGTATCGGGGTCACCGGGCATCAGCTGAGACATGTACAGTGCGTCGCCATCCCAGAACTCTTCGGCTAGCTCCTGCGGGTCGGTGTGAGTTGGCTCGTCCAGTGGGTCCGGCAGGTGTACGACGGTCGCGTAGCTCTCTCCCCACTCGATCCTTGTCGTAACGGGCCGCCCATCCGAATAAATGCCGCAATGGATCTCGACTGCCTTGCCCGGCGTCCGTTCGCAGGGCGAGCGGAAGAAAGCGAGACCCAATAGCCGAAGCTCAGCTTGTTCTAACAAGCACGCAATCGCCAGCTCTGCTTCTGGTTCCAGGCCAATCTGGCGGATGCGCGCATAGATTCGCCTGAGATCGCGCGTATTCAGGGCATACAAATACTTCTTGTGGTCCTCTGGCGTGTACGAGGTCATAGACGTTCCTGTCTCAGTTGGTATTTAAGTGCCTGCGGGATCAGGCGTTTGGTTAGCCGGGTGCGGTCGGAGAAGGCGTTCGAGCTACTTAGAAGTCACCCCCTAGGACAGGCACGTGGCACCCACCGGTGGGATGCGAGCGGCGGGCATTGTTGGCGTCCAACTCGGCCAGCGGGTCGGCTTCCAGGCGGGCGACGATGCCCCGCACGATGAAAGGGTCGATGTGGGCGAGATAGATGTTGTGTTCAGATTCGTTCCCGTGGCCGGGAAAGGGGTCCACCGCAGGGGCGGCCCATCGTCTAGGACCGAGCAACGCCAAGCGCTCGATAACGCGGACACGGCGTTCTCGCCGGTTGCCGGGTTGACGGCTTCGATCTCATCTACGACGTTGCAGAACGTCTGCGCCTGGGCATGCTGCGCGGCGAAGGTTTGGTTGGCCAGGGCGAGGAGCAGCCGCAGCAAAAGGACGTAGTCGGTGTCGAAGTTGGCAATGTCGGTCATGTCATCCATTCCGTAGGACCCGTTGGGTTGGTGCCGGGGGTCGGGCGGTCGAGGCGAGCAGGTTTTTTTTGTGCTGCGTTTTTTGGGGAAAGTCGTTCGACTGAGGACAATGGGATATTCGTTCGGAGTAGCCATCAAAGTCGTTCCAGAAGTCGTTCGCCCCTATAGGGCGTGACGAACGACGAACGACTTTTCTGAGGGACGCTTTGCCGTTCTTGTCGAACGACTCGAACGACCTCCGAACGACCGAACGGCTAGCGCTTTCCCGAGTCATTGACCCCCTCCTCGGTGCTGGCTTCCTTGTTCTGCTTCAGGCGTTGCTGAAGGTCGGCGGCGTTCGTTCTGGCCATCGGGTCGTCGCTTTGCCGGTACGGCTTGACCGAGGTGTAGCGCGGGTACCGGTCGTCGCTCTTAGTGACGTGCCCTTCTGCGAAGAGGAGGTCAATGGCGGCGAGGGTGTATTTCTTGGTTCCTCCTGCCTCCCTAGCCACTCGGTCGCGGGTGAACACACCAGGGTGTTCCTCGATCACCCGGCTGGCCTTCTCCATCAGGTGGGTCGGGCGGAACTCACCCCTGTCAGCGGCGGGGTCCATCGACGGGGCCTCCACCGTCCAAAGGAGGCTTCCGCCGACGATCTCAAGCGTGAAGGTGCCCGCCCACTCCTCCTTCTTTCCCGAGTGCGGCGGCGGGCAGTGCTCCCTCACCCCGCCGTGGCGGTCCTTATTGACGTACAACTGGGCCTTGCCGCCGAGGCCCCTGCGGAACGGCGTCTTCGCCTGCACCCTCAACTGCACGCCGCCGATGGCACGTTTCTTGGCCCCCGCGCCGGTCGCACCGTACTGCCGGGAGTCGTTGTTCTTGGCCAGGTGGTCGATCAGCACCACCGCCGCACCCGTCCCGGCGAACTTGTAGAGCACCCGCTGGCAGGCGGCGGTAAAGTCGTCGTTGCTCTCACTTCGCAGTCCGAGCATCGGCATCAGTTCGCCGACCGAGTCGATCCCGACTAGATCGGGAGTCCAGCCGTCCTCCTGGATGCAGTCGCCGACCACCCGGTACAACTCTGCGTCGTCTGCGGGGGTGACGATGCGGCATCGGTCGAAGTCGACGACAACCTGCTCGGACACGCCCAACTCCTGCAGTCGGGCGACGATGGCCTTCGCGCCGTTGTGGTCGAGGTCGATGATTAGAACGCGGCACCCGCTGGCGAGCACCTCGGCGCAGCTGCACAGCATGATCCAGGTTTTGCCGCTGTCAGGATCGCCGAACAGGGTGTTGACCTCGCCCCGGTAAAACAAGCGCTGACCGTCGCTACGGGCGAGCAGTTCCGGTACCGGGGACTCGATCCCGCCCGCCAGCAGTGCCGCAACATTGATGTACCCACGGGCGAATGGATCCTCGTCACCATGCACGCCGAACATCCCGGTCTCGGCCTTCTCCATGTCTTGTCGGCGCTTGGCCTCATCGTTGATCCGCCAGTACCGCTGCGCTGCTGCGATGTCCCGCTTATCCTCTTCAGACCAACGCCCATGGCCGTCGGTGCTCGGATCACCGAACCTGGTGCCTCCTGTCTGCTTCATGACTCACCGCCCACCGTCTGCATTGCGGAGCGCAGGGTGCGGTGGATCTCTCGATCGGGCAGCCCGGCGCACGCGGCTGCCTCGGCCAGGGCCTCATACATCGAATCGCCCTCTCGGGCCAGCAACCCGTCGCGGATCGCCTGGCACCCGGCCCAGTGCAGGGCACCGTTGCGGTTGCCCTCGCTGGCCTCGCGCACGAATCGCACCAGGCCAAGACGTGCCCTGTGCCCGAACCGAGGGGGCAGCCCCGGTGGTAGTGGTCGGGCCGGACGATGGGAGGCACTCCTAGCGCGCTGTCTGTCCACCCGTTGGATGCCCACCTGCTCCGCCACCCGCTTGCGGACCCAGGCGGTCAGCGCGGCGGCACCCTCGTAGTCACCCTCCTCGGCCAGCTTCGCCAGCTCGTTGAACACGATCGTGTAACCGCGCCAGCCGTACTTCGGGCGCTCGGTGCCCGGCAGGAATGCGTTGGTCCAGAAGGACAGGATCTCGACACCGGGGAATCCCGGCAGCCTGACCTTCTTCTTGTCCTGATGCAGAGTGGGGAGGTCGGGGTGTCCGGCGACGTAGAAGTGCTTCCCGCCCGAGGGGGTGTCGACCTCGGCGAAGATCGGCACCCTCAGCTCGTCGAGCAGGGCGCGCGCTGCCTCGATGTCGCCGCCGTTGCGGCTGTCCACGTCGACCACGGCGACTTGCCCGCCCAGGTTGACGCACACGCACCAGCCCGGCTCGAACTCCGCCAGCCGGTCGCGGTTGTTACCGCTGCTCAGCCGTTGCCAGCCCAGGGGCCGACGGAACTCGGGGGCGGTGGCAATCGGTGCCCACGGCTGGACGCAGCAATCCTTCCAGGGTGGGACACCGTGGGGCGGCGCTGTCCAGATCGGGCTGTCAAGGCTGTCGAGATCGCCGATGAACTGACACTCGTCCTCGCTGAGCAGGGCTCGCCAGCCCGTGGCGTCATTACGCTCAGATAAGCTCATAGCCGAGACCCTTCTTGCCCGGCTGGCGGATTGATCTCACTGCAATGGCCCGGATCCCTACCGACCGGGCCATTGCTATATCTGGCCTTCATCGGATCGCTCCGCCGGAACGGTCCGCGCCACCCCGCAGGCTGGCGGCTTTTTGCGCGGCCAGCCATAAGTCCAGGTCGGCCTGGTCGTAGAAGACCTTGGTGCCGATGCAATAGCTGACCGGGCCGATGTCGGCGTGACGGTAGTACCTCAGTGTGGACTCGGCCACACCCGTGTACTCGGCAGCTTCACAGGTACGCATCCTGCGGTTAGCAGGAGGAGGTGAATAAGACATTTGCGGGCCTTCCCGGTGATGTACGGACACGACAACCACCCACGCCCGCTCAGCGGGAATCGTGTTAGACCCCTGCAGGGTCAGTGGTTGCCGAACATCAATTGGTGCACTCCGACTCGTCGAAGTGCTTCGGCTCAGCAATGTCAGGTTACACGAGCAACAACGCCGCTGTCATGAATTGGCGTTGGCGGCTTTGTTCACTGCAGAGTCCATCGCCGCAGCAAGAGTGTCGAAGTCGTCGGGCAGCATGTGGCTGTAGACCCGCAACGTCGTTGTGGCGTCCTTGTGTCCGAGCAGTCGCTGTGCGGTGACCACCGAGGCCCCCGACTGTAAGGCGAGTGATCCGGCGGTATGCCTCAGTGTCTTGATGCTGATACCGGTCAGCCCCGCTGCGGCGCAGGCAGTATCGAAGCGCCAGCGCAAGTAGGAATTGCGCATAGGGCCGCCGTCATGGGCCGGGAAAAGGTACTCGGTGGGTATGCGGTCCCTGGTGACCTCGGTCAGTACCTTCACCAGCTCAGTAGTCACGACCGGAACCGAGCGCGCCTGGTGGGTCTTGGTGGTGTCCTCGGTCAGGCCCTGGCCAGTCACTTGAGCCACCGCTTTGTCGACCAGGATGCGGCGCTTGGTCAGGTCCACGTCGCCCACCCGCAGCGCAGCCAGTTCACCGAACCGCAGGCCGCAGTAGGCCAGCGTCAGGATGATCGCACCGGCGTCACCTGCAGCGTCCGCCAGCGCGGCCACTTCCTGGTGCGTCAGCGCCGTCTCGCCCCGGTGCACCACGCGCGGTAGCGCAATGTCGTCGGCGACGTTGACGGCCAGGCGCTTGGTGCGGATCGCATAAGCCAACACCTGCTTGAGGATGCCGTAGGCCTGCACCGCCCGCCGGGGGGAAAGCGGCTGGCGCTTCTCGTTGTGGGTCTTGTCGGTCGTTCGTGGCTGGCGGGCCTCCTTGCTCGTGGTCAGCCAGGTAACCCACTCCTGCACGGCGGCGTGGCTAATCTCGGCAAGCGCTACGTCCTGCCAGCGGGGGAGCACCGTCATATCGAGCAGCGAACGGTAGCCAGCTGCTGTTGAGGGCTTCAGTCCGGGGCGTTTGGCGGTGAACCACTCCTCCGCGATCGTGCTGAAGATGGCCGAGGACCGCCTGCTGTCTACGTAAGCGCCGGTGACCACGTCGGCAGTCACTTGCTTCACATGCGCCTCGGCGTCCGCCTTCTTGGCGAAGCTCTTCGAGCGCTCCCTGCCGTCGCCCACCCACCGGGCCTGCCAACGTTGCCCATGGTCATGTCTGCCGGTGCACACCAATGTGCCGGGGTGCCCGTGCTTAGCGTTAGTGCACCACACCGGGTCACTGGGACCGGCGTTGGCGGGATCCCGCACCAGCTCGCCTCTGCGGGCTGGTCGGTGCCATCGGTCTTCGACACCGGCGCGGGCTCCTCGTGTCGTCATGTCGCAAGTCTAGGACGTTGCGGGCTGACTGCGGGCTGGAACACTGCGACGAGAAACAGAAAAACTTTCTGACCAGCGCCCCCGGCACGACTCGAACGTGCGACCTAGGGATTAGAAGGCCCTTGCTCTATCCACCTGAGCTACGGAGGCAATGCGCAGGTCAGTCTATCCAACCGCGAAATATCAAGCGGCACAGCCGACACAACACCCGCGAAAGATGTTTAAGTCAGCTACGAATGGGTTATTGTGTGAGCCTCGACACACGTACAACATCGGCCGGTAATCGGCCGTTAACCGCAATGAGGCGTGTGCCTGACGTCGAGGGGTGGACTTCGTTATGTGCTTGTCCAGTGTGGCTACGCGGTGCTCGCGGGTCGGTGCTGAGGCGCGACGGCAAGGCGCGCAGCTGGCTGCTGACGCCAAGACGACCTATCGGGCCAGTTCGCTCCTCCTGCGCGGATCACCGTTCGCCGTCGGGTGGGTGGCGGGCTGGGTGGCCACCGAGTTCCCGCCGCACGTCGTCACCGGGCACGCATTGACCCGGATCGCTCCGCCGTCGATCAACCGGGTGGGTGCCAACTGGGCGGCGCAGCGCGCCGGCGAGGCGCTGAACGCCGCGCTCGAGCACGCCTTCGGACCAGAATTCCGCGACCTCGTCTCGCACCCGACCACCAACCGCTCGGTGCTGCCCCGGCGCGGCTTGCTGCCCAAGCCCAAGCCCGGCCCACACCGGCGTTACGCGGCCAAGACCTCCAACATCTCCTACGGTCCGGGCGGCAACGAGCATCTGCTGGACATCTGGCGTCGGCCCGACCTGGCGCCCGGTCACCGCGCCCCGGTGCTGATTCAGGTTCCCGGCGGCGCATGGAGCCTCAACGGCAAGCGTCCGCAGGCCTACACGCTGATGAGCCGGATGGTCGAACTCGGTTGGATCTGCGTGTCGATCAACTACAGCAAGAGCCCGCGCGCCAAGTTCCCCGCCCACATCGTCGACGTCAAACGCGCCATCGCGTGGGTGCGAGAGAACATCGGCGACTACGGCGGCGACTCCGACTTCATTGCGATCACCGGCGGCTCAGCAGGCGGCCACCTGGCCTCGCTGGCCGCGCTGACCCCGAACGACCCCACGTTCCAGCCGGGCTTCGAACGCGCTGACACCACGGTTCAGGCGGTCGCCCCCTATTACGGCGTCTACGACTTCACCGACTTCGACAACATGCACGAAATGATGTTGCCGTTCCTCGAGCAGTTCGTGATGAAGGCCCGCTTCGACAAGCACCCGGAACGCTACGTCGCCGCCTCGCCCATTTCTTACGTGCACAGCGAGGCCCCGCCGTTCTTCGTGCTGCACGGGGATAAGGATGAGCTGGTGCCCAGCGGCCAGGCCCGGGCGTTCTGCGCCGCACTGCGTCAGGCCGGGGCGGAGACGGTGACGTATGCCGAATTGGCGAACGCGCACCACGCATTCGACATCACCCCGACGGTCCGCTCCCGGCTGGCCGCTGATGCCGTCGCCGACTTCCTGGGCGTCGTCTACGGGCGACGGGACAGCGCGTCGCTGGGTTCGCTGGCGCTGGTGGCCAATTCGGCCAGTTGACCGGCATCCGCGCGATACCTGAGCCGATCCTCACCTTTCACCACCGCCGCAACGCGACTAGCGTTGTGTTGGCATTTCGATGGCGGGGTTCAAGCAGGAGGTTCGATCAGCGGTGAGGTGTCGAGTTGCCCGGCTCGCCAAGGGACGTGACCGTGGCTGAGTCCGGCGGGCCCGTCGGGTTGTCGGACGAGTTGGGACCGGTCGACTATCTGATGCACCGGGGCGAGGCGAATCCGCGAACGCGCTCGGGAATCATGGCGCTGGAACTGCTGGATACGACTCCCGACTGGGATCGATTCCGGTCCCGTTTCGAGAATGCGTCCCGAAAAGTGTTGCGGCTGCGGCAGAAAGTCGTGGTGCCGACGCTCCCGACGGCTTCGCCGCGCTGGGTGGTCGATCCCGATTTCAACCTGGATTTCCATGTGCGTCGCATGCGGGTGGCCGAACCCGGCACGCTGCGCGAGGTTCTTGATCTCGCCGAAGTGATGTTGCAGTCGCCGTTGGACATCTCGCGACCGCTGTGGACGGCCACCCTGGTCGAGGGTCTGGCCGATGGCACGGCCGCCACTCTGCTGCACCTCAGTCACGCGGTCACCGACGGGGTGGGCAGCGTGGAGATGTTCGCCGAGATCTACGACTTGGAGCGCGACCCACCGCCCAGGCCGATGCCCCCGCAGCCGGTTCCGGAGGATCTCACCCCCAACGACCTGATGCGCCAAGGCATCAACCACCTGCCCCTCGCCATCGTTGGCGGTGCGCTGGGCGCGCTGACCGGTGCGGTGTCGGCGGCCGGACGCGCGGTGCTGGATCCGGTGTCGACGGTGTCGGGTGTCGTCGGCTACGCCGTGTCGGGAGCGCGGGTGCTGAACCGGGCCGCCGAGCCTTCGCCGCTGCTGCGGCGGCGCAGCCTGACCACCCGCACCGAGGTGATCGACATCCGACTCGCCGATCTGCACAAGGCCGCCAAAGCCGCCGGCGGGTCCATCAACGACGCGTACCTCGCCGGCCTGTGCGGTGCGCTGGGGCGTTACCACGAAGCTCTCGGAGTGCCGATCAAAACCCTGCCGATGGCGGTGCCGGTGAACCTGCGGTCCGACGGCGACGCGGCGGGTGGGAACAACTTCACCGGCGTCAACCTGGCGGCGCCGGTCGGCACGGTCGACCCGGTGGCGCGGATCAAGAAGATCCGCGCGCAGATGACCCAGCGCCGCGACGAACCCGCTATGAACATCGTCGGATCCATCGCGCCGGTCCTCAGTGTGCTGCCCACCGCGGTGCTCGAAGGGATCACCGGCTCGGTGATCGGGTCCGACGTGCAGGCCAGCAATGTCCCGGTGTACCCGGGGGACACATTCATCGCCGGGGCAAAAGTGTTGCGGCAGTACGGCATCGGGCCGCTGCCCGGTGTGGCGATGATGGTGGTGCTGATCTCGCGCGGCGGCTGGTGCACCATCACCGTGCGCTACGACCGAGCTTCGGTGCGAAAGGACGAGTTGTTCGCGCAGTGCCTGCTGGACGGATTCGACGAGATCTTGGCGCTCGCCGGTGATCCGCCGCCGCGTGCGGTGGCGGCGTCCTTCGAGTCTGAGCAGGCGGTGTCGTCGTGAGCGCAGCGGACGAAAACGACGCGGGGCGGTCCAAGGACCTGAGGCTGCCCGGTTCGGTCGCCGAGATCATGGCCAGTCCGCCGGGCCCGAAAGTCGGCGCGTTCTTCGACCTGGATGGAACGTTGGTGGCCGGGTTCACCGCCGTCATCCTCACCCAGGAACGGTTACGCCGCCGCGACATGGGGGTTGGTGAGCTGCTCAGCATGGTGCAGGGGGCGCTGAATCACTCGCTGGGCCGCATCGAGTTCGAGGAACTCATCAGCCGGGCGTCCATGGCGCTGGCCGGACGGGTCCTGACCGATCTGGATGAAATCGGGGAACGGCTGTTCAACCAGCGGATCGAATCGCGGATCTACCCCGAGATGCGGGAATTGGTGCGCGCCCACGTGGCCCGCGGGCACACCGTGGTGCTCAGTTCGTCGGCGCTGACCATTCAGGTCAACCCGGTCGCCCGGTTCCTGGGCATCTCCAACACCCTCACCAACAAGTTCGAGACCAACGAGGACGGGATCCTCACCGGTGGTGTGGTGAAGCCGATCCTGTGGGGGCCGGGCAAAGCCGCTGCGGTGCAACGGTTTGCCGCTGAGCACGACATCGACCTGAAGGACAGTTACTTCTACGCCGACGGTGACGAGGACGTCGCCCTGATGTATCTCGTCGGCAACCCGCGCCCGACGAATCCCGAAGGCAAGATGGCCGCCGTCGCCAACCGTCGCGGTTGGCCGATCCTCAAATTCGACAGCCGGGGCGGGGTAGGGCTGCGCCGGCAGATCCGTACCCTGGCCGGGTTCGGTTCGATGTTGCCCATCGCCGCCGGCGCGGTCGGGGTCGGGCTCTTGACCCGCAACCGGCGGCGGGGGGTGAATTTCTTCACGTCCAACTTCTCCCAGACGGTGCTGACTGCCGCTGGAGTGCACCTGAATGTCATCGGCAGGGAGAATCTCACCGCGCAGCGTCCAGCGGTGTTTATCTTCAACCACCGCAACCAAGTTGATCCGATCATCGGTGGCGCGCTGATCCGCGACAACTGGGTTGCCGTGGCCAAGAAAGAACTCGAAAAAGACCCGATCATGGGCACGCTGGGCAAGGTGCTGGAGGGGGTGTTCATCGACCGCGACGACTCGGCCGCAGCCGTGGAGACACTGCACACCGTTGAGGAACGCGCCAAGAACGGACTGTCCATTTTGATGGCGCCGGAAGGTACCCGGCTCGACACCACCGAAGTCGGCCCGTTCAAGAAAGGGCCGTTCCGGATCGCGATGACGGTCGGGATACCAATCGTCCCGATCGTGATCCGTAACGCGGAGATCGTCGCATCCCGCAATTCGTCCACCATCAACCCTGGCACGGTCGATGTCGCAGTCTTCCCGCCGATTTCGGTCGATGATTGGACGCTGGACAACCTGCCCGAACGGATTGCCGAAATTCGCCAGCTCTACCTCGACACGCTGTCGAATTGGCCGATCGACGAGCTGCCCGAGCCCGCGCTGTACAAACCGCGGAAACCCGCGAAGAAAGCGCCGCCGAAGAAGGCTGCTGCCAAGAAGGCCCCTGCTAAGAAGGTTGCCGCCAAGAAGGCCCCGGCCAAGACGACGAAAAAGGCTGCCGCGAAGAAGGCGCCCGCCAAAAAGGCGCCGACTAAACTGCCAGCCACCCCGAAGGCGACGCCGAACATCACCCCGCACGAATCAACCGTCGAACCCAAAGATGTTGAGGCGCACCAGCCCAACGCGGATCAGTGAGGACGGCCGTGACGAAGCCGGCCGCCGACACCAGCGCAGACCTGACTGCCGAAGACGCGCTGGTACTCGCGTCGATGGACACAGCGGTCGAGGTGAAGCTGGTCACCGATTGGTTGGGCGCGCAGCGGGACCGCTGCCCGCAGACATCCTTGGATGTGGTGCAGCTGCCGTCGGAGGACGCGCCGCCGGAGGCGTTGACCGCGCTGATCGAGCAGCTCGAGTCGGGGGGCGACCGGTCGATCGTGCCGGTACGGGTCTTCTGGCTGCCGCCCGCCGACCGCGGCAAGGTGGCCAAAGTGGCCGCGCTGCTCCCAGGCCGGGATCCCTATCACCCCAGTCAACGTCAGCAGCGACGCATACTGCGCACCGAGCCGTGGCGCGCACGAGTGGTGGCCGGCGAGTCGGCCAGGGTGTCCGAGCTGCGCCAGCAGTGGCACGAAACAACCGTCGCTGAGAACCCCCGAGAATTCGCGCAGTTCGTCACCCGGCGCGCATTGCTGGCGTTGGCCCGCGCGGAGTACCGGATCCTGGGACCGCAGTACAAGTCACCTCGACTGGTCAAGCCGGAAATGTTGGCCTCAGCGCGTTTTCGCGCCGGACTCGATGCGATCCCCGGCGCCACCGTCGAGGAAGCCGGCAAAATGCTCGACGAATTGGCGACGGGTTGGAGCCAGGCCTCGGTAGACGTGATCTCGGTCCTTGGCAAGTTGCTCAGCCGCGGCTTCGATCCGGAATTCGACTACGACGAGTATGAAGTCGCGGCCATGCGGACCGCGCTGGAAGCCCATCCCGCGGTGCTGCTGTTCTCGCATCGTTCCTACATCGACGGCGCGGTGGTACCGGTTGCGATGCAGGACAACCGATTACCCCCGGTCCATATGTTCGGTGGCATCAACCTGTCTTTCGGAGTGATGGGACCGTTGATGCGGCGGTCGGGGACCATCTTCATCCGGCGCAACATCGGCGACAACAAGCTCTACAAGTATGTGCTCAAGGAATACGTGGGTTACATCGTCGAAAAGCGGTTCAACCTCAGCTGGTCCATCGAGGGCACCCGGTCGCGTACCGGAAAGATGTTGCCGCCCAAGCTCGGGCTGATGAGTTATGTCGCCGATGCCTACCTCGACGGTCGCAGTGAAGACATTCTGCTGCAGGGTGTTTCGATCTGTTTCGACCAGTTGCACGAGATCGCCGAATACGCGGCCTACGCCCAAGGTGCGGAGAAGACACCCGAAGGTTTCAGCTGGCTCTACAACTTCATCAAAGCCCAGGGCGAACGCAACTACGGCAAGATCTACGTGCGTTTCCCCGAAGCGGTGTCGATGCGCCAGTATCTCGGCGAACCGCACGGTCCGCTGGCCCACGATGATGCCGCCAAAAGGCTTGCGCTGCAGAAGATGTCATTCGAGGTGGCATGGCGCATCCTGCAGTCCACACCGGTGACGGCGACCGGGCTGGTCTCGGCGTTGCTGCTGACGACTCGCGGTACAGCGCTGACCCTCGATCAGTTGCACCACACATTGCAGGATTCGTTGGACTACCTGGACCGCAAGCAGACGCCGGTGTCCACCAGTGCGCTGCGGTTGCGTTCCCGTGAGGGAGTGCGGGCAGCCGTGGACGCATTGTCCAACGGGCACCCGGTGACTCGCGTCGACAGCGGGCGGGAACCGGTGTGGTACATCGCACCTGAGGACGAGCACGCCGGGGCGTTCTATCGCAACTCGGTGATTCACGCATTCTTGGAGACATCGATCGTCGAACTGGCGCTGGCGCACGCCCGGCACGCTGAGGGCGACCGGGTCGAGGCGTTCTGGGCGCAGGCGATGCGGCTGCGGGATCTGCTGAAATTCGACTTCTACTTCGCCGACTCGGCGTCCTTCCGCGCCAACATCGCCGAAGAGATTGCCTGGCACCAAGATTGGGAAGCGCACGTGGCGGCCGGTGGCGAGCAGATCGAGAAGATTCTGTACGCCAAGCGCCCGTTGATGTCCGAAGCGATGTTGCGGGTGTTCTTCGAGGCCTACGAGATTGTCGCCGATGTGCTGCGCGATGCCCCGGCAGACATCGGCCGGGAGGAACTGACCGACCTGGCACTTGGCGTGGGCCGGCAGTACGTCGCACAGGGACGGGTTCGCAGCAGCGAGTCGGTGTCGACGCTGTTGTTCGACACCGCCCGACAGGTGGCCGCCGACCAGGATCTGATCGCGCGGGGTCCGGACCTTGCTGAGCGCCGCGAGACGTTCCGGCGCGAACTGCGAAATATTTTGCGGGACTTCACCTACGTGGGGCAGATCGCGCGCAACCGGTTCGCCGAGCGGGAGTTTCAGGCGCGCCAACAACGCATCGCAAAACACCGGGAGGTTGGTGTCACCGGCGCGGCCAAACTTGCTGGGGCGGATCCGTCGTCCCCGTCGGATTGAGGGCGTCGCTGTCCGCGGTGATGCCGACGCTCACGCTGACGCGTGCCGTTTCCAGACCGGGGGCGGCCACGATTTCCTCAACACAGGCCGCCGAGGCGCCCAGATAGGTGCTGTCCAGGTCGATTTCGGTAATCACACACCAGGCCTGGTCATCGGGCCACCACAGGTTGGGGGAGAGGTGCCGAAAACCCGGCGCTGCCACCGACTGCGCGGCGGCGGTGATCGGACCGCAGGCAAGGTGATAGCTGCGGGCGGGTAACTCGAAGGTCGGCCGACCGTGAAACGCCCGGTCAAGGTCACTGCGACCGTGCCATACCGCGAACCAGCACTTGTCGGCCGTCGTCGTGTGCCGCGCCAGGATCCGCGACAGCGGCCCGGCGATCTCAGGCCGCAGGGTCCCCGCCGCCGGTGCTTCCTCGAACACTCCGGGTCGCGACGCGCGATAGGCGGGGTCGTAACGCGACGCGTAACCGGTCAGCGCGGTGAACTGCATCCGGGGGTGGGCAACCTTGTTGTTGGCGTGCGCGACCTCCGCCCAGCGCACCTGTTCCGAGCCGTCAAATGCTGGGTGGAACACCCGGGCGAAGGCCGCGAAGGTAGCCGGCAACAGCGACCCCACATTGTGGGCGAAGCTTCGGACGCTCTCGGTTAGCCAGCGTGCTGGCCACATGTCATCAACGACGTTCATTGCCCCCACCGCCGCCACGTCGTCCACGGTAATCGCGCCGCATCGACCTATCCACAGTCGCGGGGTTTTCCACAGGGTGCCACCCTCGCAGCGATCACCGGCTCGGGGTGTCGGTGACTCGGCGCTCAATGGGTTCCAGACAAGCACGCGACCGGGGAAGGACCCCCGGCGAATCGGAAGGAATCAGCGCAATGTTCGAAACATCCCTCACCGTCGTCGGTCACATCGTCAACGACCTGCAGCGCCGCAAGGTCGGCGAGCAGGACCTGATCAAGTTCCGGGTAGCCAGCAACTCGCGGCGGCGCACCAGTGACGGTGGGTGGGAGTCGGGCAACTCCCTGTTCATCACCGTCAACTGCTGGGGCCGGCTGGTCGCGGGTGTGGGCGCCACCCTCGGTAAGGGCTCTCCGGTGATCGTCGTGGGCCACGTCTACACCAGCGAATATGACGATAAGGACGGCAACCGTCGCTCCTCGGTCGAGATGCGCGCGACGGCGGTGGGACCGGACCTGTCCCGGTTGCGGGTCGAGACCCCGGGCCGCACCGGGGAGGACGCCGCGACCACCGCGGCAACCGGCCTACCGGACGCCGCCGCAACCGACGGCGAACTCGCCGGGACGGATGAACCCGCTCTGGATCTGACCGTCGGTGCCGATGCGGCGGGACGCCGGGCGCTGCCACTGTCGGCCTAGCGGACCGCGGTGGTGCATAGGATGGTCCGCGGATATTTCACAGCGAGTTTCTTGAAGACCAGAAAGGCAACACCGCGGCATGGCTGAGTTCATCTACACGATGAAGAAGGTCCGCAAGGCGCACGGCGACAAGGTGATCCTCGACGACGTCACGTTGAGCTTCTATCCCGGCGCCAAGATCGGCGTCGTCGGCCCCAACGGGGCCGGAAAGTCGAGCGTCTTGCGGATCATGGCCGGGTTGGACAAGCCGAACAACGGTGACGCCTTCCTGGCCAACAACGCAACGGTGGGCATCCTGTTGCAGGAACCACCGCTCAACGAAGAGAAAACCGTTCGGGGCAATGTCGAAGAGGGCCTGGGTGAGATCAAGGTCAAGCTCGACCGCTTCAACGAAGTGGCCGAGCTGATGGCCACCGACTACACCGATGAGCTGATGGAGGAGATGGGCCGGCTGCAGGAGGACTTGGATCACGCCGACGCGTGGGACCTGGATTCTCAGTTGGAGCAGGCTATGGACGCGTTGCGCTGCCCGCCGCCGGACGAACCGGTCACCAACCTCTCCGGCGGTGAACGGCGCCGCGTCGCACTGTGCAAGCTGCTGCTATCCAAACCGGATCTGCTGCTGCTCGACGAACCGACCAACCACCTGGACGCCGAAAGCGTGCAGTGGCTCGAACAGCACCTAGCCAGCTATGCGGGGGCAATCCTGGCGGTCACCCACGACCGCTACTTCCTCGACAATGTCGCGGAATGGATTTTGGAGCTCGACCGCGGCCGCGCCTACCCCTACGAAGGCAACTATTCGACCTATTTGGAGAAGAAGGCCGAGCGGATCGCAGTGCAGGGGCGCAAAGACGCCAAGCTGCAAAAACGGCTGCAAGAGGAACTGGCCTGGGTCCGATCCGGCGCCAAAGCGCGTCAGGCCAAGAGCAAGGCCCGACTGCAGCGCTACGAGGAGATGGCTGCCGAGGCGGAGAAGACCCGCAAGCTCGACTTCGAGGAGATCCAGATCCCCGTCGGACCCCGCCTGGGCTCGGTGGTGGTCGAGGTCGACCACCTCGACAAGGGCTTCGAAGGCCGCACTTTGATCAAGGACCTGTCCTTCACGCTGCCCCGGAACGGCATCGTCGGTGTCATCGGACCCAATGGGGTCGGTAAGACGACGCTGTTCAAGACGATCGTCGGGCTCGAGGAGCCGGACAGCGGCACGGTGAAGGTCGGCGACACCGTCAAGCTGAGCTACGTCGACCAGAGCCGGGCCGGCATCGATCCCAAGAAGACGGTGTGGCAAACCGTCTCCGACGGCCTGGACTACATCGAAGTAGGCCAGACCGAGGTACCGTCGCGGGCCTACGTGTCGGCGTTCGGGTTCAAAGGTCCCGACCAGCAAAAACCCGCAGGCGTGCTGTCCGGCGGCGAACGCAACCGGCTGAACCTCGCGCTGACCCTCAAACAGGGCGGCAATCTGATCCTGCTCGACGAACCGACCAACGACCTGGACGTCGAAACGCTGAGCTCACTGGAAAATGCGCTGGTGAACTTCCCCGGCTGCGCAGTGGTGATTTCCCACGACCGCTGGTTCCTCGACCGCACCTGCACCCACATCCTGGCGTGGGAGGGCGACAACGACAACGAGGCCAAATGGTTCTGGTTCGAGGGCAACTTCGGCGCCTACGAGGAGAACAAGGTCGAACGCCTCGGTGCCGATGCGGCGCGTCCGCACAGAGTGACCCATCGCAGGCTTACACGGGACTAGTGTCAGCTCTGCCAACCCAGTTGGGTCCGTCACGAGTGGGGAGCAATCGGAATGACGATCGATCCCGGAGCCAAGGAGGACGTCGCGGCGTGGACCTCATTCACGCAGGACGCAGACATCCCTGACTGGATAGTCAAGGCCTACACCGACAGCTACCGGGGATCGCAGGAAGACGGATCTCAACCCGGGTCGGCGCCCGCGCTGGCGGTGACACCGGCACTGCTGGCTGCCCATTACCGGCTCGGTCGTCTCCGCCCGCCGGGGGAAAGCCGGGTCGCCGTCTACCCCGTGGATGACTCGGGCGGCTTCGGTCCGGCGCTGCAGGTGGTCACCGAGCACGGCAGCATGCTGATGGACTCGGTGACGGTGCTGCTGCACCGGCTAGGCGTGTTCTACACGGCGATCATGACCCCAGTGTTCGAGGTGCAGCGCAGCCCGACCGGAGAACTGCTCGGTATCCAGGCGAAGTCGCAGGACAAATCGCCCTACGTCGGCGAGGCCTGGATCCACGTGCAACTCTCGTCGTCCGTCGACCGCAAAGCTCTCGCCGAAGTGGAACGGCTGCTGCCGAAGGTGCTCGCCGATGTGCAGCGGGTCGCCACCGATGCGACGGCGATGATCGCGACGCTGAGCGAGCTGGCCACGACCGTCGACGAGGACCCCGAAGGGCACTATGCGGCGCCCGACCGCCACGAGGTCGCCGAATTGCTGCGCTGGCTGGACGACGGCAACTTCCTGCTGTTGGGCTACCAGCCGTGCCGGGTGCAGGACGGTCTGGTCATCGGCGACGGCTCCAGCGGGTTGGGCGTGTTGCGCGCCCGCAGCGGCACCCGGCCGCGCCTCACCGACGACGACAAGCTGCTCGTGCTGGCGCAGGCTTCGGTCGGCAGCTACCTGCGGTACGGCGCCTACCCGTACGCGATCGCCGTCCGCGAAAACGTCGACGACGGCGTGATCGAGCACCGCTTCGTCGGGTTGTTCACGGTGGCCGCCATGAACGCCGACGTCCTGGAGATCCCGATGATCTCGCATCGGGTCCGCGACGCGCTCACCCTGGCCGGCAGCGACCCGAGCCACCCGGGCCAGTTGCTGCTCGACGTCATCCAGACCGTTCCGCGGCCCGAGTTGTTCACCCTGAGCGCCCACCGGTTGCTCACCATGGCCAAAGCCGTCGTCGACATGGGGTCGCAACGGCGTGCCCTGCTGTTCCTGCGCGCGGACCGGCTACAGTTCTTCGTCTCGTGCCTGGTCTACGTGCCGCGCGACCGCTACACCACGCCGGTGCGGCTGCAGATTGAGGACATCCTGGTCCGCGAATTCGGCGGTACCCGACTGGAATTCACCGCCCGGGTCAGTGAATCGCCCTGGGCGCTCATGCATTTCATGGTGCGGCTGCCACAGGGTGACGCCGACGGCGGTCTCGCGCCGGTCGACGTCTCCGAAGCCAACCGCACCCGAATTCAGGCGCTGCTCAGCGAGGCCGCCCGAACCTGGTCGGACCGTCTGATCGCTGCGGCGGCCGCGCTGCCGGAGAGCGCCGTCGAATCCGCCGATGCCGAGCATTACGCCGCGGCCTTCTCTGAGGCCTACAAGCAGGCCGTCACCCCGGCCCAGGCCATCGACGACATCGCGGTCATCAACGAACTGGCCGATGACACAGTCAAGTTGGTCTTCGCCGACGGCGACGAACAGGGACTGGCCCAACTGACCTGGTTCCTGGGCGGGCGCAGCGCCTCGCTGAGTCAATTGCTGCCGATGTTGCAGAGCATGGGTGTGGTGGTGCTCGAAGAACGGCCGTTCACCGTGACCCGGCGCGACGGGCTGCCGGTGTGGATCTATCAGTTCAAGATCTCGCCGCACCCCACCATCCGGCCGGCTTCCAGTGCGGCCGAGCGCGAAGCGACCGCCCGACGGTTCGCCGACGCGGTCACCGCAATCTGGCACGGGCGCGTTGAGATCGACCGGTTCAACGAACTGGTCATGCGTGCCGGACTAACCTGGCAGCAGGTCGTACTGCTGCGCGCCTACGCCAAGTACCTGCGGCAGGCGAACTTTCCCTACAGCCAGTCCTACATCGAATCGGTCCTGAACGAACACGCTTCTACCGCAACGTCTCTGGTGGCGTTGTTCGAGGCGCTCTTCGACCCGTCGCCGGCATCGCCGTCGGGCCGGGACGCACAGACCGCGGCCGCCGCCGTCGCCGCGGACATCGACGCACTGGTGAGCCTGGACACCGACCGCATCCTGCGCGCGTTCGCCTCGCTGGTGCAGGCCACGCTGCGCACCAATTACTTTGTGACGCGCGAAGGTTCGGCGCGCAGCCGGAACGTGTTGGCGCTCAAGCTCGATGCTCAGCTGCTCGACGAACTCCCGCTGCCGCGACCGAAATACGAGATCTTCGTCTACTCGCCCCGTGTCGAAGGCGTGCATCTGCGGTTCGGCCCGGTCGCGCGCGGCGGGCTGCGCTGGTCGGACCGTCGCGACGACTTCCGCACCGAGATCCTCGGCCTGGTCAAGGCACAAGCAGTGAAAAACGCCGTCATCGTGCCGGTCGGGGCGAAAGGCGGGTTCGTGCTCAAGCGGGCACCGCTGCCCACCGGGGACGCTGCCGCCGACCGCGACGCCACCCGCGCCGAGGGTGTGGCCTGCTACCAGCTGTTCATCTCCGGGCTGCTCGACGTCACCGACAACGTGGACCAGCTGACCGGTGCGGTGAATCCGCCGGCCGAAGTGGTCCGCCGCGACGGCGACGACGCCTACCTCGTGGTGGCCGCCGACAAGGGCACCGCCACCTTCTCCGACATCGCCAACGACGTCGCCAAGTCCTACGGATTCTGGCTCGGTGACGCGTTCGCCTCGGGCGGATCGGTCGGCTACGACCACAAGGCGATGGGCATCACCGCCCGCGGCGCCTGGGAAGCCGTCAAGCGCCACTTCCGGGAAATCGGGGTAGACACCCAGACCCAGGACTTCACCGTCGTCGGGGTCGGCGACATGAGTGGCGATGTGTTCGGCAACGGCATGCTGCTGAGCAAGCACATCAGGCTGATCGCCGCCTTCGATCACCGGCACGTGTTCTTGGACCCCGACCCCGACGCCGCGACGTCGTGGGCCGAGCGCGCCAGGATGTTCGACCTGCCCCGGTCCAGCTGGGAGGACTACGACGTCTCGCTGATCAGCGAGGGCGGCGGCGTGTACAGCCGCGATCAGAAGGCGATCCCGGTCAGCGCCCAGGTGCGCGCGGCGCTCGGCATCGAGGGCGAGGTCTCCGAGATGTCGCCCCCCAATTTGATCCGGGCGATTCTGCAGGCGCCGGTCGACCTGCTGTTCAACGGCGGCATCGGCACCTACATCAAGGCCGAATCGGAATCCGACGCCGACGTCGGTGACCGCGCCAACGACCCGGTGCGCGTCAATGCCAACCAGGTGCGCGCCAAGGTGGTCGGCGAGGGTGGCAACCTCGGGGTGACGGCGTTGGGCCGCGTCGAGTTCGACCTCTCGGGTGGTCGCATCAACACCGATGCGATGGACAACTCCGCCGGCGTCGACTGCTCCGACCATGAGGTCAATATCAAGATCCTGATCGACTCGCTGGTCACCGCGGGCAAGGTCAAACCCGAGGAGCGCACCGCGCTGCTGGAATCGATGACCGACGAGGTCGCCCGCCTGGTTCTCACCGACAACGAGGACCAGAACGATCTGATGGGCACCAGCAGGGCCAACGCGGCCAGCCTGTTGCCGGTGCACGCCGACCAGATCAAGTACTTGGTAGCCGAACGCGGTGTGAACCGGGAACTGGAAGCGCTGCCGTCGGAGAAAGAGATCCTACGGCGCGCGGAGGCCCACATCGGTCTGACCTCGCCCGAACTCGCGACGTTGATGGCGCACGTCAAGCTCGCGCTCAAGGAGCAGGTGCTGAAAACCGAGCTGCCGGACCAGGATGTGTTCGCCTCGCGGCTGCCGCAGTACTTCCCGAAGCCGCTGCGGGACCGGTTCACTCCGGAAATCCGCACGCACCAACTGCGCCGCGAGATCGTGACCACGATGCTGATCAACGACCTGGTGGACACCGCGGGCATCACGTATGCGTTCCGGATCACCGAGGACGTGGGTGTCGGTCCGCTCGACGCGGTGCGCACCTACGCAGCCACCGACGCCATCTTCGGCGTGGGCCACGTGTGGCGGCGGATCCGCGCGGCCAACCTGCCCGTCGCTCTGTCCGACCGCCTCACCCTGGACACCCGGCGGCTTATCGACCGGGCCGGACGTTGGTTGCTCAACTACCGGCCGCAGCCGCTGGCCGTCGGGGCCGAGATCAACCGTTTCGCCGCCAAGGTGAAGGCGCTGACACCGCGCATGTCGGAGTGGTTGCGCGGCGACGACAAGGCCATCGTCGAGAAGGAAGCGGCGGAATTCACCGCGCTCGGCGCACCACCGGACCTGGCCTACCGGGTCGCGGTCGGCCTGTACCGCTACAGCCTGCTCGACATCATCGACATCGCCGATATCACCGAGATCGAGACCGCCGACGTCGCCGACACCTATTTCGCATTGATGGACCACCTGGGCACCGACTCACTGCTGACCGCGGTTTCCGAGCTGGAGCGCAACGATCGCTGGCACTCCTTGGCGCGCTTGGCGATTCGCGACGACATCTACGCCTCGTTGCGGTCGCTGTGTTTCGACGTGCTGGCAGTGGGGGAGCCCGGGGAGAGCGGTGAAGAGAAGATCGCCGAGTGGGAGCACATCAGCGCCTCGCGGGTGGATCGGGCGCGGCGGACGCTCGACGAGATTCAGCAGAGCGGTGCCAAGGATCTTGCGACGCTGTCGGTGGCGGCCCGTCAGATCCGGCGCATGACACGGACCAGCGGACGGGGATCGTCAGGGTGAGCATCGGATACGTCGCGCCGGTACCGGTGCGGTGGTCGGACATCGACATGTACCAGCATGTCAACCACGCCACCATGGTCACGATTCTCGAAGAGTCGCGGGTGCCGTTCCTGCGTGAGCCGTTCGGCGCCGACATCACCACCATCGGTCTGCTGATCGCTGACGTGCGGGTTACCTACAAAGATCAATTGCGGCTGGTGGATTCGCCGCTGCAGGTCACCATCTGGACCAAGCGGCTGCGCGCGGTGGACTTCACCCTGGGCTACGAGGTTCGTTCGGTCAATGCCGACCCGGAATCCAAACCCGCCGTGATCGCCGAGTCGCAACTCGCCGCAGTGCACATCGAGGAGCAGCGCCTGGTGCGCCTGACACCTCACCATCGGGAGTATCTGCAGCGGTGGCTCAGGGACTAGAAGGCGTGCGCGAGCGGGGGCTGTGGCTTGACCCGGACGGGTTGGCCGCCCACCGCGCGGATCTGGCCACCTTCGTCGATCATGCACTGCGCCTGGACGACGCCGCGGTCATCCGCATCCGTGCCCGCTCGCCGGGACTGCTGACGGCTTGGGTGGCAACGGGTTTCGATGTGCTGGCCAGCCGGGTGGTAGCCGGCAGGGTACGTCCCGACGACATGTCTGTCGGCGCTGACGCGCTGGCGCGCGGTCTGGCCAATGTGGACGCCACGGGCTTCGTGGACCCCGGCTTCGCGATGGACTCCGCCTGGCGCGGGGGGTTACCGCCGGAGTCAGGCTTCACCCACCTCGAGGACATACCGGCGCGCGTCGTGGTGGACCTGGCGCGCGACGGTGCCCAACTGGCCCGGGAGCAGGGTAGTGCCCACGGCCCCCCGGTGTCGCTGCTCGACCAGGAAGTCATCGAAGTCAGCTCCGGCGATGTCGTCGTCGGACTGCCGATGCGCAGCGTATTCGCTTTGACTGCGATGGGTTTCGTGGCCCAGTCGGCCGAAACGATCGACGCCGGCGAGATGATCCGGGTCCGGGTGTCGCCGTCGTGGCTGCGGATCGACGCGCGGTTCGGTTCGGTCTACCGGCGGCGCGCCCATGCCGCGCTGATGCTGAACTGACCGGGCGCATCAATCAGGCCGATTTTATCGGCCTGCCTACTCACGTGCGGTAGACCATCCACAGCGGCAGCACGGAGTTGAGGTAGTCCATGAACTTCTTCAGCCCCACTCGATATTGACCGTAGCCGTAAGGGTCCTCGGCGTATTCCGGGAACGCGATGCCCAGCCCGAAGAGTCCGGGCGCGATGATCCCGTTCTGAGGGTTGTAGTCCAACGGGCCCCACTGCGGGGTCTCGGGTAGCGTCCTGCGCTGGAATCCCACGGTGTAGACGACGCGGTCACATTCGGCGAGTTTCCCGTCGAACTCGGCGCTGGAAACCCAGCACCGCTCCAACCGGTCGGGGTACCGGCCGTCGATGTTCTCGCGGGCCCACTCCGCTGCCCGGCCCTTGAGGCCGGTGTCGTCGAAGAGAATCCAATCATCAAGATAAACCGCGTATTTGAGTGGACCGCGGTAGAAGTTGATTACTTTTGCCACCGGCCGGCGCAGCAGATGCGGCAACACGATCATCGACGAGTGCGACGAACCGAACACGGCGACGGTCACGCCGTCCAACGTCACCTGCGCGAGTTTCTCCGGATCGAGCGCGACGTCCACCGGAATCTCCTCGAGCTGCGGATAATTCAGCGTCTTCGGGACGGCACCCACCGCGAGAATCACGTTGTCGGAGACGATTTCGGCGTCCTCGGTGTCGACTCGCCAGCGCCGGTTCGCCAACCACAGCGCCTTGGCCGTGGACTGAAAACTCGTCACCCGGTCGCGCAGCTGCCCGGTGATCCACAGCAACGGATCTGCCACCAGCGCAAGGGCGCAGGTCTCTGCCGGGTCGACCTCTCGCAGCGGACACGGCGGCGCTTCGGAAAACCGGAACGCCGACGAGCCGTTCAGATACTCCAGGAACGTCCCGGCGATGGTGTTGCTCGAGACGGAACGCCATTTGCCGCCCAGATCACCCGCCGCAAAGGCGGGATCGATCCAGGCGATCTGCTCCGGCCCGATGCCCTGATCGAGTAGTCGTCCCACCGCGGCGATTCCGGCGGGGCCGGCTCCGATCACTGTCCACGCGTAGGGCGCCATGCATCAGATATAGAGCAGCGGGCACCGAATCGCGAAACGGCTAACCAAGCACCCAGGCCGTGCTGTCCGGTGGCAACCGCCCTTCGGTCAGCGGGGCGCTGGTGAGAATGACGTCCCCCGGGGGCAGCGCGATCGGGAGTTCGCCGGCATTCAGCGCGCACACCAACCCGCCGGGACGCGCGAACACCACCGCGTCCTTGGGAGCAGGCCGCCACCAGACCTCTGCGCCGTCGAATTCACCATGCTCCCTACGCAATCGGAGCGCTTGCCGGAAGAACATCAACGTCGACCCGGCATCGGCGAGCTGCTTTTCCACGGTCAGCCCCGCCCAGTCCGCCGGCATCGGCAACCAGGTGTCGGGATTGGTGGAGAACCCGAACGGGGGGACCTCGCCCGACCAGGGCAGCGGCACCCGGCAGCGGTCACGGCCACGCTCGGTGTGCCCGGAACGTTCCCAGGTCGGGTCCTGCAGCACCTCGTCGGGCAGGTCCACGTCGGGCAGCCCGAGCTCTTCGCCGTTGTAGAGGAACACCGCGCCGGGCAGCGCGAGCATCACCATCGCCATGGCCTTGGCGCGGCGCAGTCCGACTTCGCCGTCGCCGTACCGGCTGACCTCGCGGCCGACGTCATGGTTGGACAGCGTCCAGGTCGGGGTGGCGTTTTCCAATGCGGCGGCGTCCAGCGAGTTCTGTATCGCATCGCGGATCTCGGTGCTGTCGAAGCCGGTACGGGTGAGCCGGAAGTTGAAGCCGAGGTGTAGTTCGTCGGGGCGCAGGTACTGCGCCCACTGGGCGTTGTCGTGCACCCACACCTCGCCGACGGTGACCGCCCCCGGATAGTCGTCGATGACCTTGCGGATGTCGCGGTGGATGGCGTGCACGTTGGGCCGGTTGAACCGCGGGTCGTCGTCGGTGTGACGCAGCACCTCGGTCACGTCGGGTGAGTCCGGCAGCCCCGCGGGCTTGGCCATCCCGTGCGCCACGTCGATGCGGAACCCGTCGACACCGCGCTCCAGCCAGAACCGCAACGTTTTCTCGAAGTCGTCGGAGATCTCCGGGTTATCCCAGTTCAGGTCCGGCTGTTCGGTGTCGAACAGGTGCAGATACCACTGGCCGGGAGTGCCGTCCGGCTCGATCACCCGCGTCCAGGCCGGTCCGCCGAACACCGATTCCCAGTTGTTGGGCGGCAGCAGCCCGTCAGGTCCGCGACCGTCGCGGAAAAAGTAGCGGTCACGTGCCTCGGTGCCGGGACCGGCAACCAGCGCGGCCTGGAACCACGGATGCTGGGAGCTGCTGTGGTTGGGCACCACGTCCATAGTGACTTTGATGCCACGGGCGTGCGCGGCGGCGATCAATCGCTCGAAGGCGGCCATCCCGCCGAACAGCGGGTCGATGTCGCGGGGATCGGCGACGTCGTAGCCGTGGTCGGCCATCGGCGAGACGGTGACCGGGTTGATCCAAATCGCTTGCACGCCAAGTTGTTCCAGATGTTCCAGCCGGTCGGTCAGACCGTCGAGGTCGCCGACGCCGTCGCCATCGCTGTCGGCGAACGAGCGGGGATACACCTGGTAGAAGACCGCGGAGCGCCACCAGTCCTGTTGAGCGGTCATCAGAACGCGGAGTTGACCAACGAGTGGGCGGCCATCTCCAGGTACTGCAGCAACTGGCGCCGGTGCTCGTCGTCCAGGGTCTGCGAATCGATGGACGCGACCGCGGTGTGCATGCACCGCAACCAGGCGTCGCGCTCTATCGGCGTGATGCGGAACGGCATGTGCCGCATCCGCAACCGGGGATGTCCGCGTCGGTCGGAGTAGGTGCGTGGGCCGCCCCAATACTGCTCGAGGAACATGCGCAGGCGCTCCTCGGCGCCGGTCAGGTCCTCCTCGGGATACAACGGCCGCAGGATCTCGTCGTCGGCGACCTGTTCGTAGAAGCGCGCCACGATCGCGTCGAACGTCTCCGCCCCGCCGACGGCGTCGTAAAAAGACTCGGTTGCTTGTTCCATCGCCCTCCATTGTGGGCCCACCGCCACAGGGCGGCGCAGCCACCGCCCCGGTGTTCACCGGATCGACACGACGTAGCCGGAACAAATGTCGTGCGATCGGCAGCAAATCATGGTGGACTGTCGGCGGAGGATTTATGGCGCAGCGCAACAAACGTCGTGGCCACCGAGGTGTCGGCAGCACGGCAAATGGAACCGGGCCAGCCACCGCGTCATGTCTGCACAGCGTCGATTCACCGTCTCATCCGCCCACGCGGGTGGAGAGCGCATCGGTCTGGAATCGCCGTCGGGTGCTGCTGCTGAACTCCACCTACGAGCCCCTCACCGCCCTGCCGTTGCGCCGCGCCATCGTGATGGTGATGTGCGGCAAGGCCGACGTGGTGCACGCCGACCCGGCCGGCCCGGTCATTCACTCCGCTACCAGGGCGATCGCGGTGCCATCGGTGATCCAGCTGCGCTCCTACGTCCGGGTGCCGTACCGCGCCCGGGTTCCGATGACGCGCGCGGCGCTGATGCATCGAGACCGGTTCTGCTGTGCATACTGCGGGGCGAAGGCGGACACCATCGACCACGTAGTGCCCCGCAGTCGCGGCGGTGACCACTCCTGGGAGAACTGCGTCGCTTGCTGCGCCACCTGCAATCACCGCAAGGGCGACAAGTTACTCACCGAACTCGGCTGGTCGTTGCGGCGGGCGCCGCTGCCGCCGACGGGACAGCACTGGCGGCTGTTGTCCACAGTCAAGGAGCTGGACCCGCACTGGGCGCGGTACCTGGGTGAGGGCGCGGCCTGATTTCCCGGCCGCCAGGTGTGCCGTATCCGACTCGGGTGGGATAGCGTTTGCCTCGTGAACGCTATGGAGTTGCACCTGATGTTTCTCGGGATCCCGCTGGTGCTGGCGGGCCTGCTGCTGTTGGTGTACATGACCCGCAAGGGACCGCACCCGGCAACCTATGACATGTCGGAGAAGTGGACCCACGCCCCGATCCTGTGGGCGGCCACCGACGAGGCTGTCGGCGGCGGCCACGGCGGACACGGGTCGGAGTTCTCGGTAGGAGGTGGCGCAAGTGGCACATGGTGAAGTTGCGACGATAGACCCGGCCGATCTGCCGAGAGGCTGGGTGGTCACCAGCAGCGGACGTCTGTCCGGAGTCACCCAGCCCGGTGAGCTCTCCGTGCACTACCCGTTCCCGATCAGCGATTTGGTCGCCGTGGACGATGCGCTGAAATACGCGTCGCGGGCGTCCAAGGCGCGGTTCGCCATCTATCTCGGTGACTTGGGCAGCGACACTGCCGCCCGCGCGCGCGAAATTCTGGCCAAGGTGCCGACGCCCAACAACGCGGTGCTGCTCGCCGTGTCCCCGGACCAGAGCGCCATCGAAGTGGTTTACGGGTCGGCGGTGCGTGGTCGGGGCGCGGAGTCCGCTGCGCCGCTCGGGGTCGCCGCTGCGTCGTCGGCCTTCGAACAGGGGCATCTGATCGACGGACTGGTCAGCGCAATCCGCGTGCTCAGCGCCGGGATTTCGCCGGCCTAGGGCCCGATGCCCTAGTCGCCGCCGCTGTCGAAGTTGCGCGCGCGCAGTGACCGCTGCACCGCGGCCTGCCCTTCCAGCACCAGCCTGCGCAGCGCCGGTGGCACCTGCGGGTCGGACAGGAACTCGTCGGCGGCGGCGATCGCCTCCTCGCTGATGTCCTGGTGGGGGTACAGGCCGATCACCACCGACTGCGCGACCTCGCTGGATCGCCGGGCCCAGACGCCGGCGATGACCGCGAAATAGCGCTCGGTGAACGGCTTGAGCAGCTCACTCTGTCCCGGCGCACTGATGCCCGCGATCATGGCGCGGCTGACGGCATTGGCCAGGGTGTCGTCCTCGACCACCGCGGTGAACGCCTGTTCCTTGACGGCAAGTTGCGGGCGCGCGGCCGATGCCTGCGCACCGTGCCGTTTGCCGGCCGCAGTCGGGTCGTTGCGCACCTCGGCGTCGATCCGCGGGGTCTCGGGCCCGTCGGCGTCGATCACGCCCGCGGTGGCCAGTGCGACCACCACCCGCCAGCGCAGGTCGGTGTCGACGTCCAGACCTGCCAGCCCCTGCTCGGCGGGATCGCCGTCGAGCAGGCCGGTCAGCACTTCCACATGCCGCGGCGACAACACCGAGGACAGCAGGGCGTTGACGAAGGCGAGCTGATGGTCGGAGCCGGGCTCGGCGCCGCGTGCCAACTCCAGCAACCGGTCGGCGAGCTGCGGCCAGCCGTGCTCGCGCGCCCAGCCCGGCTCGGCGTAGGACCCCACCGCGGTCTGGGCCTGCAACAGCAGCCGCTGCAACACGGTGACCTCGGTCTCGGCCTGGATGCCGCCGGACACCAGCGCCACGAAATCGCGCGCGCGTAGTTCGGCGTCGCGGGTCATCTCCCACGCTGCCGACCACGCCAGCGACCGGGGGAGCGGTTCGGCGATGTCGGCGATGCGGTCGAGTGCGGTCTGCAGCGACTCCGGGTCGAGCCGCAGCGAGCAGTAGGTGAGGTCGTCGTCGTTGACCAGGATCAACTTTCCTCGCGAAACACCAACCAGCGCAGGGACTTCCGTCGTCGAACCCTCGACGTCGATCTCCTCCCGATGCACGCGCACCAATTTCCCGGAACCGTCGTCGTCGTAGATCCCGATGGCCAGTCGGTGCACCCGGGTTTCGCCCGCGCCGGGTGCCGCGCCGCTCTGCGCGACTGCGAACCGGGTGAACGTGCCCTCGTCATCGACGTCGAAATCGGCCCGCAGGGTGTTCAATCCGGTGGTCTTCAACCACTGCTGTCCCCAGTCGGACAGGTCACGTCCCGATGCCTTCTCCAACGCGGCGACGAGATCGCTGAAGGTGGCATTGCCGAAGGCGTAGGTCTGGAAGTAGTCGCGCAGGCCGGCCAGGAAGCCCTCCAAGCCCACATAGGCGACCAGTTGCTTGAGCACCGAAGCGCCCTTGGCGTAGGTGATGCCGTCGAAGTTCACTTCGACCGCGTGCAGGTCCGGAATGTCGGCGGCGATCGGGTGCGTCGAGGGCAGCTGGTCCTGCCGGTACGCCCACGACTTCTCCACCGTTGCGAAGGTCGTCCACGCCTGGGTGTATTCGGTGGACTCCGCCTGGCACAACACCGAGGCGAAGGTGGCGAAGGATTCGTTGAGCCACAGATCATCCCACCAGGTCATGGTGACCAGATCGCCGAACCACATGTGCGCCATCTCGTGCAGCACCGTCTCCGCGCGTCGTTCATAGGATGCGCGGGTGACCTTGCTGCGGAAGACGTAATCCTCCAGGAATGTCACCGCGCCGGCGTTTTCCATTGCGCCGGCGTTGAATTCGGGCACGAACAACTGGTCGTACTTGCCGAACGCGTAGGGTAGGCCAAAGTTGTTGTGGTAGAACCCGAATCCTTGTTTGGTCTCGGTGAACAACCGCTCGGCGTCCATGTAGGGCGCCAGCGACGCCCGACAGTAGATGCCCAACGGGATGTCACCATGCTCGTCGGTGTAGTTGTCGTTCCACACGGCGTACGGCCCGGCGACCAGAGCAACCAGGTAGGTGCTCATCCGCGGCGTCGTAGCGAAGGTGTGCACGCCGTTCTCGACCGACACTGTTGCAGCGTTGGAGACCACCTTCCAGTGCTCGGGTGCGGTCACCTGGATGTCGAAGGTGGCTTTGAGGTCCGGTTGGTCGAAGCAGGCGAACATGCGTTTGGCGTCGGCGGTTTCGAACTGCGAGTAGAGATACGTCTCGTCGTCGACGGGGTCGACGAAGCGGTGCAGTCCCTCGCCGGTGTTGGAATAACGGCAGTCGGCGTCGACCACCACGACGTTGCGGTCGGCCAGGCCTTGCAGCGGGATCCCGGTCGATTCGTCGTAGCCGGAGACGTCGATGTCCCGGCCGTTGAGGGTGGCGCTGTGGAGCTTGTCGGCGGCGATGTCGATGACTGTGTCGGCGCCGGCGAGCGCGTCGAACGCCACGGTGGTGTGGGAGCGGAACGTGCGGGAGCCGGGAGCCCCCGCCCCGTCGGTGACGTCGAGGTTGATCCGGTAGCTGTGCACGGTGACCAGGGCGGCGCGTTCGACCGCCTGGTCGCGGGTGAGGTTGGGTAGGGCCACGCGTTCCAACATATCGGCTGACATCGCGGGGTTCGCGGCGGCGGGAACAGTCCGCCCGCGGTTGCGGTTGTGTCTGAGCGGACCCACTACCGAGGAGAGGACCGCAGCAATGCCTGAAAAGTCGAAAGCCGATTTCTGGTTCGATCCGCTGTGTCCGTGGTGCTGGATCACCTCACGCTGGATCCTCGAGGTGGAGAAGGTCCGCGATATCGAGGTGCAGTTCCACGTCATGAGCCTTGCGGTGCTCAACGAAGACCGGGAAGGTCTGCCCGACGACTACCGGAAGAAGATGTCAAAGGCCTGGGGGCCGGTGCGGGTGGCGATCGCCGCCGAGCAGGCGCACGGCGCGAAGGTGCTGGAACCGCTCTACACCGCGATGGGCACCCGAATTCACAACGAGGGCAACACAGATCTCGACGAAGTCGTCAAACTAGCCTTGGTCGATGCCGGCCTGCCCGCCGAGTTGGCGCAGGCGGCCTCCGACGACGCCTACGACGAAGCGTTGCGCAAGAGCCATCACGCCGGCATGGACCCGGTGGGACTCGACGTCGGTACTCCGACGATCCACGTCAACGGGAGCGCGTTCTTCGGGCCGGTGATGTCGAAGATCCCGCGCGGCGAGGAGGCCGGCAAGCTCTGGGACGCATCGGTGACGTTTGCGGCCTACCCCCACTTCTTCGAGCTCAAGCGAAGTCGTACCGAGGCTCCCGAATTCGACTGACCTCCCACCGAGTGCACACTCGGCGGGCGGCGGTGCCGGTTCGCTGCTGCCGGCGCCGGGACGTCGGGCACAATGTCCGGCATGCGCGTCTACTTGGGATCCGACCACGCCGGATTCGAGCTCAAGCAGCAAATCATCGAGCACCTGAAGAAGACCGGCCACGAGCCGATCGACTGCGGCGCGTTCAGCTATGACGCCGAGGACGACTACCCCGGATTCTGCATAGCTGCGGCGGCACGCACGGTTGCCGACCCGGAAAGCCTCGGCATCGTGCTGGGTGGGTCGGGCAACGGCGAACAGATCGCCGCCAACAAAGTGCCCGGCGCGCGCTGCGCCCTGGCGTGGAGTGTGGAGACCGCAACGCTGGCCCGCGAGCACAACAACGCGCAGTTGATCGGTATCGGTGGGCGCATGCACACCGTCGACGAGGCCCTGGCCATCGTCGACGCCTTCCTGTCCGCGCCGTGGTCGAAAGCTGAACGCCACCAACGCCGTATCGACATTCTCGCCGCCTACGAACGCACACACGAAGCGCCTCCGGTGCCCGGCGCCGGAGAGTGAGCAGTGCCCGAAGGGCATACCCTGCACCGGCTGGCCCGGTTGCACCAACGCCGGTTCGCCGGTGCGCCGGTGGCGGTGTCGAGCCCGCAGGGCCGGTTCGACGACGCCGCCGCAGTGGTCAACGGTCGGGTGTTGCGCCGTGCCAGCGCCTGGGGTAAGCACCTGTTCCACCATTACGCCGGTGGCCCGGTGGTGCACGTGCACCTCGGGCTCTACGGCGCCTTCACCGAATGGCAACGACCCGAGGACGGCACCGTTCCAGAACCGGTCGGACAGGTGCGGATGCGCATGGTCGGGGCGCAGTACGGCACCGATCTGCGCGGCCCGACGGTGTGTGAGTTACTCGACGAGAGCCAGGTCGACGAAGTAGTCGCCCGGCTGGGTCCCGACCCGTTGCGCGCCGACGCCGACCCGGCCCGGCCCTGGGCGCGAATCAGTAAGTCTCGCAGGCCAATCGGTGCGCTTCTGATGGACCAGACCGTCATCGCCGGGGTGGGCAACGTCTACCGCAACGAGTTGCTGTTCCGGCACAACATCGACCCGCACCGACCGGGCGTGGACATCTCCGAGCCCGAGTTCAGCACCGCATGGACCGATCTGGTGGCGCTGATGAAGGTCGGGTTGCGTCGCGGCAAGATCGTTGTGGTCCGCCCGGAACACGATCACGGCGCGCCCTCGTACGGACGCGGCCGGCCGCGCACCTATGTATACCGGCGAGCCGGCGACCCGTGCCGGGTGTGTGGGGAAACGGTGCGCACTGAAGTGCTGGAGGGCCGAAATCTGTTCTGGTGCCCGAATTGCCAGACCTGACTCATCACCTGCAGCGACCTTAGGCCTCGAGCCTGTAGTGGTGGCGCCGAGACTGAACTCAGCGCGTTTCCGCGGCGAATGTGGCGTCCTGAATACCGTCTCGACGCGGTGGCCCTGCTCAGCTCGGGATGACCCCGAGCGCCCGATAGACCTCGTTGCTCAGGGCGACACTGCGCGGGTCGGCGTTGGCCTTGCTGGCATCGAAGCGATTCGACACGTAGCCGTAGCCGATCCGGTGTTCCAGGTCGACGAACGCGAACGAACCACCCAACCCGCCGTGGCCGAACATCTTCGGGTTGGGCCCGTTGATGCAGCGCTGGTTGAGCATGTAGCCCAGACCCCAGCCGTGGTCGGCGACGCGGGGACCCAGCACCAGGTCGGGTTCGAATCCGCCCTGGCATTCCCGGACCAGGTCCATGTGTTCGCGGCTGAGCAGCTTCTCCTGGGCCAGCGCGTTGTAGAAGGTGGCCATCCCCAACGCGGACACCTGGCCGTTGGTGCCGGGGAACTCGAGCTGCCGCCACAGCTGCAGGTTCTCGGTGTCCAGGTCGTCATCGGCGAGGAAGCCCATCGAGATCGCCATGCCGGCCTTGGGGTGCTCGGCGAGGCTGGTCGGGTAGCCGGGGGCGTGCAGTTCGGCCAGCAGTTGGCGGCCGGTGGGTTTGTTCACCCGGTCGGCGCAGCGCAGCTGCTCGCTCGGCGACAGACCGATGTGGATCTCGGCGCCGATCGGTTCGGCGATTTCGGTCCGCAGATACTGGCCGACCGTACGGCCGGTGACGCGACGAAACACCTCACCGACGATGAAGCCGTAGGTCGTCATGTGGTAGCCCTGCGCGGTGCCCGGCCGCCACCACGGTTCGGCGACGGCGAGTTGCTCGCAGACGAAGTCCCAATCGAGCAACTGCTCGGTGGTCAACCGGGTACGCGGCCCGATCACCCCGGATCGGTGGCTCAGCACCATCGCCAGCGTGATGTCTTGCTTGCCGGCCTGCCCGAACTCGGGCCAGTAGCGGGCCACCGGCGCCTGCAGGTCCAATTCACCCCGGTCGGCGAGTTGGTGGACGCAGGTGGACGTCAGACCCTTGGTGCCGGAGAGCACCGTGGTGAGGGTGTCCTCCTGCCACGGACGGGTGCCGGCGGCGTCGGCGGAACCGCCCCACAGATTGACGACCAGGTCGCCGTCGACCCAGACCGCGACCGCGGCGCCTACTTCGTGGCGCAGCACGAAATTGCGCTCGAATGCCTCGCGGACGCCCTGGAATTTCGGCACGCACGAGCCTTGAATGCTCACGTTGCTGACGCTTTCGACGTCGCTCATGGCGCCTTTCCGTTGAGCAAAATATACGCCCAGAGCGGGCGACGGGAATCGAACCCGCGTAGCTAGTTTGGAAGACTAGGGCTCTACCATTGAGCTACGCCCGCATGTATTAGTCGAGCGAGACGATACGTGGTGGCGGAGATCAAATCTAATCGACGCTGTCACGTGACCGCTCCGTGAGGTCTGAGGTCGCTGCGTGGCCGGTGTGACCGGGCCGTAGGATTTCGTGGTCACCGCGGGGTGTAGCGCAGCTTGGTAGCGCATCCGCTTTGGGAGCGGAAGGCCGCAGGTTCAAATCCTGTCACCCCGACCACGTCCACAAGCGCACTGCCGCGCGCCGAAACGAACACATCGAGGAGCACGCCCGTGAAGAGCACCGTCAAGCAGTTGAGCCCCACCCGGGTTCGCATCAATGTGGAGGTGCCGTTCACCGAGCTCGAGCCAGATTTCCAGCGGGCCTATAAGGAGCTGGCCAAGCAGGTCCGGCTGCCGGGCTTCCGCCCCGGCAAGGCTCCGGCGCGGTTGCTCGAGGCGCGCTTCGGACGCGAGGCGCTGCTCGACCAGGTCATCGAGGAGGCCGTGCCCAGCCGCTACGGCCAGGCGCTCACCGAATCCGATGTGCAACCCATCGGCCGCCCCAACATCCAGGTGACCCATAAGGAGTACGGCGAGGAACTGCAGTTCTTCGCCGAGGTCGACGTCCGTCCCAAGCTGGAGATCCCCGACCTGGATGCGCTCACGGTCTCCGTCGACCCCATCGAGGTGACCGACGAGGAGGTCGAGGCCGAACTCGACTCGCTGCGCGCCCGGTTCGGCACCCTGACCGGCGTGGACCGGACGGTATTGATGGAGGACTTCGTTTCAATCGACCTGTCGGCGACCGTCGACGGTGAGGACGTGCCGGGCGCCGCGGCCGAGGGACTGTCCCACGAGGTGGGCTCGGGTCGACTCATCGCCGGGCTGGACAACGCGGTGATCGGCCTGGGTGTCGACGAGTCCAAGACGTTCACCGCCAAGCTGGCGACCGGGGAGCATGCCGGTCAGGACGCCGAGGTCACCGTCACCGTGCGGTCGATCAAGGAACGCGAACTGCCCGAGCCCGACGACGAGTTCGCCCAGTTGGCCAGCGAGTTCGACACGATCGAGGAGCTGCGCGAGAGCCTCCGCGAGCAGGTGCGCAACACCAAGCGGGCGCAGCAGGCCGACCAGATCCGCGAAGCCGCCCTGGACGCGCTGCTCGAGCACGTCGACGTGCCGGTGCCGGATGCGGTGGTGCGATCCCAGATCGACGAGACCGTGCACGCCGCGATGAGCGGCCTGAACCAGGACGAGGCCAAGTTCGCCGAGGTGCTCGAGCAGCAGGGCTCCTCACGTGCGGAGTTCGACGCCGAAGCCCGTGCCGCCGCCGAGAAGAACGTGAAGCGTCAGCTGCTGCTCGACGCCATCGCCGACGAACTCGACGTCCAGGTCGGTCAGGAGGACCTGACCGAACGGCTGGTGCTGACCTCGCGCCAATACGGCATTGAGCCACAGCAGTTGTTCGCCTACCTGCAGGAGAACAACCAGTTGGCCGCCATGTTCGCCGACGTGCGGCGCGGTCTGGCGATCGGCGCGGTGATCGAGAAGGCGACGGTCACCGATAACGCCGGCAATGCCATCGACACCAGTGACTTCTTCGGCAAGCGGCACGCGGGCCACGACCATGACCATGACCATGACCATGACGATCACGACCATGATCACGACCATGAGCCAGGGAGTGTCGACCAGGTCGAGCCGGCGGAGTCCGACGAAGACGCCGACGAAAAAACATCGGCAGCGGACGACGCCGAGAAGAGCGACGAATCCACCACATGACGCTGTGAGCGAACGCGCCCGTTTCAGGTAGTCATGGGGCGGGTCGGGTTCGTTAGTGTCGGTGCAACAAGCAACAAAGAAAGCAGGTGTCCCCGCGGTGGGAAAAGTGACTGACATGCGATCGAACTCGGTGGGTCTCAACCTCACGGACTCCGTCTATGAGCGCTTGCTCTCCGAGCGCATCATCTTCCTGGGCTCGGAGGTGAACGACGAGGTCGCCAACCGGTTGTGCGCGCAGATTCTGCTGCTCGCCGCCGAGGACGGCGATAAGGACATCAACCTCTACATCAACTCGCCGGGCGGCTCGATCAGCGCCGGCATGGCCATCTACGACACGATGGTTCTGGCGCCCTGCGACATCGCGACCTACGCGATGGGCATGGCCGCCTCGATGGGGGAGTTCCTGCTGGCAGCAGGTACCAAGGGTAAGCGGTACGCGTTGCCGCACGCCCGCATCCTGATGCACCAGCCCCTCGGTGGAGTCACCGGCAGCGCGGCCGACATCGCCATCCAGGCTGAGCAGTTCGCCGTCATCAAGAAAGAGATGTTCCGCCTCAACGCCGAGTTCACCGGTCAGTCCATCGAACGCATCGAGGCCGACTCGGATCGCGACCGCTGGTTCACCGCCCAGGAAGCCCTGGAATACGGCTTTGTCGACCACATCATCACCCGCGCCGCACACATCAACGGAGACGCATAATGAATCCCCAGATCCAGCCGCAGGCGCGCTACATCCTGCCGTCGTTCATCGAGCACTCCAGCTTCGGCGTCAAGGAATCCAACCCGTACAACAAGCTGTTCGAGGAACGCATCATCTTCCTCGGCGTCCAGGTCGACGATGCGTCGGCCAACGACATCATGGCGCAGCTGCTGGTGCTGGAATCGTTGGACCCCGACCGCGACATCACCATGTACATCAACTCGCCCGGTGGCGGGTTCACCTCACTGATGGCGATCTACGACACGATGCAGTACGTGCGGGCCGACATCCAGACCGTGTGCCTGGGTCAAGCCGCGTCTGCGGCCGCGGTGCTGTTGGCTGCCGGCACACCCGGTAAGCGGATGGCGCTGCCCAACGCGCGGGTGCTGATCCACCAGCCGTCGCTGTCCGGCGTGATCCAGGGGCAGTTCTCCGACCTGGAGATCCAGGCCGCCGAGATCGAGCGGATGCGCACGCTGATGGAGACCACGCTGGCCCGCCACACCGGCAAGGATGCTGAGGTGATTCGCAAGGACACCGACCGGGACAAGATCCTCACCGCCGAGGACGCCAAGGATTACGGCATCATCGACACGGTGCTGGAGTACCGGAAACTTTCCGCGCAGAACGCCTGACCGCCGGCACTCTGAGCGTCGGTGGCGTAACGACCGCGACACGCCAGAGACACGTAAAGCGCGTCTCGTCGAGTGACGGACCCCGACGGGCGATATGTTGCTTGCACACGAGAAGCGCGATCATCCAGTGAATCCCAAGCAAGCTATTCGGCGTTAACGGTCGCGGCGAGCCGGAACAAACGGGTAGCGTCGTGGGGAACACGCGGCAGGCAAGACGATACGGCGACACAGGAAGTAGGCCCTGAAGCATCATGGCGCGCATCGGAGACGGCGGTGACTTGCTGAAGTGCTCGTTCTGCGGAAAGAGCCAGAAGCAAGTCAAGAAACTCATTGCGGGCCCCGGTGTGTACATCTGTGACGAGTGCATCGACCTGTGCAACGAGATCATCGAAGAGGAACTCGCCGACGCTGACGATGTGAAGCTCGACGAATTGCCCAAGCCGATCGAGATCCGCGACTTCCTCGAGGGTTACGTCATCGGGCAGGACACCGCCAAGCGGACGCTGGCGGTCGCGGTCTACAACCATTACAAGCGCATCCAGGCTGGCGAAAAGGGCCGTGACTCGCGCTACGAGCCCGTCGAACTGACCAAGTCCAACATCCTGATGCTGGGTCCGACCGGTTGCGGCAAGACCTACCTGGCCCAGACGCTGGCCAAGATGCTCAACGTGCCGTTCGCCATCGCCGACGCCACCGCGCTGACCGAGGCCGGTTATGTGGGCGAAGACGTCGAGAACATCTTGCTCAAGCTCATCCAGGCCGCCGACTATGACGTCAAGCGTGCCGAAACCGGCATCATCTACATCGACGAGGTCGACAAGATCGCTCGCAAGAGTGAGAACCCGTCGATCACCCGTGATGTTTCCGGCGAGGGCGTCCAGCAGGCCCTGCTCAAGATCCTGGAGGGCACCCAGGCCTCGGTGCCGCCGCAGGGCGGCCGCAAGCACCCGCACCAGGAGTTCATCCAGATCGACACCACCAACGTGCTGTTCATCGTCGCGGGCGCCTTCGCCGGTCTGGAAAAGATCATCTACGAACGGGTCGGCAAGCGGGGCCTGGGCTTCGGCGCCGAGGTGCGTTCGAAGGCCGAGATCGACACCACCGACCACTTTGCCGAAGTGATGCCGGAGGATCTGATCAAGTTCGGCCTGATCCCGGAGTTCATCGGCCGCCTCCCAGTCGTCGCGTCGGTCACCAACCTGGACAAAGAATCCCTGGTCAAGATCCTGTCCGAGCCGAAGAACGCGTTGGTCAAGCAGTACACGCGGCTCTTCGAGATGGACAACGTGGAGCTGGAATTCACCGGCGACGCCCTCGAGGCCATCGCCGACCAGGCGATTCATCGCGGCACCGGTGCCCGTGGCCTGCGCGCCATCATGGAAGAAGTCTTGCTGCCGGTGATGTACGACATCCCGAGCCGCGACGACGTCGCCAAGGTGGTCGTCACCAAAGAAACGGTGCAGGACAACGTGTTGCCGACGATCGTGCCGCGCAAGCAGTCCCGCAGCGAGCGACGCGACAAGACCGCTTAAACGCCCCGGCTTCCTGCGCGAGCCGTAGCTCGTGCGCGGGCGGAGCGCGCCGTCTCGCCGGCACAGTGACCAAAACCACAGTTTTGCTCCTGACGCCCACCGGCGTCACCGTGACATCGGCATTTACCTGCGTACTCGCCGGTAATAAGCCTGAGGCGTCGAACAGACATCCTTAGAAAAGTGTCATAATTGGTACCGCTGGTGACAGCAAAAACGTGTTAGCGGAGATGGCACTTCGGCGCGCGTATCGTCGAGCTGCAGCGGAGTGCCCGTCCGGAGGGCCAATGGAAGGCGGAGGCGTGAATCCGAACGGCAACGGCGCCGGGACAGAGTCTCACAACGGATCGCAAAGTCAAGTCGGCCGACAGCGGCTGGAGAACGTCGTCATCCGATTCGCCGGGGACTCCGGCGACGGCATGCAGCTGACCGGTGACCGGTTCACCTCAGACGCGGCCCTGCTGGGCAACGACCTGGCCACGCAGCCCAACTATCCCGCCGAGATCCGCGCTCCCGCAGGGACTTTGCCGGGCGTCTCGTCCTTCCAGATACAGATCGCCGACTACGACGTACTGACCGCCGGAGACCGGCCGGACGTGTTGGTCGCGATGAACCCCGCGGCCCTCAAGGCCAACATCGGCGACCTGCCGCGCGGGGGCATGGTGATCGTGAATTCCGACGAATTCACCAAGCGCAATCTCACCAAGGTCGGCTACGTCACCAATCCCCTCGAGACTGATGAGCTCGAGGAATATGTGGTGCATTCCGTTGCGATGACCACGCTCACTCTCGGCGCCGTCGAAGCGATCGGGGCGACCAAGAAAGACGGTCAGCGCGCCAAGAACATGTTCGCCCTGGGCCTGCTGTCGTGGATGTACGGGCGTCCGATCCAGACCAGTGAGAACTTCATCCGGGAGAAATTCGTCCGCAAGCCCGATGTGGCCGAGGCCAATGTGCTGGCCCTCAAAGCGGGCTGGAATTACGGCGAGACAACCGAGGCGTTCGGCACCACTTACGAGGTGTCCAAGGCTTCGCTGCCGGCCGGCGAGTACCGGCAGATCTCCGGTAACACCGCGCTGGCCTATGGCATCGTCGCCGCGGGCCAATTGGCCGACAAGCAGGTAGTGCTCGGCAGCTACCCGATCACGCCGGCGTCGGACATCCTGCACGAGCTGTCCAAACACAAGAACTTCAACGTCATCACCTTCCAGGCCGAGGATGAGATCGGTGGCATCTGCGCCGCCATCGGCGCCTCGTACGGCGGCGCGCTGGGCGTCACCAGCACTTCAGGCCCCGGCATTTCGCTGAAGTCCGAAGCACTCGGGTTGAGCGTGATGACCGAACTGCCGCTGATCGTGATTGATGTGCAGCGCGGCGGTCCGTCAACGGGTCTGCCGACCAAAACCGAGCAGGCCGACCTGTTGCAGGCGCTGTTCGGCCGCAACGGTGAGTCCCCGGTGGCCGTGGTGGCGCCCCGGTCACCCTCGGACTGTTTCGAGACAGCTATCGAAGCTGTCCGCATCGCGGTGTCGTACCACACCCCGGTGATCGTGCTCTCTGACGGCGCCATCGCCAATGGCTCCGAACCGTGGCGCATCCCGGACGTCACTTCGCTGAAGCCGATCAAGCACGTCTTTGCCAAACCGGACGAGCCGTTCCAGCCGTATGCCCGCCACCGGGACACCTTGGCCCGACAGTTCGCAGTGCCCGGAACGCCGGGTCTGGAGCACCGCATCGGCGGCCTGGAGGCGGCGAACGGTTCTGGTGACATCTCCTACGAGCCGGTCAACCATGACCTGATGGTCCGGATCCGGCAGGCCAAGATCGACGGCATCAGTGTCCCGGATCTCGAGGTGGATGATCCCACCAGCGACGCCGAGCTGCTCCTGATCGGGTGGGGGAGCTCCTACGGACCGATCGGTGAAGCCTGCCGACGGGCGCGCCGCAAGGGCGTCAAGGTGGCCCACGCCCACCTGCGCTACCTCAACCCGTTCCCGGCCAACCTCGGGGACGTGCTGCGGCGTTATCCGCAGGTGGTGTGCCCGGAGATGAACCTCGGCCAACTCGCGATGCTGTTGCGGGCGAAGTACCTGGTCAACGTGCAATCGGTCAGCAAGGTGCACGGCCTGGCGTTCCTCGCCGACGAAGTGGGCCGCATCATCCGTGCTGCCTTGGGTGGCACGTTGGCCGAGATCGAACAGGACAAAGCGATGGTCGCCAGGCTGGGCGCGGCAACGGTCGGAGCGAACGCGTGACGATGCAGAGCGTAGCGATGAGGAGGAGCGGCGCAGATGACTTCCGCCGGTGACGATGCAGAGCGTAGCGATGAGGAGGAGCGGCGCAGATGACTAGCGTGATCGGCACAGACCTCGGTATCACCCCGGAGTCACATCGCAGATTGACCAAGAACGACGGGGTGCCCACTACCGACCAGCCGCAGAAGGGCAAGGACTTCACCAGCGACCAGGAGGTGCGCTGGTGCCCGGGTTGCGGTGACTACGTCATCCTCAACACGATCCGCAACTTCCTGCCCGAACTCGGGCTGCGTCGCGAGAACATCGTCTTCATCAGCGGTATCGGCTGCTCCAGCCGTTTCCCCTACTACCTGGAAACCTACGGGTTCCACTCAATTCACGGCCGCGCACCGGCTATTGCCACCGGTTTGGCTCTGGCCCGTGAAGATCTGTCCGTCTGGGTGGTCACCGGCGACGGTGACGCGCTGTCGATCGGCGGCAACCACCTGATCCACGCGTTGCGCCGCAACGTCAACATCACCATCCTGCTGTTCAATAACCGGATCTACGGTCTGACCAAGGGTCAGTATTCGCCGACGTCCGAGGTCGGCAAGGTGACCAAGTCGACGCCCATGGGTTCGCTGGACCATCCGTTCAACCCGGTGTCGCTGGCGCTGGGCGCCGAAGCGACGTTCGTCGGCCGCGCGTTGGACTCCGATCGCGCTGGTCTGTCCGAGGTGCTGCGAGCGGCCGCCCAACATCGCGGTGCCGCCCTGGTCGAGATCATGCAGGACTGCCCGATCTTCAACGACGGCTCGTTCGACGCGCTGCGCAAAGAGGGTGCGGAAGAGCGTGTGATCAAGGTGAGCCACGGTGAGCCGATCGTCTTCGGCGGCAACGGCGAGTTCTGCGTGGTTAAGTCCGGCTTCGGCCTCGAGGTCGCCAAGACCGCAGACGTGCCCGCGGACGAGATCGTGGTGCACGACGCGCACACTGACGACTCGGCATACGCCTTCGCGTTGTCCCGGTTGTCGGACCAGAACCTCGACCACATGGTGATGGGCATCTTCCGCGACATCAGCCGCCCGACCTACGACGACGCGGCCCGATCGCAGGTCGAAGCCGCGCAGAAGTCGCGCGCCTCCGACGAGGCCGCGCTGCAGTCGCTGCTGCGCGGGCGCGACACCTGGACCGTGGGCTGAGGTGGCAGCGCAGGTGTCTGACGAGGGTGCAGCCGCCGGTTCGCTGGCCGGGGTGGTCCTTGCCGGCGGAGAGTCGCGGCGCATGGGTCGCGACAAGGCCACTCTGACCGTGCCGGGTGGTTCCACCACGTTGGTCGAGCATGTTGTCGACGTCCTCGGTCAGCGCTGCTCACCGGTCTACGTGGTGGCGGCTCCGGGGCAGCCCCTGCCTGCCTTGCCGGTGCCAATTCTGCGTGACGAACTTCGCGGCCTCGGACCGTTGCCGGCAACCGGTCGTGGCCTGCGCGCGGCAGCCCAGGCGGGAGCCCGCTGGGCATTCGTATCGGCGGTCGACATGCCTTCTCTCACAGCGGATTTGATCGACGACCTGATGCGTCTCGCCGCGGAGACGGACGCCGAGGTGGTGATGCCGTGGGATGGCCGCAGCCACTATCTGGCAGCGGTGTACCGCACGGACCTGGCCGACCGGATCGATGCGCTGGTCGCTGCCGGCCAGCGCAAGATGAGTGCGCTGATCGACGCATCGGACTCCCAGCAGATCGTGCTGGCCGACACCGATGTGTTGACCAATGTGAACACCGAGTCGGACCTGCGGGCGCCGGCCCGCTCGGCCCGCTGACCCGGCATCCGAGGCGCCCCAACGCGTTTGGGGACTTCATTACGTTATTGGTTGATGATCTGCTTGTAGATGCGGTCATTGTCGCTAAACGCGATGCATACAACGGCGTTTGACGGGCATTGCTCGTCAGCGCTAATGCCGCTCGAACTCGGGCGCCTTCGCGAGAAGTGTTGCAAAAGTGGGTATCTAGAGGATCAGTGCACTGCGGCCGGCTGAATTGGTCTAGGTCACTATCGAACTTGTTTGTGGCTCTGGTCACTCCGATAAGCTTTGTGCGAGGCTGGTTTTGTTCGCATGTCGGATATCGAAATCCGGTGTCCCAGCTCACAATTAGTGCGTGATTCGGCTCACGAAGCGTTGCTCGCACCGCCCCTTGTTCGTCGTGCCGGAATGCGCTGATGACCTGCAGTGATCATTCTGGATTCGACTCGTGATCAGTCCGTGATCCGGTCGAGATATCCGCATCATCGAGGTGACGAATTCAAATCGTTATCGTACGGTCCATTTAGCCCAGAAACGGGCGCGGTAAATAGATCAAAAATTGAATCCACGGACCCGCGTGTGAGCGGAACTGGGGACGACGCCAAGGTGGGTCGCCCCGACGGGTGACTGGCCACCGGCCGCCCCGGACGATTGAGTCCTCCGCTGTCGTGCCGAAACGAGACGGCACGCCCTGAAGCGATTTTATGCACCAATCACAACCCTCAACCCACTTCGGTGGGCTGGTTTCAGCGCGCGCGCAACGAAAGGAAATAGGTTGAAGAACGTCCGCAAGACGCTCATCGTCGCCGCGATTACAGGGACGCTCGTGACCGTGCCGACTACCGGCATCGCTCATGCGGATGTCCCGGGTGTGGACCCGAACGTGGCGCCTGGTTTTGACCCGAACGCCCCGGCTCCCGACGCGCCGCCGGCGCCCGAGCCCGTGGCATTCGACCCCACCGCACCGTCCCCGGATGCGCCGCCGGCCCCGGATGCGCCGGTTGGTTTCGACCCCAACCTGCCCGCCCCGGATGCTCCGCCTGTCGACCAGGTTCCGGCGCCCGCGCCGGCCAGGGCGTACAGCGTGAACTGGGACGCGATCGCGCAGTGCGAGTCCGGTGGTAACTGGGGCATCAGCACCGGTAACGGCTACTCCGGTGGTCTGCAGTTCACCCCGAGCACTTGGCGTGCCAACGGTGGTGCGGGTTCCGCTGCCGGCGCGAGCCGTGAGGAGCAGATCCGCGTGGCCGAGAATGTGCTGCACTCGCAGGGCATCGGCGCGTGGCCGGTCTGCGGTCGACGCGGCTGATCAACTGATGTACGGCAGGGTGCCGGGCCTTCGGGCCCGGCACTTCGTCGTATCGGGTGTCGCTGTTGGCAGGTCAAACGACGGGCTGGGGCGAGTCCGCCGAGCAGTGACCGGGGCCGGTGACGCAGACCGCGCCAGCTTGCCCACATCGCCGGGAGTAGCGTCGGGCGGGTGACTGATACGCCACGCGAATTCGACATCATCCTTTACGGCGCAACCGGCTTCGTCGGCAAGCTGACTGCGGAATACCTGGCCCGGGCCGGTGGCGATGCGCGCATCGCCCTGGCCGGCAGGTCGAAAGAGCGGCTGGCAGAGGTACGACGGTCCATCGGCGCGTCGGCAGAGCAGTGGTCTGAAGTAGCCGCGGATGCCACCGACCCGTCGAGCCTGAAGGAAATGGCCGCCCGCACGCGGGTGGTCATCACCACGGTAGGTCCCTACACCCGATACGGGCTGCCGCTGGTGGCCGCGTGCGCCGCCGCCGGCACCGACTACGCCGACCTGACCGGCGAGGCCAACTTCGTCCGGGAGAGCATCGACGTCTACCACAAGCAGGCCGCCGATACCGGTGCCCGGATCGTGCACGCGTGCGGATTCGACTCGGTGCCATCCGATCTGACCGTATTTGCGTTGCATCGCGCCGCTCAGCAGGACGACGCGGGAGATCTGACCGACACCAACCTCGTGGTGCGTTCCTTCCGGGGTGGACTGTCCGGCGGCACCATCGCATCGATGCTCGAACTGATGCGCGCTGCGTCCAAAGATGCCGAGGTGCGCCGTCAGCTCCTGGATCCCTACACCCTCAGCGATGACCGCGGTGCAGAACCCGATGTCGGACCGCAACCCGATCTGCCCTTGCGGCGTGGTCGCCAGATCGCGCCGGAGCTCAACGGTTTGTGGACGGCGGGGTTCGTGATGGCCCCGTACAACACTCGGATCGTGCGGCGGAGCAACGCACTGCTGGACTGGGCGTACGGCCGCGAGTTCCGCTACGCCGAGAGCATGAACCTCGGATCTTCCGCGATCTCCCCGGTGGCCTCTGCTCTGATCACCAGTGCCAGCAACGCGGTGTTCGGCTTGGGCAGTCGCTTCCTCGGTCTGTTGCCCGCCAACCTGATGGAACGGGTACTGCCCAAACCCGGCACCGGTCCCAGTGCCCAGGCCCGCGAGCGTGGTTACTACAAAGTCGAGACCTACACCACGACGACGTCCGGCGCCCGCTACGTGGCGCGCATGGAACAGCGGGGCGACCCGGGGTATAAGGCGACCTCGGTCATGCTGGGCGAATGCGGCCTCGCGCTGGCACAGGACCGCGACAAGCTTCCTGACCTGCACGGCGTGCTGACCCCGGCGGCCGCCATGGGTGATGCGCTGCTGGCCCGCTTCCCGGGCGCGGGTATCTCGCTGGAGACCGAACGGTTAATTTGACGTGCGGGTTGAAATTGGGCTGCGTCCAGGGGTGACGAACCAGATCGCGCGAGTCTAGTGTCGAATCGGGGCGTCTTTCATACCAGCAACGAAGGTGGACAGCGATGGCCGGACTCGATGACCTGTATGCGCAGATTCCCACCTCAGACATCGCCACCAAACTCGATGCCGACCAAGGCGAAGTCGAAAAGGCGGTACACACGCTGGTGCCGGTATTGCTCAGCGGTCTGCAGCACAATTCCCAAGATCCCGAGCACGCCAGCAAGATCGAATCGGCAGCCAGTGGCCACGCCGCCCGCGGCCTGCTTGACGCCGGCGGCGGTGTCGACCAGGTCGACGAGCAGGACGGGCACCAGGCCGTGGCGACCCTATTCGGCGGCAAGGACACCGACCAGGTGGCGGCGGCGCTAGCCGGCGGGGGCGCGGGCAACAGGGACCTGCTCAAGCAACTACTGCCGGTCGTGCTGCCAATTGTGTTGGCGTACATAGGCAAACAACTTGGATCGGACGGCGCCGCCGCCGAGACCACGGCGTCGCAGCAACGGACGTCCGGTGGCGGGCTGGGAGACATCCTGGGCAGCATCCTCGGCGGCGGCAACGACAAGTCACTCGGCGGCATCCTGGGCAGCGTGCTGGGCAATAAGGGCGGTGGCCTCGGGGACATCCTCGGCGGGCTCCTCGGTGGCAAGAAATAGACTGTGCGACAACAGGATTGCGCTGAGTGCAAACCTGTTTCGGGCGCAGCAAGATGGGTAAGTCTGTGTTCAGGGGTACCAGGACGGACGGTCGGCGGGTGTCGACCGTACTTGGAAACGACAGGGATGGAGAGGGTAAGTCATGTCAGACACGCTCACCGAAGGACAGAAGCTGGTCAGAGGGGAGTCGCTGGTCTCCAACAACGGCGCCTACACCCTGACCCTGCAGGACGACGGCAACCTGGTGCTGGCCGCTCGGGGAAAGCCGTTGTGGGACACCGGGACCAACGGTCAGAATGTGGTGCGCGCCGAGGTGCAGACCGATGGCAACTTCGTGCTCTACACGTCGGACAAGCCGGTGTGGCACAGCGACACCAAGGGCAAGAAGCAGGTCCGGCTGGTCCTGCAGGACGACCGCAACCTGGTGCTCTACGCCGGTGACGGTAAAGCCGCGTGGTCGACCAAAACCGAGACCGACGCGCCCCCGCCCCCCGAGCCGGTCGCCGAGGCAGAGAAGTCCGGTTCCGAGTCCGCCAAGGGCGGTTGGTGGGGTTCAGACGAGCCGGCCCAGAACGCCGTCGCTGAATCCCACGAAGAGGCACCCGCCGAACCGCCCCCGGCCGAGCCTGCTGCCCGTACCCACACCGTCGAGTCCGGCGACACGCTGTGGGCCATTGCCGAGCGCTTCTACGGCGACGGCAGCAAGTACCAGCTGATTGCGGACGCCAGCGGCATCCCCAACCCCGACTTGATCTACCCCGGTCAGGTGCTCACGATTCCGTAATCGGCTCCGGTCTCGGAGGCCCAACCCGGCGGCGCGGCTGGCGGTTCCTAGAATTGTGCGGTGACCGCCAGCCCCCGCCCCGCCGACGACCAGCTGCCCAAGTCGTGGGATCCGGCCGCGATGGAGGGCGCCATCTACCAGAAGTGGCTGGATGCCGGCTACTTCACCGCGGACCCGCACAGCGACAAGCCGCCGTACTCGATCGTGCTGCCGCCGCCCAACGTGACAGGCACGCTGCACATGGGTCATGCGTTGGAGCACACCATGATGGATGCGCTCACCCGTCGCAAGCGCATGCAGGGCTACGAGGTGCTGTGGCAGCCGGGCATGGATCACGCCGGCATCGCCACCCAGAGCGTGGTGGAGAAACAACTCGCGGTCGACGGCAAGACCAAGGAAGACTTTGGCCGTGAACTGTTCGTCGAGAAGGTGTGGGACTGGAAGCGGGAGTCCGGCGGCGCGATCGGCGGTCAGATGCGCCGGTTGGGCGACGGCGTGGACTGGAGCCGTGACCGGTTCACCATGGACGAAGGTCTGTCGCGGGCGGTACGGACGATGTTCAAGCGGCTCTACGACGCCGGGCTGATTTATCAAGCCGAGCGACTGGTCAACTGGTCACCGGTGCTGGAGACAGCCATCTCCGATCTCGAGGTCAACTACCAGGACGTCGAGGGCGAGTTGGTGTCGTTCCGTTACGGCTCCCTCGACGACGCCGAACCCCACATCGTGGTCGCCACCACCCGGGTCGAGACGATGCTGGGTGACACCGCCATTGCGGTACACCCCGACGACGAGCGCTACCGTCAGTTGGTCGGGACCAAGTTGCCGCACCCGTTCGTCGACCGCGAGATGATCGTCGTTGCCGACGCGCATGTGGATCCCGAATTCGGTACCGGCGCAGTCAAAGTCACCCCCGCCCACGACCCGAACGACTTCGAGATCGGATTGCGGCATCAGTTGCCGATGCCGTCGATCCTGGATACCAAGGGGCGCATCGTCGGCACCGGGACGCAGTTCGACGGCATGGACCGCTTCGAGGCCCGGGTCGCGGTGCGCGAGGCACTGGCGGCGCAGGGCCGAGTCGTGGCCGAAAAACGGCCCTATCTGCACAGTGTCGGGCACTCCGAGCGCAGTGGTGAGCCGATCGAGCCACGGTTGTCGCTGCAGTGGTGGGTCCGGGTGGAGTCGCTGGCCAAGGCGGCCGGCGACGCGGTTCGCAACGGGCACACCGTGATTCACCCCGCCAGTCTTGAACCGCGGTGGTTCGCGTGGGTGGACGACATGCACGACTGGTGCATCTCGCGCCAGCTGTGGTGGGGTCACCGCATCCCGATCTGGTACGGGCCCGACGGCCAGCAGATGTGCGTCGGTCCCGACGAGACACCGCCCGACGGGTGGGAGCAGGACCCCGACGTGCTGGACACGTGGTTCTCTTCGGCACTGTGGCCGTTCTCCACTCTGGGTTGGCCGGAACAGACCGCCGCACTGGAAAAGTTCTACCCGACAAGCGTTCTGGTCACCGGCTACGACATCCTGTTCTTCTGGGTGGCCCGGATGATGATGTTCGGCACGTTCGTCGGCGGCGACGACACCATCACCCTCGCCGGTCAGCGCGGCCCCCAGGTGCCGTTCACCGACGTGTTCCTGCACGGTCTGATCCGCGACGAATTCGGCCGCAAGATGAGTAAGTCCAAGGGCAACGTCATCGACCCGCTGGACTGGATCGACAAATACGGCGCGGATGCGTTGCGGTTCACGTTGGCGCGGGGGGCCAGTCCCGGGGGTGACCTGGCGATCGGCGAGGACGCCGTCCGCGCGTCGCGCAACTTCGGCACCAAGCTGTTCAACGCCACCCGGTACGCGCTGATGAACGGCGCGGCAGCAGCCTTCCGGGCACCTTTCCCCGCCCTCGACGAGTTGACCGACGCCGACCGCTGGATTCTGGGCAGGCTGGAACAGGTTCGGGCCGAGGTGGATTCGGCCTTCGACAGCTACGAGTTCAGCCGCGCCTGCGAGTCGTTGTACCATTTCGCCTGGGACGAATTCTGCGACTGGTACGTCGAACTGGCCAAAACGCAACTCGCGCAAGGTAATCCGCACACTGCGGCGGTGTTGGCCGCTGGGCTGGACGCCCTGCTGCGGCTACTGCATCCGGTGATTCCGTTCCTCACCGAGGCGCTGTGGCAGGCGCTCACCGGTCAGGAGTCGCTGGTCATCGCCGAATGGCCGAGTTCGTCCGACATCGAGCTGGACAACGTTGCCGCACAACGGATCACCGACATGCAGAAACTGGTGACCGAGGTGCGCCGGTTCCGTAGCGACCAGGGTCTGGCCGATCGGCAGAAGGTGCCGGCACGGTTGGTCGGTGTCCAGGACGTCGATCTGAACGAGCAGGTGCCCGCCGTGACGTCACTGGCCTGGCTCACCTCACCGGGTGCGGACTTCGCGGCCTCGGTGTCGCTGGAGGTGCGGCTGAGCGCGGGGACGGTGGTCGTCGAGCTGGATACGTCGGGCACCATCGACGTCGCCGCCGAACGGCGTCGGCTCGAAAAGGACTTGGCGGCGGCGCAAAAGGAACTGGCGTCCACCGCCGCCAAGCTCGCCAACGCAGACTTCCGGGCCAAGGCGCCCGAAGCCGTCGTCGGTAAGATTCGCGACCGACAGCAGTTGGCGCAGGAGGAATCCGACCGCATCACCGCGCGATTGGCGGCGCTGCGGTGAGTTCCGAGGCATCCGACTGGTCCGAACAGGCCACCGACGCGGCGCCGACCCCGGACGAGATCGCGTCGTTGTTACAGGTGGAACACCTGCTGGACCAGCGCTGGCCGGAGACCCGCATCGAACCCAGCCTGACCCGGATCAGCGCGCTGATGGATCTGCTCGGTTCGCCGCAACTGAGCTATCCCGCCATCCACATCGCCGGCACCAACGGCAAGACCTCAGTCGCCCGCATGATCGATGCGCTGCTCACCTCGTTGCAGATGCGCACCGGGCGCACCACCAGCCCGCATCTGCAGTCCGCGGTCGAGCGCATCTCGATCGACGGCACGCCGATCACCCCGGCGCGTTACGTCGAAACCTACCGGGAGCTCGAGCCGTTCGTGCAGATGGTCGACGAACAGTCGCAGGCAACCGGGGGCCCGGCGATGAGCAAGTTCGAGGTGCTCACCGCAATGGCGTTCGCCGCGTTCGCGGACGCGCCCGTCGACGTCGCCGTCGTCGAGGTGGGCATGGGCGGCCGGTGGGACGCCACCAACGTGATCAACGCGCCGGTGGCGGTCATCACCCCGATCAGCGTCGACCACGTCGACTATCTCGGCGACGACATCGCCGGGATCGCGGGGGAGAAGGCGGGCATCATCACCCGCGCGCCCGACGGCGCGCCCGACACCGTCGCGGTCATCGGCCGGCAGACGCCCGAAGCCATGGAGGTGCTACTGGCGCAGTCGGTGCGCGCCGATGCCGCAGTGGCCCGACAGGATTCGGAGTTCGCGGTGCTGCAACGTCAGGTCGCCATCGGCGGCCAGGTGCTGGAACTGCAGGGCCTGGGCGGGGTGTACTCCGATATCTACCTGCCGCTGCACGGCGAACATCAAGCGCACAACGCGGCGCTGGCGCTGGCCGCGGTCGAGGCCTTCTTCGGCGCCGGCGCCCAGCGCCAACTCGACATCGACGCCGTGCGGGCCGGCTTCGCCGCCGTCGCCAGCCCGGGACGGCTGGAACGGATGCGCAGCGCCCCAACGGTTTTCATCGACGCCGCGCACAATCCCGCCGGGGCTGCCGCGCTGGCCCGGACGCTGACCGACGAATTCGACTTCCGCACGCTGGTCGGCGTGCTCAGCGTGCTGACCGACAAAGACGCCGACGGCATTCTGGCGGCCCTGGAACCGGTGCTCGATTCCGTCGTCGTCACGAATAACGGCTCACCACGCGCGCTGGACGTCGAGGCGCTCGAGCTGGCGGCGCAGCAGCGGTTCGGTCCGGACCGGGTGGTCACGGCCGAGAACATGCGCGACGCCATCGACGCCGCAACCGCCCTGGTCGACGATGCCGGTGCCGAGGACGGGATCGCGTCAGGAGCCGGGATCATCATCACCGGGTCGGTGGTCACCGCCGGGGCGGCACGAACCCTGTTCGGGCGTGATCCGCAGTGACTGAACAGGGGCCGCCGCGGCCCGACCCGTGGAAGAGCTTCGCCGGGGTGATGGCCGGGACCCTGATCCTGGAAGCGATCGTGGTGCTGCTGGCGATACCGGTGGTGGGCGCGGTCGGTGGCGGCTTGCACGCGGCGTCACTGAGCTATTTGATCGGGGTGGCCGTGCTGCTGGTGGTGCTGTCCGGACTGCAGCGCAAGCCCTGGGCGATCTGGGTCAATCTGGGGTTCCAGCTGGCGCTGGTGGCCGGCTTCCTGCTGGATCCGGCCGTCGGCTTCATCGGGCTGCTGTTCACCGGGGTGTGGGCGTTGATCGCCTATCTGCGGGCCGAGGTGCAACGCCGGCAGGCGGCTCAGGCCCTCGAACCGCCGCCGGATTAGTGCCAGGACCGGCGGGCCTCTACTCTTGGGCACCGTGAGCGAACGGACCCTGGTACTGATCAAGCCCGACGGTGTGCAACGGCAGTTGATCGGCGAAATACTCAGCCGCATCGAGCGCAAAGGCCTCACCATCGCGGCGCTGGAGCTCAGGAACGTCGACGACGAGCTGGCCCGCAGCCACTACGCCGAGCACGAGGACAAACCGTTCTTCGGGTCGCTGCTGGAGTTCATCACGTCGGGACCGGTGGTGGCCGCGGTCGTCGAGGGGCCCCGCGCCATCACGGCGTTCCGGCAACTCGCTGGTGGCACCGACCCGGTGGAGAAGGCCACACCCGGCACCATTCGCGGTGATTTCGGGCTGGAAACGCAGTTCAACCTGGTGCACGGGTCCGATTCGGCCGAATCGGCGCAACGCGAGATCGGCCTCTGGTTCCCCAGCTCCTAACCGCTTCTCAGGCCGGTTTGCCGGCCATCGGTCTCCGGGGTGACGGACTTCATTCCCGGGTGTGGGATACTGACTCTCGGGTGAACGGCGTCGAACTGGCGGCGGACACCCGAATGAAGACTTGGGCAAGCGCGACCATCGCCAGTCCGCTATGCGGCGCAGCATGTCAAGCCGTCATTCAGTACGGTGCCGAGTGGGTCCGATCTGGGTCGCTCGGCGCGAGACCATCACAAGTCCGGGAGAAGTGACCCGGACCCATAGCGAAGCCCTCGCGTGGCCGCGTCGATAGGACGCGCCCGGGGGCCTGAGGAGAAACGTGGTAGACGGTGCCCCATCTTCAGACCAGACAAATGAGCCGACACAGGAACTGCCGGACCGCCTGAGAGTCCATTCGCTCGCGCGCACCCTGGGGACCACCAGCAGGCGGGTCCTCGATGCCCTGGCCGCGCTGGACGGACGAATCCGCAGCGCGCATTCCAGCGTGGACCAGGTCGACGCGGTACGGGTTCGGGATCTCCTGGCGGCCCAGCCCGACACCGTCCCCGACGCCCCCGCGACCGCTGCGGCACCCGATGCCGGTGCCGAGCCGGAATCGCGGCTGATGCTGGAAACCGCGGAAGGCGTCGTCGAGCGACCGCCGTACATGCCGCTGTTCGTCGCCCCCCAGCCGGTGCGGGTCGAGGCCAGAGTCGACGTGGCAGTGGATGACGACGAGTCCACCGACGACTCCGCCGACGATTCCGACGACAGTGACGGCGCCGGCGATGCTGACGACGAGGGAGCGGGAGATCGTCCGGCCAACAAGCGGCGTCGCCGGGGACGTCGTGGCCGTGGTCGCGGTCGTGGCGAGCAGGGCGGCGACGGTCCCCAGGACAGCCCGAACGGGGACTCCGCAGGCCCCAGCGGCGACCAGCGTGCTGGCGAGGCGGACGGTGCCGACCAGGACGAGGACTCCGACGATGCCGACGAGTCCGATGACTCCGACAACGGCGACGACGAGAACGGTTCGGCCGACGGCGGTAGCCGCCGCCGGCGGCGCCGGAGACGGCGCAAGTCCGGAGCCGCCGAGGAAGGCGACGACAGTCCTTCGCCGGACGATCCGCCCAACACCGTCGTGCACGAGCGGGCACCGCGCAGCGGTGGCGGCAAGCAGGGCGGCGACAACGGCAGCGGTTCCGGTTCCAACGAGATCAAGGGAATCGACGGTTCCACCCGTCTGGAAGCCAAGCGTCAGCGCCGCCGGGACGGGCGCGACGCCGGCCGGCGGCGCCCGCCGGTCCTGACCGAAGCCGAATTCCTCGCCCGCCGTGAGGCCGTGGATCGGGTGATGGTGGTGCGTGACCGCGTCCGTACCGAGCCGCCGCACCCCGGCGACCGCTACACGCAGATCGCGGTGCTCGAAGACGGCATCGTGGTGGAACACTTCGTGACCTCTGCGGCTTCGGCATCGCTGGTCGGCAACATCTATCTGGGCATCGTGCAGAACGTGTTGCCGTCGATGGAGGCGGCGTTCGTCGACATCGGCCGTGGCCGCAACGGCGTGCTCTACGCGGGCGAGGTCAATTGGGAGGCCGCCGGTCTGGGCGGGTCCGACCGCCGCATCGAACAGGCCCTCAAGCCCGGCGACTACGTGGTGGTGCAGGTCAGCAAGGACCCGGTGGGGCACAAAGGCGCGCGGCTGACCACGCAGGTGTCGCTGGCCGGACGTTTCCTGGTCTATGTGCCGGGAGCTTCGTCGACCGGTATCAGCCGCAAACTGCCCGACACCGAACGTCAACGGCTCAAGGAGATCCTGCGCGAGGTGGTGCCGTCGGACGCCGGGGTCATCATCCGCACCGCATCCGAGGGAGTCAAAGAAGAGGACATCCGCGGCGACGTCACCCGGTTGCAGGAGCGCTGGAACGAAATCGACGCCAAGGCCGCCGAGACCAAGCAGAAAGCGGCCGGCGCCGCGGTCGCTCTGTACGAAGAGCCCGACGTCCTGGTCAAGGTCATCCGGGACCTGTTCAACGAAGACTTCTCCAGCCTGATCGTGTCCGGCGACGAGGCCTGGACGACCATCAACGAGTACGTGAATTCTGTTGCCCCCGAGCTGGTTTCGAAGCTCAACAAGTACGAGCCGGCGGACGGCAACGGGCCCGATGTGTTCGCGGTGCACCGCATCGACGAGCAACTCGCCAAGGCCATGGACCGCAAGGTGTGGTTGCCTTCCGGTGGCACGCTGGTGATCGACCGGACCGAGGCGATGACGGTGATCGACGTCAACACCGGCAAGTTCACCGGTTCCGGGGGAAACCTGGAGCAGACCGTCACCAAGAACAACCTGGAGGCGGCCGAGGAGATCGTGCGACAGCTGCGGCTGCGCGACATCGGCGGCATCGTGGTCATCGACTTCATCGACATGGTGCTCGAATCCAACCGCGACCTGGTGCTGCGCCGGATGACCGAGGCGCTGGCCCGCGACCGCACCCGCCACCAGGTGTCGGAGGTGACCTCGCTGGGCCTGGTCCAGCTCACCCGCAAGCGGTTGGGCACCGGGTTGATCGAGGCGTTCTCGTCATCGTGTCCCAACTGCGCCGGCCGTGGGATTCTGCTGCACGCCGATCCGGTCGACTCGGCCCCGGCGACCGGGCGCAAGTCCGAGACCAGCGGCCGTCGCAACCGGCGGTCGAAGAAGAACCGGTCCGAAGAATCCGTGGAGAAGGCGGTGGTGGCGAAGGTCCCCACGCACGCGCCCGGAGAACACCCGATGTTCAAGGCGATGGCCGCATCGTCGCGTGACGACGACGATGACGCCGACGACGCGGGCGAGGACGCATCTGTCGAGGCCGAGCAGACCACCGAGGGCGCGGTTGCGGATGCTGATGCCGCCGTCGAAGTCTTCGAGGACATCGAAGACACCGACGAGGACGACGACGACGCGGACGATGACGACACGGACGATGACGACACGGACGATGACGACACGGACGACGAGGAAGATGCTGACGACGACGAGGACCTCGATGACGATGACGAGGACCTCGACGACGAAGATGTCGACGAACTCGACGACGAAGACCTCGAGGACAACGACGATGAGGACAGCGACGACGACGAGGACGGTGAAGACGAGGACAGCGACGACGACGAGGACGACGTGGTCAGCGTCGCCACCGGCGTCGAGCAGGTGTCCGCGCCGGTGTCGGTCGCACCGCGCCGGCGGCGTGCGGCCGGCCGGCCGGCCGGGCCACCCATCCACGGGGACTGACGGCCGGGGTCGGTTTGACCCTGTAGCCGCTGGTCACGTACCCTAGGACAGTTGTCGTCAGGCCGTGCGGACGCTGGCCGACGACAGCGGGACACGCAAGCCCGCACCAGACCACCCACCGCGCAGAGTCGCTGGCACGTGCGCGAGCCAACGCAGGCAGCAGAACAGGCAGGAGTGAGACCGATGGCTACCTACGCAGTCGTCAAGACCGGCGGTAAGCAGTACAAGGTTGCCGTCGGCGACGTCGTCAAGGTCGAGAAGATCGAATCCGAGCCGGGCTCGAACGTGTCGCTGCCGGTCGCCCTGGTCGTGGACGGCGCCGACGTCACCACCGACGCCGATGCGCTCGCGAAGGTCGCCGTCACCGGCGAGGTGCTCGAGCACACCAAGGGCCCCAAGATCCGGATCCACAAGTTCAAGAACAAGACCGGCTACCACAAGCGTCAGGGACACCGTCAGCAGCTGACGGTCCTCAAGGTCACCGGAATCAAGTAAAAGGGCGGCAGACATGGCACACAAGAAGGGCGCTTCCAGCTCACGCAACGGCCGGGATTCCGCAGCTCAGCGGTTGGGCGTCAAGCGGTTCGGCGGTCAGGTCGTCAAGGCCGGCGAAATTCTGATCCGCCAGCGCGGCACCAAGTTCCACCCCGGCGTCAACGTCGGGCGCGGCGGTGACGACACCCTGTTCGCAAAGGCGGCCGGGGCGGTCCAGTTCGGCGTCAAGGGCGGCCGCAAGACCGTCAGCATCGTCGGGCCCAGCTCGGACTAGTCCGGGCCCGAGTGCCGCGGGTGCGCCCGCCGGCTTATTGAGGGGAAGCCCGATGGCTCGATTCGTCGATCGGGTGGTCATTCACGCACGCGCGGGTTCCGGCGGCAACGGCTGCGCGTCCGTCCACCGCGAGAAGTTCAAGCCCCTGGGCGGGCCCGACGGCGGCAACGGCGGCCGCGGCGGCAGCATCGTGTTCGTCGTCGACCCGCAGGTGCACACCCTGCTGGACTTCCATTTCCGACCGCATGTCACCGCGCCGTCCGGCAAGCAGGGGGCGGGCAACAATCGCGACGGCGCCGCGGGTGCCGATCTGGAGGTCAAGGTTCCCGACGGGACCGTGGTGTTGGACGAGAACGGCCGACTGCTGGCCGACCTGGTGGGCATCGGCACCCGGTTCGAAGCCGCCGCCGGCGGCCGCGGTGGTCTGGGCAATGCCGCGCTGGCCTCGCGTGCCCGCAAGGCGCCCGGCTTCGCACTGCTCGGTGAGCCCGGGCAGGCCCGGGATCTCACCCTCGAGCTCAAGACCGTCGCCGACGTCGGGTTGGTCGGGTTTCCCTCGGCCGGAAAGTCTTCGCTGGTATCGGTGATCTCAGCGGCCAAACCCAAGATCGCCGACTACCCGTTCACCACGCTGGTGCCCAACCTGGGCGTGGTGTCGGCCGGCGAGCATGCGTTCACCGTCGCCGACGTGCCGGGTTTGATTCCGGGCGCTTCGGAGGGCCGCGGCCTGGGTCTGGACTTCTTGCGGCACATCGAGCGCTGTGCGGTGCTGGTGCACGTAGTGGACTGTGCGACGGCAGATCCCGGTCGCGACCCGATCTCCGACATCGATGCGCTGGAAGCCGAACTCGCCGCGTACACGCCCACTCTGCAGGGCGATGCGGTGCTCGGTGACCTGGCCGAGCGTCCGCGTGCGGTGGTGCTGAACAAGATCGACGTTCCCGAGGCGCGTGAGTTGGCCGAGTTCGTCCTCGACGAGATCGCCGAACGCGGCTGGCCGGTGTTCCTGGTCTCCACGGCGACGCGGGAAGGCTTGCAGCCGTTGATCTTCGGGCTGTGGAAGATGGTCTCGGAATACAATGCGGCGCGGCCGGCGCCGGTGCCGCGCCGGCCGGTGATCCGTCCGGTTCCTGTCGATGAGAGCGGTTTCACCGTCGAACCCGACGGCGCGGGTGGCTTTGTGGTGACCGGTGCGCGTCCCGAGCGCTGGATCGGTCAGACGAACTTCGACAACGACGAGGCCGTCGGCTATCTCGCCGACCGCCTGGCCCGCCTCGGCGTCGAGGATGAACTGCTGCGACTGGGCGCGCGGCCCGGCTGCGCGGTGACGATCGGTGAGATGACGTTCGACTGGGAACCGCAGACTCCCGCGGGAGTGCAGGTTCCGCTGACCGGTCGGGGCACCGATGTCCGGCTGGAGCGCAATGATCGCGTCGGCGCCGCGGAGCGAAAGGCCGCTCGGCGCCAACGCCGCGAGCACGAGTCGTGATCAGCGAGCACCGCAAGGCCATCCGAACGGCGCGCAGTGTCGTCGTCAAGGTCGGCACCACCGCACTGACCACCGAGACCGGCATGTTCGACGCCGGCCGGTTGGCGGTCCTCGCCGACGCCATCGAGACCCGCATGAAGGCGGGCACCGACGTCGTCATCGTGTCCTCGGGTGCCATCGCCGCAGGCATCGAGCCGCTCGGATTATCGCGTCGGCCCAAGGATTTGGCGACCAAACAGGCCGCGGCCAGCGTCGGGCAGGTGGCCCTGGTGAACTCCTGGAGCGCCGCTTTTGCCCGCTACGGCCGCACCGTGGGGCAGGTGCTGTTGACCGCGCACGATATCTCGATGCGGGTGCAGCACAACAACGCTCAGCGCACCCTGGACCGGTTGCGGGCACTGCACGCGGTCGCGATCGTCAACGAGAACGACACGGTGGCCACCAACGAGATCCGGTTCGGCGACAACGACCGGCTCTCGGCGCTGGTGGCGCATCTGGTGGGTGCCGACGCGTTGGTGCTGCTGTCCGACATCGACGGGCTCTACGATGCGGATCCGCGAAAGTCCGCCACTGCCAGGTTCATTCCGGAGGTGCGGGGTCCGCAGGATCTGACCGGAGTGGTCGCCGGGCAGAGCAGTCATCTGGGCACCGGCGGCATGGCATCGAAGATGTCGTCGGCGCTGCTGGCCGCCGACGCCGGGTTGCCGGTGTTGCTTGCTCCGGCAGCCGAAGTCGCTCAGGCGCTCACCGACGCGTCGGTGGGCACGGTGTTTGCGCCGCGCGCCGAACGGATGTCGGCGCGACGATTCTGGGTGCGGTATGCCGCCGAGTCCACCGGGTCACTGGTCCTGGACGACGGCGCGGTGCGCGCCGTTGTGACGCAACGGCGTTCGTTGCTGCCTGCCGGCATCACCGGGGTTTCGGGCAAGTTCTTCGGCGGCGACGTCGTCGAATTGTGCGGATCGGAAGGGGTGGTGGTGGCCCGGGGTGTGGTCGCGTACGACGCGGGTGAACTGGCCGGCATGATCGGCCGTTCCACCTCGGACCTACCCGGTGAATTACGCCGTCCGGCGGTACACGCCGACGATCTGGTAGTCGTGCAACAACTTCAGTAGGTCACTGCGCAGGCTGTAGATACAGTGAGCCCCAGACTATTTCAGTCAGGGTCGCGGCCAGCTGGGTGTCGTACTCCGACGGCTGGACCGGCAGGTTCTGGTGGCAGGCCCGCTCGACCATCCAGGTCAATGCGCTGGCGGTGGTCACCGCATGCAGCTGCGGACGGATCGACCCGTCGGCCTGGCCTTCTTCGATGACCCGCGTCAAGCGCCCGCTGACGTTGTTCAGCAGGTCGCGGTAGGCCTGCGCGGTCGTGGGGTCGTAACCGGAGACTTCGTTGAGCGCCACCAGAACTGGTTGGTGACGACGGAAATTGGCGATGATGCTGGCCATTGCCACCCGGGCGTCATCGGGATTATGCCGCCAGGCCACGTCCCACCAGCGCTCTCCACTGGTAGTCAGGTCGTCGAGTACCTGATTGGCGAGGCGGCGCAACAGGTGGCCCTTGTCTTCGAAGTAGATGTAGAAGCTGGCCCGCGAGATGCCGGCCTCGGTGGCCAGGCGATCGACGCTGAGTTCGGTGAAGCTGGTGCCGTCGCGCATCAGCCGTTCGGTGGCCTCCAACAGCCGGCGTTCCATCTGCTCTTGCCGCTGCTCACGCTCCTGCTGGCGATTGCCCTGGGATTTGCGTGTCACGGCCGGCATTCGACGAGCATAACCGACCCATGGACGTCTTGACTAGACGAAGTGTCTAAGCATATCGTCGAATCAACGGAAGGACGCATTCATGAGCACATCTGTGCAGCCCGCCACCCGCCCTTATGATGCGATCGACCTGTCCTCCAAGGCTTTTTGGTCGACGACGGCCGCCGACCGGGAACGATCTTTCGCCACATTGCGAGCCGAGCGGCCGGTCAGCTGGCAGCCGCCGGTAGAAGGCGACCTGATCGACAATCCGGCCGATCCCGGCTACTGGGCGGTGACCCGCCGTGCGGACATCGTCGAGGTCAGTCGCACCAATGAGGTGTTCCTGTCCGGCAAGGGCGTCATGTTCGCCGACATCCCCGAAGAGTTGCTGGAGGCGTCGCAGTCCTTCCTGGCGATGGACCCGCCGCGGCACACCAAACTTCGCAAGCTGGCCAGCGCGGCGTTCACCCCCCGACAGGTCCGGCGTATCGAAGATTCGATCAAGCACAACGCCAAGGTCATCGTCGAGGAACTGCGGGCCGCCGGCAGCGGCGCCGACTTCGTCGACATCTGCGCCAAAGAACTGCCAATCCGCACCCTGTCGGACATGATGGGCATCCCGGAATCCGAGCGCCACCAGGTGGCAAGCGCGGCCGACGCCGTGGTCTCCTGGGCTGATCCCGAATTCCTCGACGGTCGCAACCCGCTCGAGTTGCTGTTCCAGAATCAGCTGTACCTGCACCAGGTGGCCGGAGCGCTGGCCGCGCAGCGCCGCGAACAGCCAGGAGACGATCTGTTCAGCAGCCTGGTGACCGCCGAAGTGGACGGTGATCGCCTGACCGACGCGGAGGTGGCCGCCTTCTTCGTCCTGCTCGCCGTGGCCGGCAACGACACCACCCGCCAGACCGCCAGTCACGCATTGAAGGCGCTCACCGACTTTCCCGACCAAAAAGATTGGCTTTCCAGTGATTTCGACAACCGCATCGGCACAGCGGTCGAGGAGTTCATCCGGTGGGCCACCCCGGTGATGACCTTTCGCCGTACTGCGGCAAAGGATTACGAACTCGGTGGTCAGACCATCCGGGCCGGGGAGAAGGTCGCCATGTTCTACGCCTCGGGAAACTGGGACCGCGACGCCTTCGACCATCCCGAACGGTTGGACCTGGGCCGCAATCCCAATCCGCATGTGGGCTTCGGCGGTGGTGGCGTGCACTTCTGCCTCGGCGCGCACGTGGCGCGAGCACAGCTGCGTGCCCTGTTCGGCGAACTACTGCGCCAGGTGCCGGAAATTCAGGCCGGCGAACCGTCTTACGTCGTCGGCAATTTCATTCACGCCATCCGGCGCATGCCCTGCACTTTCTGACAGCTCGGCGCAACAGGAGTACAGTCGCGCACGCTTGTAGGGCTGTGCTCCTGACCCGTCCGACCACGGCGCTGTCGCCGGTCTGGTCGTCGCCAAGAATCTGTTGAGAATCCGCACAGTCGCTTCCGAGAAGCTCGTCACATCAGCGAGTTGGTCACCCTGACCGGTCGCACATGCCAGAGATTCGGAGAAGACCATGTGGGCATTGACAACATCGAACGGACTGCGCGTCGACAACATCCGGTACGAGCACGACGCCCGGATGGCCGTTCACAACCTGGGTTATCCGCGAGTCATCGGTCCCTACTCCTGGCAGGTGATCGACAACCAGGGCCGCCAGTTCGTCGCCGAGGTCAGAAGGGCGCGTTGACGCTCAGTTCGGTGACTAACAAGCTCAACATCTCCGAACAGCCCCCGTCGACCTTGACGTCAGCCATGTCGTCACCCCGGGTGCGACCCCGATTGACGATCGCCACCGGCGTGCCGGTGGCGGCGGCGTGGCGCACAAATCGGTACCCGGAGAACACCGTCAGCGACGAACCTGCTACCAACAGGGCATCAGCCTGATCGACAAGTGAATAGGATTGAGCGACGCGGTCTTTCGGTACGCTCTCACCGAAATACACGATGTCGGGTTTGAGCATGCCGCCGCACCGCGGACAGTTCAGGTAGCGGAACGAGTCGGTCTCTTCGACGACGGCGTCGGCGTCCGGAGCCACCGCCAACCCACCGACGGCTTCGGCACGTTCGGTGAAGCCCGGGTTGAGCGCTTCGAGTTCGTCCGCCAGCGCCTCGCGGCTCATGGTGAAGCTGCAGTCCAGACAGGCCACCTGCGCATAGGTGCCGTGCAGATTGATGACGTGCCGGCTGCCGGCCTTGGTGTGCAGCAGGTCGACGTTCTGGGTGATCAGCCCGGTCACCGCGCCCGCCTGCTCCAACGCGGCCAGCGCCCGATGCCCGGCATTGGGCCGGGTGTCGTCCATGTGTCGCCAGCCGACGTGGTTGCGCGCCCAGTACCGCTGCCGGAACGCGGGGTCGGAGGTGAACTGGCGGATCGTCATGGGATTGCTGGGCGGCGACTCCGGACCCCGATAGTCGGGGATGCCGGAATCGGTGGACAGCCCCGCGCCGGTGAGTACCGCCACGCGCCGACCGCTCAGCAGCGCGACCAGTTCGGGGGATTCCACCCCTTCGAGGATAGAACGCTGCGGGGTCCCGCCGAGCCGGCGACCACGGCTCGAGCAGCCCTTCGCGGTTCGGATGTTTGCCCGAACTCTGCGGGGGCAACATCGGGCGTAGTAGTGGGCCACGTGACAATGAGGGGCGATGAGCTTCTATTCCGCATATCAGCACGGGTTCGTGCGCGTCGCCGCATGCACGCACCAGACCACAATTGCCGACCCGGCAGCTAACGCCAAGTCAGTACTGGAGTTGGCGCGCGCCAGTCATGAGGAGGGTGTCGGGCTGGCGATCTTTCCGGAGCTGACGCTGACGGGATATTCGATCGAGGACATCCTGCTGCAAGATGCCCTGCTGAACGCAGTCGAGGAAGCGTTGCTCGACATCATTGCGGCGTCCGCGGACCTACTGCCCGTGCTGGTCGTCGGCGCGCCGCTGCGGCGACTGCACCGCATCTACAACACCGCTGTCGTCATTCACCGCGGCGCGGTGCTCGGGGTGGTGCCCAAGTCCTATCTGCCGACCTATCGGGAGTTCTACGAGCATCGGCAGATCGCGCCCGGGGACAGTGAGCGGGGCACGATCCGATTCAGGGACGTCGAAGCCCCGTTCGGTGCCGATCTGCTGTTCGCCGCCTCTGATGTGCCAGGCCTCGTGCTGCACGTCGAAGTCTGTGAGGACATGTTCGTTCCGGTCCCCCCCAGCGCTGAGGCGGCGCTGGCGGGCGCGACGGTGCTGGCCAATCTTTCCGGCAGTCCGATCACCATCGGGCGTGCTGAGGACCGTTGCCTGTTGGCGCGGTCCGCATCGGCGCGGTGCCTGGCCGCGTACCTCTATGCCGCGGCGGGGGAGGGCGAGTCGACAACGGACCTGGCTTGGGACGGTCAGACGATGATCTGGGAGAACGGCACCGAGCTTGCGTGTTCGGAGCGCTTTCCCAAGGGGCCGCGCCGGTCGGTCGCCGACGTCGACCTGGAGTTGCTGCGCTCCGAGCGGCTACGGATGGGCACCTTCGACGACAACCGTCGCCACCACCGGGCGACCGCCGACTCGTTCCGTCGCATCGACTTCCGGCTCGACCCACCCGACGGCGACATCGGCTTGCTGCGCAACATCGAGCGGTTTCCCTTCGTCCCGGCCAATCGTGAACGGCTGGAACAGGATTGCTATGAGGCCTACAACATCCAGGTGTCTGGCCTCGAGCAGCGGCTACGCGCACTGGATTATCCGAAGCTCGTCATCGGTGTGTCCGGAGGTTTGGATTCCACCCACGCCCTGATCGTCGCGGCCAAGGCGATGGATCGGGAGGAGCGTCCCCGCAGCGACATCCTGGGATTCACCTTGCCCGGCTTCGCCACCGGCGATCACACCAAGAACAACGCGATCAAACTCGGTGAAGCGTTGGGAATCACCTTCGAGGAGATCGACATCCGCGAAACCGCCAACCGCATGTTCGAGGAGATCGGCCACCCGTTCGCCCGCGGCGAGAAGGTCTACGACGTCACCTTCGAGAACGTGCAAGCGGGACTGCGCACCGATTATCTGTTCCGCTTGGCCAACCAGCGCGGCGGCATAGTCCTTGGCACCGGCGACCTTTCGGAGCTGGCACTGGGGTGGTCGACGTATGGCGTCGGCGATCAGATGTCGCACTACAACGTCAACGGCGGTGTACCCAAGACGCTCATTCAGCACCTGATCCGGTGGGTCATCTCGTCCGAGCAGTTCGAGCAGGAGGTGTCCGATGTGCTGCAGTCGGTCGTCGACACCAAGATCACCCCGGAACTGGTGCCTGCCGGCGAGGAGGAAGACCTGCAGAGCAGCGAGGAGAAGGTCGGACCGTATGCACTGCAGGATTTTTCGCTCTTCCAAGTACTGCGGTACGGATTCCGGCCTTCCAAGATCGCCTTCCTGGCCTGGCATGCCTGGCACGATCCCGACCAAGGCGAATGGCCGCCCGGATTTCCCGAGCAGAATCGCCCCTCCTATTCGTTGAGCGAAATCAGGCACTGGCTTGAGGTTTTCGCGAAGCGGTTCTACTCGTTCAGCCAATTCAAGCGCTCTGCATTGCCCAATGGCCCCAAGGTGTCTCACGGCGGGTCACTCTCGCCGCGCGGGGATTGGCGTGCGCCGTCGGACATGTCGGCACGGATCTGGCTCGACGAGATCGAGCGAGAGATCCCCGAAGACTGAGCTTCCCGCACTCCTGACGTCACCACCACACGAGCACCGCGGGTAAATCACAGGCCGACTCCGCATCACCTTTCGGTGAAGGCGCGGACACAGCAAGGCCTCACTTCTGCGCGGAGTCCCGCTAGCGGCAGCCCGCGAACTAGTGTGCACCAAGATCGGAGACCCGTAACGAACCGGCGGCAGAAGGGAAGCCGATTGACGTCGGCTGAGCCAACAGAGGCAGCACCGGAGATTGAGAGTGCTCCGGGTAAGAAGCGCGCCACCGGGTTCCTGTCTCGCATCCGCTCCCGGGTAAGTATCCAGTCTAAAATACTTGTCGCCCTACTACTCTCGAGCATCCTGTCGGTGGCGGTGATCGGCCTCATCGGTGCTCTCTCCGGCCGCAGTGCGTTGCGGGAAGTCGAGTCCGAGCGGCTCATCGAGTTGCGCGAATCCCAGAAGCGCCAGATCGACGCGCTGTTCTCGGAAGTGGCCAACTCTCTGGACGTCTACAGCGGCGGATTCAGCGTCAACCAGGCTGTGCTGGCGCTCACCGCGGGGTTCAGTCAACTGGCTACCGCGACGATCAACCCCGCCCAGCAGCAGGCGATCACGAGCTATTACGACAACCAGATGATCAAGCCCGTCAAGCAGGTGACCGGGGAGGAGATCGATCTCAACGCAGTCCTGCCGAATACCAACTCCCAGAAGTACCTGCAGGCCAACTACACCGCCGCGGTGCGCCCCAACTCGGAGCCGGTGCTGGATGCCGGCGACGGCAGCGCCTGGTCGGCGGCCAACGCGCGCTACGACTTTTACATGCGTGACATCGTCAACCGGTTCGACTACCGGGATGCGCTGTTGTTCGACCTGGACGGCAATGTCGTGTACTCGGTCCGCAAGGGGCCGGACCTCGGCACCAATATCCTGACCGGGCCCTATCGGGAATCCAATCTGCGTGATGCGTACCGGAAAGCGTTGCGGTCCAACGATGTCGAGTACGTCTGGATCACCGACTTCCAGCCCTACCAGCCCGCGCTGGGCGCTCCGACCGCGTGGGCGGTCTCACCCATCGGCATCGACGGCAAGATCGACGGCGTGATGGCGTTGCCGTTGCCGATCGCCAAGATCAACAAGATCATGACCGCCGACAAGCATTGGCAAGCCGCCGGGATGGGTGCGGCGACCGAGACGTACCTGACCGGTCCCGATGGCCTGATGCGTTCGGATTCGCGGCTTTTCCTGGAAGATCCCAAAGAGTACCGGCATCAGGTGATCGCCACCGGCACGTCGTCCGAAATCCCGGACCGGGCGATGAAACTGGGCGGCACCACGCTGGTGCAGCCGGTCAAGAGTGCCGGCGTGCAGGCCGCGCTGCGCGGCGAGACCGGCGTCATGCGCGGCACCGACTACACCGGCAACCAAGAGCTGGAAGCCTATGCGCCGTTGGACATTCCGAACTCCGACCTGCACTGGGCGATCCTGGCAACCCGGGATGATTCGGACGCCTTCGCGCGGTTGGGACGGTTCAGCAAGACGCTGGCGGTCGCGGTCACGGCGATGATCTTTGTGATCAGTGTGGCTTCGATGCTCATTGCGCAGGCCGCTGTTCGCCCGTTGCGGCGGTTGGAGCTGGGCACCCAGAAAATCAGTTCCGGTGACTACGAGGTCACGATCCCGATCACGTCGCGTGACGAAATCGGAGATCTCACCAATGCTTTCAATGAAATGAGTCGCAATCTTGCGATCAAGGAAGAGCTTCTCAACGAGCAACGCCGAGAAAACGACCGGCTACTGCTGGCATTGATGCCGGAGTCCGTCGTCCAGCGCTATCGCGAGGGGGAGGCCACCGTCGCGCAAATGCATCAGGACGTTGCCATTATCTTCGCCGACATCGTCGGGGTCGACGAGATCTCCAACGACCTGACCGGACAGGAACTGGTCGAAGTCGTCGACGATCTGTTCCGTCAGTTCGATGCGGCGGCCGAAGCCCGCGGCGTCGAACGGATTCGAACCTTTCACAACGGTTATCTCGCCAGCTGCGGCGTCATCACACCGCGGCTCGACAGCATCCACCGCAGCATCGAATTCGCGCTCGAAATGCGGCGGGTCATCGAGCGTTTCAACAGCAAGAGTCGGCACGTGCTGGGCCTGCGCGTCGGCATCAACACGGGAAACGTCGTCAGCGGACTGGTTGGCCAGTCCGGACTCGTCTACGACATGTGGGGCGCGGCGGTGAGCCTCGCATACCAGATGCACAGCGGCGCACCGCAACCCGGCATCTATGTGGCGGCACAGGTGTACGAGGCGATGCGTGACACCCGTAAGTTCACACCGGCCGGCACCATCCTGGTTGGCGGTACCGAACAGACGATCTACCGGCTGATCGAGCGACAATGACGAATCCGCTGCATTCTTCGTGGTTCTACTGGGCACTTGCGGTGGCGATCGGCTTTCCGCTCGGGTTGATCCTGCTCACCGAACTGCAACACTCGCTCGTTCGCCGACGGAGTCGGCTCACTCGGCAGGTCAGCATGGTGCGCAACTGGCTGCTGCCGCTCGGTGCGCTGTTGCTGCTGCTGGTCAAGACTTCCCAGATTCCGGCCGGCGACGCCCCGGTTCGCTTACTCACCACGCTGTTCGGGTTCCTGGTCCTGGTGCTGTTGCTATCCGGGCTCAATGCAACCGTGTTCGAAGGTGCGCCCGAAGAGAGTTGGCGCAAGCGGGTTCCGGCGATCTTCCTCGACGTCGCTCGCTTCGCGCTGATCGGGCTCGGCCTGGCCGTGATCCTGTCCTACATCTGGGGCGTCCGCGTCGGCGGCGTTTTCACCGCCCTGGGCATCACGTCGGTGGTCATCGGGTTGATGCTGCAGAACTCCGTCGGCCAGATCGTGTCGGGTTTGTTCATGCTGTTCGAACAGCCGTTCCGGATCAACGACTGGTTGGACACCCAGACGGCGCGGGGACGCGTCATCGAAGTGAACTGGCGGGCCGTACACATTCAGACCGGCAGCGGACTGCGGATCATGCCGAACTCGATGCTGGCCAGCACGGCGTTCACCAACCTCAGCCGCCCGGCGGGCCCGCACAAGTGCTCGATCACCACCACCTTCGCCACCACGGACCCGCCGGACCAGGTGTGCGCCATGCTGTCGACGGTCGCCAGCGGGCTGCCGCTCATCCAGGCCGGTACCGTTCCGGCCTCGATCGCCCTGGGCGGCGGCGGATACCGCACCACGCTCATGGTCACCTCACCGGCCGACGAAGGAGCCACGCAGTCGACCTTCCTGCGCTGGATCTGGTACACCGCGCGGCGGCAGCAACTGCACCTCGACGGCGCCGAGGATGATTTCTCGACGCCCGCCCGGGTCATGGAAGCCCTGCGCACCGTGGTGGCGAGCGAGCTGCGGCTCACCCTGACCGACCAGCAGTTCCTCGCCCCGTACGCCAGAATCGTGCGGTACGGCGCGGACGAGGTCGTGCAGTACCCGGGAGCGGTGCCCACTGCGATGACCTTCCTCATCGCCGGCAGAGTGCGACTGACCGTGACCGACGAGGACGGCGTGATGGTGCCGGTCTCGACTCTGGATGAAGGTTCTTTCATCGGTGTCACCGCGCTGACTCGGCAACCCAACGTGGCGGGTGCGTATGCGCTCGACGAAGTGACCGCGCTGGAGATCGACCGCGAACACCTGGAAAAGATCGTGATGAACAAGCCGATGCTGCTCCAGGACCTGGGCCGAATCATCGAGGAACGGCAAAGTACCGCGCGGCGCATCTCCCGGCGGGAGAGGGTCAGCTGACCCTCCAGGGGCCCGACCTCAGCACCCTGTAACGGTGGTCGAAGCAGAAGTCCGGCTGACCCAGCCCGACTGAGTGGCATTAAGCCCGATACCCTGGGCTAATGAGTGTGCAAGCCCACGCCCGCAGCGTGCCGGCACCCGATCTGCGCCTGGAGGTGCACGATGCCGCCCGACGCGCCCGGGTGGCTGCCCGCGTTCTGGCCGCAACGCCCACGGTGGTCAAAGACCGCGCGTTGCACGCTGCGGCGGACGAGATCCTGGCCGACGTCGAGGCGATCCTCGCCGCCAATGCCGAGGACCTGGACGTCGCCGGGCGAGCCGGCACTCCGGCCGCGATGCTCGACCGGCTGGCATTGAGTCCGCAGCGGATCGACGGCATTGCCGCCGGTCTGCGTCAGGTCGCGGGACTGCCCGACCCGGTCGGCGAGGTGCTGCGCGGGTCCACCCTGCCCAATGGTTTGCAGCTGCGCCAGCAGCGGGTTCCGCTCGGCGTGGTCGGGATGATCTACGAGGGCCGCCCCAACGTCACGGTCGACGCGTTCGGTCTCACCCTGAAGTCCGGCAACGCGGCCCTGCTGCGCGGCAGCTCCTCAGCCGCGCGATCCAACGAGGCCCTGGTCACGGTGCTGCGTCGCGCGCTGGTCGGCCAGGGCCTGCCGGCCGACGCTGTCCAGCTGCTGTCCTCGGCCGACCGGGCCACCGTCACGCACCTCATCCAGGCGCGCGGCCTGGTGGACGTGGCCATCCCGCGCGGCGGCGCCGGACTCATCGAAGCGGTGGTGCGGGACGCGCAGGTTCCCACCATCGAGACCGGCGTCGGCAACTGTCACGTCTACGTCCACCACGCCGCCGACCTCGACGTCGCCGAGCGAATCCTGTTGAACTCCAAGACGCGCCGGCCCAGTGTCTGCAACGCCGCGGAGACCTTACTGGTCGACGCCGCGATCGCCGGGCAGGCGATGCCGCGGCTGCTCAGTGTCCTGCAGGACGCCGGCGTCACCGTGCATCTCGACGCCGGCGAGGAGGACCTGCGTCGGGAATATCTCGCGATGGACATCGCGGTGGCCGTGGTCGACGGTGTCGAGGGTGCCATCGCGCACATCAACGAGTTCGGCACCGGGCACACCGAAGCCATCGTGACCACCGATCTTGCTGCCGCGCAACGTTTTACCGAGCAGGTGGACGCCGCGGCGGTGATGGTGAACGCGTCGACCGCGTTCACCGACGGTGAGCAGTTCGGGTTCGGCGCCGAGATCGGCATCTCCACCCAGAAGCTGCACGCCCGCGGCCCGATGGGGTTGCCGGAGCTGACCTCGACCAAGTGGATTGTGTGGGGTGACGGCCACACCCGTCCGGCCTGAACCCTAGGAGTCATAGATGAGCGTGCCCGCGCGGCCCGTGCCGCTGTTCGCCGACATCGCCGACGTCTCGCGCCGGCTGGCCGAGACCGGTTACCTGCCCGACACCGCTACTGCCACTGCGGTTTTCCTGGCCGACCGGCTCGGCAAGCCGTTGTTGGTGGAGGGCCCGGCCGGGGTCGGCAAGACCGAACTGGCGCGGGCGATTGCGCAGGCGACCGACTCCGGTCTGGTCCGTCTGCAGTGCTACGAGGGCGTCGACGAGGCCCGCGCGCTGTACGAGTGGAACCACGCCAAGCAGATTCTGCGAATCCAGGCCGGCTCGGGTGACTGGCAGGCCACCAAGGACGACGTGTTCAGCGAGGAGTTCCTGCTGCAACGGCCGTTGCTGACGGCGATCCGCCGTACCGAACCCACGGTGTTGCTGATCGACGAAACCGACAAGGCGGACATCGAGATCGAAGGTCTGCTGCTGGAGGTGCTTTCAGACTTCGCGGTGACCGTCCCCGAACTCGGCACCATCACCGCGACGCGAACACCGTTGGTGGTGCTGACCTCCAACGCCACCCGCGAACTGTCCGAGGCCCTCAAACGTCGTTGTCTGTTCCTGCACATCGACTTTCCGACCCCGGAGCTGGAACGTCGGATCCTGCTGTCCCGGGTGCCCGAACTGCCGCAACACCTCGCCGAGGAACTGGTGCGCATCATCGGGGTGATGCGCGGGATGCAGCTCAAGAAGGTGCCGTCGATAGCCGAGACCATCGACTGGGGCCGCACGCTGCTGGCGCTGGGGATGGACACCATCGACGACGCGGTCGTCGCCGCCACCCTCGGGGTGGTACTCAAACACCAGTCCGACCAGCAGCGCGCGGCCGGAGAACTAAGGCTCAACTGATGGCTACCCGACGCATCCGGCCCAGCCGGCCACTCGCCCCACACGGGTTGCCCGGACACTTGGTCGGGTTCGTGGAAGCGCTTCGCGGCAGCGGGATTTCGGTGGGCCCGTCGGAGACGGTGGACGCCGGACGGGTGATGGCCACGCTGGGGTTGGGTGACCGTGAGGTGCTGCGCGAAGGGTTGGCGTGTGCGGTGTTGCGCCGACCGGAGCATCGGGAGACCTACGACGCCATGTTCGATCTGTGGTTTCCCGCCGCGCTGGGCGCCCGCGCCGTGGTCACTGAAGGTGACGGGTCCGAAGACCCGGACGCGCTGCCGCCCGACGATGTCGAGGCAATGCGCCAGTTGCTGCTGGACCTGCTCACCGAGCACCCTGAACTCGCCGACATGGACCAGCGGCTGGTGCAGATGATCGCAAGCATCGTGGAGGCCTACGGCAAATACAATTCCAGCCGCGGCCCGTCGTTTTCCTCCTACCAGGCGCTCAAGGCGATGGCGCTGGACGAGTTGGAGGGCAAGCTGCTGGCCGGGTTGCTCGCCCCCTACGGCGACGAGCCCACCCCGAGTCAGGAACAGATCGCCAAAGCGCTTGCTGCGCAGCGTATCACGCAGTTGCGCAAGATGGTCGACGCGGAGACCAAGCGTCGGACCGCCGAGCAACTGGGCCGGGAGCATGTGCAGATGTACGGCATTCCGCAGCTTTCCGAGAACGTCGAGTTCCTGCGCGCGTCGGGTGACCAGCTGCGCCAGATGCGCCGCGTGGTCGCGCCGCTCGCGCGCACCCTGGCGACCCGGCTGGCTGTGCGGCGGCGTCGCTCCCGCGCGGGATCGATCGACCTGCGCAAGACGCTGCGCAAGTCGATGTCCACCGGCGGCGTGCCGATCGACGTGGTGCTCAAGAAGCCCCGTCCAGCGCGCCCGGAACTGGTGGTGTTGTGCGACGTGTCCGGGTCGGTCGCCGGGTTCAGTCATTTCACGTTGTTGTTGGTTCATGCGCTGCGACAGCAGTTTTCCCGCGTCCGGGTGTTCGCCTTCATCGATACCACCGACGAGGTGACGCACATGTTCGGTCCGGAGGCCGATCTGGCGGTGGCTATTCAGCGGATCACCCGCGAGGCGGGTGTGTATGCCCGCGACGGGCACTCCGACTACGGCAATGCATTCGTCACATTCATGCAGGGCAACCCGAATGTGCTGTCGCCGCGCAGTTCGTTGTTGATCCTCGGCGACGGCCGCACCAACTACCGCAACCCGGCGGTGGACGTGCTCGACGACATGGTCACCGCCGCCCGGCATGCGCACTGGCTCAACCCGGAGCCCAAACACCTCTGGGGCAGCGGTGATTCGGCCGTACCGCGCTACCAGGACGTGATCACCATGCACGAATGCCGGTCGGCCAAGCAGCTGGCAGCCGTGATCGACCAGTTGCTGCCCGTCTGAGTTCAGCTGGTTTTGCGGAACACCAACCAGCGCATCTCGATCGGGCTGTTCTCGCGCTCGACGGGAAACACGTCCAATCCGCTGACCCACGCTGCATACCAACTGGTTTGCGGCCACCCACCGGGCGGCAGGTGGGCCTGCTCGTAGTCGTACACCGACTCGTCGGAGATCAGTTCGAGAGGCAGACCGGCCACTGCGTCGTCGAGTTCCTGGCGGGTGAAAATGCTGGTGTACGCCTGTTGCCCGAATTCACGTGTGGCACTGTCGAGTTCGAAACCGTTGCGGGTCAGGAATGCGTTGAACACCAACTGTGCGCCGGGAGCCAGGCATTCGGCGGCGAGCTCGAGCAGGCCGCGTAACTGCTGCGTGGTCCGGAAATCGGACACCACCTCGGACAGCGTGATCAGTTGATAGTCGCGCCGCAGGTCATCGGTGGTCTCGAAAACATTGCGCACGATGATGCGTACGTCGAGCTGTTCCTGACGCGCCTGCGTGCGGATGATTTCGGCGAACTTGGGCGTCAGCTCCACCACATCGACCGGATGCCCGCGCCGGGCCAGTGGCAGCGCGTTTCGTCCGGTGCCCGCACCGATTTCGAGTATCCGATGTGTGGTGGGATCGGTGGCTTCGCCGGCCAACGCCCAGACACGGGCGTCGGGCTGGGTGCCGAACAACGGTGGCTCGCGAGTGGCGATCCAGTTCTCGTAAGCCTCGGCCACGGTGAACCATCGAGCGTTGACCTGATAGTGCAGCGTCGGGCCGACGGGGGCGTTGTAGGAGATGACGATGTTCGAACGATGCGAGATGGAATAGGCCTCCGCCAGTTGGCCTTCCAGCACCTTGCGCAGATGGGCCAGCTCGTCTTCGTTGAATTCCCGTCCGACCCCGCTGAAGATCCGGCTGCACATCTGCACGTATTCCTCGAGCATGCTCGGAATAGCCGGCAGCGATATCTCACCGGTGACCACCGATCGGGTGTAGACCCGCTTGGTCATGGCGTCTCGCCACTGCTGCGCCTGATCTGTTGTTGGCAGCGAATTTTCCACAGACTCCTTGTACACGATTGAAGCTCCCGATGGGGCGCCATCGCACCAAAAGGACGTCTCGGTTCAGCTGAGCAACTCGATCTGCACATTCAATGCGCGGTAAACCTCCAGTGCCCGCCGGTCGCGGGTGGCGAGTGGTAGGCGGTGCTCATTGGCCGAGGCGCCGACCAGGGCGTCATACACGGTGCCGCCGGCGATGCCGATCGTTCCCAGATCGTCAAGCAGTGCGGTGGCCGCGCGCGCACCGAGATATCTGGTTTCCGGGAATGTCTGGGCGAGCAATCGTGCGACGGTCGCCGCGGTCCGGCGGGCCGGCGGCGGCAACCTGGTGAGCACCGAGAACGTTTCGAAAGCGGCATGTCCCGCCAACCCCAGGTCGCACCCGCGCAGCGCGCGGAAGGTCTGCTCGTGCTGGGCATGGTCGGCGACGACGAGCGCAACCGCGACGCTGGTGTCGACCAGCAGCGTGCCGGATCTAGCGCTGGCCGGCATCGCGCAGCGTCCGCACCACGGCGTCGTCGATGTCGGCCCCACCCGCCGGAATCACCAGACGGCCGTCCCGCTCCCCGAGCGACTCCCCGGCGACGGGTTCGACTCGCAGGGCCGCACCGTCGGCCGTCACCTCCACCTCGCCCGGTCGCAGGCCCAGCTGATCCCGCAATGGCTTAGGAATAACCAATCGACCTGCCTTGTCAATGGTTGCACGCATGCCTAGAGAATACCGTGACCGCTGCTCCAGTAAGCTGGCACACCATGCAAACGCGGCTGCGCAGGCTGGGAGTGATGGGTGGGACGTTCGATCCCATTCATTACGGCCACCTGGTCGCTGCCAGCGAGGTGGCCCATGCGTTCGCGCTCGACGAAGTGGTGTTCGTGCCCAGCGGCCAGCCGTGGCAGAAATCCCGCAATGTGTCCGCCGCTGAGGACCGGTATCTGATGACGGTGATCGCCACCGCATCCAACCCCCGCTTCTCGGTGAGCCGCGTCGACATCGACCGCGGCGGTCCCACCTACACCAAGGACACGCTGCGGGAACTGCGCACCCTGAACCCCGATGCCGAGCTGTACTTCATCACCGGAGCCGACGCGCTGGCCTCGATCCTGTCCTGGCAACGCTGGGAGGAACTGTTCGAGCTGGCGCGGTTCATCGGGGTCAGCCGGCCGGGCTACGAGCTGAGCCAGGACCACATCACCGGCGTGCTGAGCGATCTGCCGGAGGATGCGCTGACGCTGATCACCGTTCCTGCGCTGGCCATCTCGTCGACCGACTGCCGGGAGCGCGCCGCGCAGCGCCGGCCGCTGTGGTACCTGATGCCCGACGGCGTCGTGCAGTACGTCTCCAAGCGGCATCTCTACCGGGCACCCGAGGAAAGCGAGGACCCGGCCGCCCGCAGCCTGGCCGCCGGTAAAAGCACATGAGCGCAAATCAGGAAGCGATCGACATGGCCACGGTGGCCGCCCACGCTGCGGCCGCCAAGCTCGCCGACGACGTGCTGGTCATCGATGTCTCCGGCCAGCTGGTCATCACCGACTGCTTCGTGATCGCTTCGGCGTCCAACGAGCGCCAGGTCAATGCGATCGTCGACGAAGTGGAAGAGAAGATGCGCCAGGCCGGTCACAAACCGGCCCGCCGCGAGGGGGCGCGGGAAGGCCGCTGGACCCTGCTGGACTACCGCGACATCGTCGTGCACATCCAGCACCAGGACGACCGCAACTTCTATGCGCTGGACCGGCTATGGGCAGACTGCCCCGTGGTTCCGGTGGACCTGTCCGACCCGGAGGTGGACGCGCCATGACCGCGCGCCGGTTGGTGATGCTCCGACACGGGCAGACCGACTACAACCTGGGCAGCCGCATGCAGGGTCAGCTCGACACGGACCTGAGTGAGCTGGGCCGCGCTCAGGCGGTTGCGGCGGCAGAGGTGCTGGGCAAATTGCAGCCCCTGCTGATCGTGTCGTCGGACTTGCGCCGCGCCTATGACACCGCGACCAGCCTGGGGGAGCAGACCGGACTGCCGGTGCGGGTGGACGCGCGACTGCGCGAGACCCACCTCGGCGAGTGGCAGGGTATGACGCACAGCCAGATTGACGCCGACGTTCCGGGGGCCCGGCTGGCGTGGCGCGAAGACGCCCGCTGGGCACCGCACGGCGGGGAGAGCAGAGTCGACGTTGCCGCCCGCAGTGTGCCGCTGGTCGCGGAGTTGGTCGCCGGCGCGCCCGAGTGGGGGGATGCGGGCGCCCCGGAGCGCCCCGTGGTCCTGGTCGCGCACGGCGGCCTGATCGCCGCGCTGTCGGCGGCGCTGTTGAAGTTGCCGGTCGCCAACTGGCCGATCCTGGGTGGCATGGGCAACTGCAGTTGGGTGCAACTGTCCGGGCATTCCGAGGGTGGCGCCGGCTTCGACGAGATCGGGTGGCGGTTGGACGTGTGGAACGCCTCGGCGCAGGTGTCCAACGATGTCCTCTGAATACCGACCGGTCGGTAAACCGACCCTGTTGATCTTCGCCGACTCGCTGTCCTACTACGGGCCCGCCGGTGGTTTGCCAGCAGACGATCCGCGCATCTGGCCCAATATCGTTGCCGCTGAACTGGGTTGGGATGTCGACTTGATCGGGCGCATCGGGTGGACCTGTCGTGACGTGTGGTGGGCAGCGACTCAGGACCCCCGCTCCTGGGCTGCGCTGCCCCGGGCCGGCGCGGTGATCTTCGCTACCAGTGGGATGGACTCACTGCCGTCGGTGTGGCCGACCGCGTTGCGTGAGTTGATCCGGTACGTGCGCCCGCCCCGGTTGCGGCGCTGGGTCCGCGACGGATACGGCTGGCTCCAGCCACGGTTTTCGCCGGTGGCCAGGCCCGCCCTTCCTCCCCGGTTGACCGCCTATTACCTGGAAAAAACCCGCGGTGCAATCGATTTCAACCGGCCTGGCATTCCGATTGTGGCGTCGCTGCCGTCGGTGCACATCGCCGAGACATACGGCAAGGCGCACCACGGGCGCGCGGGAACCGTCGCAGCGATCACCGAATGGGCCCAACAGCATGATGTTCCGTTGGTGGACCTCAAAGCCGCTGTCGCGGATGAGATCATGAGCGGGCGAGGAAATCCCGACGGCATTCACTGGAACTTCGAAGCGCATCAGGCGGTCGCCGAACTGATGCTCAAGGCGCTGGCCGAAGCCGTGCAGAAGACTAGCGCGCCGAGCGAGAAATCCCGCCGACCGTGAGCCGCGCCGGTGACGATGCAGAGCGTAGCGATGGGAAGGAGCGGCGCCGGTGACCGTCGTCGTGGTCACTGACAGCTCGTCGCGGATTCCGGTCGATCTGCGCGACACGTGGGGTATCCGGGAGGTCCCGCTGCACATCCTGCTCGATGACGCCGACCTGCGTGACGGCGTGGACGACATCCCCGCCGACATCCACAAGCGCAACGCCACCACCGCGGCAGCGACTCCTGCTGAGCTCGGGGGCGCATACGAACAGGCGCTGGCCGACAGCGGCGGTGACGGCGTTGTGGCAGTGCATATTTCGTCGGGGTTGTCCGGAACCTACCGGGCCGCCGAACTCGTCGCCACCGACCTCGGACCGGCGGTACGGGTGATCGATTCCAAATCGACGGCAATGGGCACCGGATTCCTGGCGCTGGCCGCCGCGCGCGCCGCTGCGGCGGGCGAGGATCTGGCTGCCGTCGCCGCTGCCGCAGCGTCCGGGGTGTCGCTGACGCACGCCTATATGGTGGTGCACCGGCTGGACAATCTGCGCCGCAGCGGCCGGATCGGCGGTGCCAAGGCGTGGTTGGGCACCGCCCTGTCGCTCAAGCCACTGTTGCACATCGACGATGGAAATCTGGTTCTGGCACAACGGATCCGGACTACCCGGGGCGCTCTCACGGCGCTGGTCGATCAGGTGTGTGAATTGGTGGGGGAGCACCCGGCTGCGCTCGCGGTGCACCATGTCGCCAACCCGGCGGGCGCGCAGGACGTGGCGGCGGCGCTGGCCGAACGGCTACCGAAGTGTGAACCGGCGATCGTCACGCCGCTGGGTCCGGTGCTTGCGCTGCACGTCGGCGACGGAGCGATTGCGGTGTGTCTCCAACTGGCCGAATAGTTTTCGGCGCATCAGAAAGCCTTGGGCCGCAACAACTCAAGGGCGTTCCGGAACAGATCGAGGTCTACCGGGTCAGCACAGCCTGACCGGTTGCGAGGTCACGTCCGGGCGAAGGTGCGTCGGGCGTTGTCGCCGCGCGGATGCACCACTTGCGGCCACCAGAACCAGCGCCCGAGCAGCGTGGCGATCGACGGCATCAGCAAGGTGCGCACGATCAGAGTGTCCAGCAGCAGACCGATACAGACGGTGGACCCGAACTGGCCGAGCACTCGCAGGTCACTGCCCAGCATGGAAGCCATGGTGAACGCGAACACCAGTCCGGCCGCCGTCACCACTCCGCCGGTGCCGGCCATCGACCGGATGATCCCGGTTTTCAGCCCGGCGTGGATCTCCTCTTTGAACCGGGAGACCAGCAACAGGTTGTAGTCCGACCCGACGGCCAACAGGATGATCACCGACAACGCCATTACGATCCAGTGGATCCGGATGCCGAACAGGTCCTGCCAGATCAGCACCGACAACCCGAAGGACGCCGCGATGGAACTGGCCGCGGTTCCGACGATGACCATCGACGCAACCACACTGCGGGTGAGCAGCAGCATGATCATGAAGATCAGCGTCAGGGCCGACACCACGGCGATCATCAGGTCGTACTTGGCGCCGTCATGCATGTCCTTGAAGGTGGCGGCGGTACCACCGAGATATACCAGCGCATTCGACAGCGAGGACTGTTTGAGGCCTTCCTGCGCGGCCGTGCGCTCCGCATCCACCCGGGCAATGCCTTCGGGCGACATCGGATCACCCTGGTGGGTGATGAAGAAGCGTGCCGACTTTCCGTCCGGCGACAGGAACATCCGGAGGCCGGTCTGGAAGTCCGGGTTGTCGAACGCTTCCGGCGGCAGGTAGAACATGTCGTCGTTTTTGGCAGTGTCGAAACTCTGCCCCATCACAATCGCGGTGTCGCTCAGCGACTTCATCTGATCGAGCATGGCCTTGAACGTGGCCTGCATTGTCAGTGTCAACGCTTTCGTCGTCTTCATGGTGGTGATCATCGGCGGGATCAACACCAGCATCTGGTGGGTGGCCGCAGCGGTCCGCTGAATGTCCTTGGTCAGTTCGTCGAATTGTCCTGCGAGCTGGTCGAATCCGTCCAGCGACTCGAACAGTGACCGCAACGACCAACAGATCGGGATGTCGAAGCAGTGCTTCTCCCAGTAGAAGTAACTGCGGATCGGACGCCAGAAGTCGTCGAAGTCGGCGATGTGGTCGCGCAGTCGGTTGGTGATCTCGGCGGTTTCGGCCGTGGTCTTGGCGCTGTCGTCGGCGGCACTGGAGAGATCCTGCGTCACCTTGTACATGCGCTGCATCGTTTCGATCATGAACTGCATCTGGTCGGCCATCTTGGTGATGTCAGCCATTCGGTCCTGCAGGAAGGCCATGTTCTGCATCGTGGTCTGGCTCTGCATGCTGTTCTGAAAAGGTATGGAGCTGTGCTGGATTGGGATGCCCAGCGGTCTGGTGATGTCCTGCACCATCGCGATGCCCACGGTGCGCATCACGTTCTTGGCGACTCGGTCCAGCACCAGCATGTCGGCCGGGTTGCGCATGTCGTGGTCGGCCTCGACCATCAACATGTCGGGGTTCATCCGCGCCTCGGAGAAGTGCCGGTTCGCGGCCTCCTGGCCTTGGTTGGACGGGGCGGCGGTCGGCAGATAGAAACGGTCGTTGTAACTGGTCTTGAAGCTCGGCAACGCAACCATGCCGATCAGGACGACCGCGGTGCTGACCGCGAGAACCGGTGCGGGCCAACGCACCACCGCGGTGCCGACCCGTCGCCACATGCGTCCCTGCTTGGCTGCCCGCTTGGACTCGAACAGGTGCAGCTTGCTGCCCACGAAGACCACCGCGGGACCCAATGTGACGCCGGCCAGCACCACCACCAGCATCCCGATCGCCACCGGTGCACCCATGGTGTTGAACCAGGGGAGCCGCGCGAAACTCAGGCAGTAGGTGGCGCCCGCGATCGTCAAACCCGAGCCCAGCACCACGGGGGCCACGCCGCGAAATGTCGTGTAGTAGGCGGTTTCCCGGTCCTCACCGGCGCGCAGCGCTTCCTGATATCGCCCGACCAGGAAGATTCCGTAGTCGGTACCGGCGGCGATCGCGAGCATGGTGAGGATGTTCGCAGCGAACGTGGTGAGCCCGAATGCGTTGTGGTAGGCCAATACCGCGACGACGCCGCGCGCAGAAGCCAGTGCGACGAACGTCATGAACAACTGGACCAGCGTGGTGACGATGGACCGGTAGACCAGTAGCAGCATGATGGCGATCGCGCCCAGCGTGAACAGGGTGATCTTGGCCAGACTGGCGTTGCCTATCACATGCATGTCGTCGCTGAGCGCAGCCGGGCCGGTGACGTAGACCTTCAGCCCGGCCGGCACCGCGTTTTTATCGATGACCTTGCGTACCGCTTCCACCGATTCGTTGGCTTCGGTGGTGCCTTGATTGCCACCCAGATTCAACATCACGTAGGCGCCCTTGGCGTCGGCGCTCTGGGCGCCGGCCGCGGTCAGCCGGTCGCCCCAGAAGTCCTGGATGTGCTGAACGTGTTTGGGCTGCTCGCGAAGCTGACGAATCAGGTTGTCGTAGTAGCGGTGCGCCTCGTCGCCCAGCGGTCCCTGGCTCTCCAGCACGATCATCACGGTGCTGTTGGAGTCGAACTCCTTGAAGTTGTGGCCCAGGCGCATCATCGCTTTCATCGACGGCGCGTCCAGCGGGGTCATCGGGGCGGAATGCTGCTCGCCGACGACTTCCAGTGACGGGACGACGACGTTCACCAGCACCGTGACGAACACCCAGGCCAGGATGATCGGGATCGCGAAGAGGCGGATGGCGTGCGGGATGGCGGGGCGGTGCGGGCGGGCAGCGGGCGCGGTGGTGTCGGCGCGGTCCTGCACGTTGATCGGGCCGGTCGCCGCACCCCGGGTGTCTTCGAGGTTGCTCATGCGGACTTCACCAGGCAGAAGGTCTGCGGGTTGACGCCGTCGGAGTTCTTCTGCTCCTTGACGATTCCGTCCACGGTGATACGGCAGCCGATCTGGCTGCCGTCGGACTGGGCCATGATGTTGGCACTCACCGAGGGCAGCGTCGTCGAGATGGTGAACGACCACGGCAACGTCGCGGCATTGACCTGATGGGTGTTGGCGTCGGCGTCCCAATAGTTGATGTTGGCGGTAGCGCCGGGCGAGCCGTAGATGTCGTACGTGACGACCTTGGGGTTGAACTGCACGATCTCGATCCCGGCGCCGGCGTTGGCATTGAGATCCTGGGAGCCGAATATCTTGTGAAGCCGCGACACGGCCAGGCCCGCGACGGCGAGCACCACCACCAGGACCAACGGGATCCACGCTCGTTTGAGCAGGCGGGCAGCGGTACCTCCGAGCGAACCGGTCTTCAACGCCACCGCCCAGCCACCGCCTTCCGCACGCCGATCGCACGATGCAACATCTGATCGAAGAGCTTGCTTCCCGCCCGCCGGACATTGCCGAGGAGAATCTTTGCTCGGCTAAGTATGCTAACCCTTAGTGCACGCGAGCGTTCCTCGGGGTGGCCGCGACGTGTCCAACGGCACAGCCGGGGCGCGGCGGCGACAACCAACCCGGCAGTGACCCTAGCGTGCGAACCGGCCGGTGATGGGTGGCAGATCGGCGAGTGTGACGATGCCCGGTCTGGCGGCCACCACCGCCGGTACCGCATTGGTGACCGGCAGCGCGGTGTAGATCATGCCCAGGCCCATGAACCCGGGTTCTTTCCAGTCCCGTGGCGGCAGACAGTGCAGCACCGTACGCATGTTGGGCAACCCGAACACCTGAATGACGTGCCCGTGCTCCAGAGGCTTGGGCGGAACCACGTGGTCGCCCATGGTCCAGTTGAACCCGACGCTGACCACGTTGCGCTCGCCCTCCCAGCCACGGTGGTAGCCGTGTACGCCGGCGACGGTCCCGGCGGGGATGGTCATGAAACCCAGATCGCTGTCGCCGGTCGCGGCGGTGAACGTGACGTCGAAGGTCATCCGGTCCAGCCGCGCGCCGATCGCGTCGGCCATCATCGCGGCGGATTCGGCGAACACTTCGCTTTCCCGCCGCACGCTCTCGGCCAATCCCGGCGTGTCGGGGAGTTGCGAGAAGCCCATCGCGGTCTGGGTTCCGGCCGACTCGTAGGTCGAACAGTCCACCGACTCGGTGATGCGAATCTCATCCACCCGCTCGCAGGACCCGCTGAGCACCATCGCGACCATGTTCGTCATGCCCGGGTGCGCGCCGCTACCGAAGATCGTCGAGTTGCCGCGCTGGCAGGCTTGCAGAATGCGCTCGCGGTCCTGCGGTGTCTGTTTGCCACCGGTGATCCACGCCGCGCTGGAGCACACGTTCACCCCCGACTCCAGTAGCCGCTCCAACTCATCGATGTTGGGCCACAACGGGTTATAGCAACAGGCGTCGGCACCGAGCGCGAGCAGCGCGTCGATGTCGTTGGTGGCCTGGATGCCCGTGGGTTTCGGCCAGCCCGACAGATCGGCGGCATCGACACCGACTTTGTCGGCGCCGTGCGCGTAGACCCCGACCAGTTCCAGGTCGGGCCTGCCGATGATGGCGTGCAACGAACGCCGCCCGATGTTGCCAGTCGTCCACTGGATCACCCGCAGGGGACGGTCAGTCATCGGGTTCTCCTTTGCACGCGCCTGCTCAGTGGTGGCCCTGACCCAACACGGCCAGCGCCCCGGAGAGTATCTGCGACATCGGATCCGCGCCGCCACCGAAGGTGGCCTGGGTGGCCGGGGCGGTGACGGCCGCGGGGTCGAACCCACGCACCGGGTCCACCTGGATCGGAGCGGTCAGCGGATCGTCGTTGCGCGAATACGCGGCGTTGACCATCGGGGTCAGTTCGGCGTCCATCTGACTGAGCAGTTCGTCCGGCACCCCGAGGTAGCCCAGTGGCAGGATCAGCGGCAGATGCCGCTCGGGGATCAGGTATGTCGTTGTCTTGGCGCCCCGGGAGTTGACCGTGGTGCGGATGTTCTGCGGCGGCACCATGCTGGGGTTGGTGAAGGCGACCGCGGTGTGCCCGGTGGCCAGGCCCACCAGCGTGTTGGCCAGGGCCAGCAAGTTGTCCGGCCGGTCCGGGAAGTCGGCGATCGAGTCGTAGGCGGAGACGAAAACGCTTGTGTCGTATTGGCTTTCCACCGGCGGCGGGATGGTGTAGTCCAACGCGGGTACCACCGACCCGACCGGGAACATCGCGGTCAGGAAACTCTGCCCGAAGGCGTGCCGCGCGACCGGGTCGCCGAAAGTGGCAAACGTCAACTGGTCCGGCGGGGGAGCAGTCGGATCGTTGGCGAGCCGGGCCTGCACGGCGTTGAGGACAAGTGAACCCTCGGACAGTCCGATCGCGGTGCCCGGGCCGCCGGCGCGGATCGCCGAGTAGAGATTGTCCTCACCGACCACCACCGACTCGCCGACACTCGGACCGTCCGCACCAAGGCCGGGAAAGGACTCGTCCAATTGGCCGATGCCCGGGAAGATCCGGCCCAGTACGTGGCCCTGTACCTGACCGGCCGGGTAATTGACGATCTGGCGTCGCAGACCCGGGAACCATTCGTCGCCTTCGCGACGGATGTACTCGTCGTACGGGATGCCCAGCACGTGGGCGCCACCCAGTGCGTAGGCGTTACCACCGGGGGTCGGCGGGTCGGCGGGTGGTTCGTCGGCATTTGCCAGGCCGACGCCGAAATATCCTGTGGCGCAGACGGTTACCAGCGCGGTGACCCCTGCGAGCAGTTTCTTCATCGGCATACCCCGCCCGTCCGGCTCAGTCCCGTAGTTGTGCATACACCCGCTCCTAGTCGACCCGCTCGCCCGGTGACTCCCGCGACCTGAGCCGGGACGGCCACCAACTCGCCGCTCCGACCAGGGTAGCGATGGCGGGCACCGTCACGGTGCGCACCAGGAAGGTGTCCAGCAGGATCCCGACACCGATCACGAATCCGGCCTGGATCACCGTGCCGATGCTGGAGAACAGCAGACCGAACATCGACGCGGCGAAGATCAGACCGGCCGCGGTGATCACGCCGCCGGTCGAGGTCAAGGTGCGGATCACGCCGTAGCGCATGCCGTGCGGCGACTCGTCGCGCATCCGGGAGACGAACAGCATGTTGTAGTCGGCCCCCACCGCGACCAGCACCACGAACGCCAACGGCGGAACGCTCCAGTGCAAGTGCTGACCGAGCAGAAATTGGAACACCACAACGCCGATGCCCACCGCCGACAGGTAGGAGATGATCACCGAACCGACCAGATACAGCGGCGCGACCACCGCGCGCAGCAACGCCATCAGGGTCAGCAGCACGACGAGGATGGTGACCACGATGATGTAGCGGATGTCGCGCTCGTAGTAGTTGCGGGTGTCGCGCAAGGTGACGGGATATCCGGCCATCGATATCGAAGCGTCCGCCAGAGCGGTGTTCGGCTGGGCGCTTCGCGCTGCGTCGGTGATCGCGTTGACCTGGTCCATCGCCTCGGCGCCGAACGGATTGAGTTTGGTCTGCACCAGGTAGCGCACCGAGCGACCGTCGGGCGAGATGAACATCTTGGCGGCCTTCTTGAACTCCTCCAGATGCAGCAGCTGGGCCGGAATGTTGAATCCCGCCATCGACGGATCGGCTGCTTCGTTCTTCATCGCCAACAGGAACGCCGACGCCTCCCCGAGCCCGTCACCCAGCTGTCGGACCTGGTCGACCAGTTGTTCCACGCCGTCGGCCAGCTGGCGGCTACCCCCGGCGAACCGGTCGGCGCCCTGTTGCAGATTGGTCAGGCCCGACTGCAGGCCGCCGGGCTGGTCCAGTCCCAATGAGTGCATCGCTCGGGTGAAGCCGGTGAGGACGGCGCGCAGCCGGTCCACCGAAGCGTTCAGGGTCTGCCGGTCCTGGAACGTCTGCAGCTGTCCGGCCAGCTCGTTGATCTGGTCGAGGCTGCCGTCCCCACGTGCCCCGACCAGTCGTTGGAACTGGACGCGGGTGTCACTGCAGGAGAGGTCGGCGTCGCAGACCGGGTTGTTCTGCAATGCCGCCAATACCGGCCCGATCCAGGCGAACATGTCCCGGACGGCGCTGAAGTTCACTCCCATCGAGTTGCCCAGGGCGTTGATGCTGTTGACCAGCTTGGCCGCGGTCACTACCTCCCGCACCAGCTTCTCGCCGCCGTACTGCGTTTTCATGGAGGCGAACGCATCGGTCAGACCCTGCATGCTGGCCACCATCTGGCTGACCTGGCCGCGCACGTCGCCGAGGTTGGCGGCCAGCGTATTGGCGCCGCTGACCAACTTGCTCAGGTCGTCGTTGTGGTCGTTGATCACGTCGGACGCGCCGCCGAGTCGGGCGCCGACGGCACCCGCCTGGTAGGTGGCGCGGAACTCCTGCGGCACCACGCCGGTGGGCCGGGTGATGCCGCTGACCCTGGCGATGTCGGGCAACTGACTGACCCGGTCCGCCATCTGTTCCAAGTCGGCGAGCGCCTTCGGGGTGCGCAAGTCGTGCGGCGACTGGATCAGGATGTATTCAGGGACGGACTGGTTCACCGGGAAGTGGCGTTCCAGCGCGGCGTACCCGATCGAACTCGGGGCCGACGCCGGCACCACCTTGCGGTCGTCGTAGTTGTAGCGCACCAGGGCTGCGCAGCTCGCCAGCGCGATCAGCACCAGGACGCTGCCCACCAGATGGGCGGTCGGACGGCGCACAATGCGGATTCCCGACCGCCGCCAGAACCGGGCGGTGAGATCGCGCCGGGGCCGGACCCAGCCACGTGGTCCGGCGATCACCAGAATGGCCGGCAACAAGGTCACCGCGGCCAGAAACGCCACGCCGATCCCGATCGCTGAGGACGCACCGACCGTCGAGAACACCCCCATCCGGGCGAAACTGATGCCGAGGAAGGTGACGCCCACCGTGGCGGCGGACGCGGCGATCACTTTCCCGATGGAGATCAAGGCCCGGCGCACCGCGTCGTCGAAATCGGCGCCGTCCCTCAGATAGTCGTGATATCGGCTGATCAGGAAGACGGCGTAGTCCGTGCCGGCGCCGGCGATCATCGCGCTCAGAAACACGATGGACTGGTTCGACACGCCGAACCCGGTCAGCTGGGAGAACCCGGCCACCAGGCATTGCGCGACGAGCAGCGACATCCCGATCGCCGTCAACGGCAGCAACATGGTGACCGGGTTGCGGTAGACGAGTAGCAGGACGGCGAGCACCAGGACCCCGATGGCGATCTCGATCGGCAGTCTGTCGTGGTCGCCGGCGGCGGTGAGATCGGCGACGGTGGCTGCCGGCCCGGTCAGGTTGGCGGTCAGCGGCGTTCCGGCGACGTTGTGTTTGACGACGTTGGAGACGCGTCCGAACGCGGCGTAGGACCGGGGTGTGCCCAGCTCGCCGGCCAGTCCGACCGGCAGCACCCACGACTTGTTGTCTTTGCTGGTCAAGACCGGCCGCAGCGGCGGGGTGCCGATGAAGTCCTGCACCATCACGACATCTCTGGTGTCGCCGCGCAAATCCGCCACCAGCTTGCGGTAGACGGCTTCGTCGGCCGGTCCCAGCCCGCGGTCGTTGGTCAGGACCACCAGCAGTAAATTCTCCGAGCTGGACTCGTGAAACGCTTCGGTCATCTTGCGGGCGGTGACGGCCGACGGCGCGTCGCTGGGCAGGATGGACAGCGGATGTTTCTGGGACATCTCGTTGAGCGACGGCATCGTCAGCGGCAGGGCGACGGCGATCGCAACCCACAGCCCGATCACCAGCCAGGGCCAGCGCACCACTACATCGGCTAGCCGTCGCACTGCGTCCCCACCTCCGGTCCCAGCGTGCGCCCCCCAGCGACACTCGTTGTCCCACTTGCCATTCCGCGCGAAACGGCGCACCGCGCCGGATCGGAGACCGGGCATTTCGGGACAGCGCTATCCATCGAACTACCCCACACTACGCAACGCGGCCCCAATCACCGCTCTCAGCAACTCGGGTGCACACCGACTTCATCGCCTGCAGGTAGCGGGCGACGGACTTCTGCGCGACCGGGTTGTCGGGGAACATCACCGCCATCGAAGTGCCCTGCCCGTACCGGAATATGTAGATGGTCAGTTGATAGGAATACCGGCCGTCGGAGTAGATCCCGATGTTGTCGGCATAACCCATGTCGGCGGCGGCCAACACGGCGTTGAGCGGAGCCGCGTCGCCGTGCAGAAAATTCGAGACCGGGAAATTCGGCCGGGGCCAGTTGAGCCAAGGGGCCAACTCCAGCACCCGGTAGAACGGGACCTTCGCCATGTCCAGGCCCGAGTCGAAGGAATTCTGCGCGGCCCACGCCGCGTCCCCGAACGATGCCGCGGCGATCGGAATGGTGATCGGGACCAAGCCGGTGAACCAGCCCTGGGTCATGAAATTCTCCGACGTGCGGCGGGTATCGCGCGGGGTCAGGCCGTAGTAGGTCAGGGCACCGGTGAACTCATGTTCGACCAGGGCCATGCAGGCGAACAGGCCGCCGATGAACCGGGCGCCGGCACCGTCGCACGCGGATTCGAATTGGGCCGTCTGCTCCGGGTCCATCAGTTGGAGGGTGACCATGTCGCTGTCGGACGGCTTGCGCGGATTGCCCAGCGGAAGCGGGAATTCGGGAAAGCCGCCGCCGTTGTTCTCGGCGAAGTCGATCCAGGCGCGCACCTGTGGCGAATCCTCGGTCAACTGCGCGGTGAAGTCACGCTGCTGGACGCAGAAGTCGTCGTAGCTGCCGGTCTCGGGCAAGGCGAGCGGTCCGTTGCCGGCGGTCAGCGACTGATACATCGCGTGAGATTCCAGCATGGTGATGCCGATCAGCGTCGCGTCCCCGTGGACGTGATCGATGCTGGCATAGAAGGTGAACTGGTCGTCACTCTGCACGATGCCGAAGCTGAAGCAACCCCATTCCAGGGGATTCGGTGTGGAGATCACATGCCGCCGAATCTCGTCGGCATCCATTTGACCGTGATTGACCGGAGCGAATTCGATGTCCGTCGGATCGGCGAGGGTGTGGCGGACCAGATCACCGGTGTCGGTGCATTCGAACCAGCTGCGGTAGGTGTCGTGGCGGCGCAGGTAGGCGTTGAGTGCTCGATCCATGATGTCGATATCGCAGTGACCGGGAACCTCGCAGCCGGCGAGTATGAGCCGGGAAAAGTCGAGTCCAGCGGAGGTGCGCTCGTGATAATTCCGCAGATGCTGGGCCTGCATGTAGCTGACCGGAACCGAACTGACCGGAGCCTGCCGTGCCTTTTCCCGCGCTGCATCGGTCGGGTGCCAGGAGATAACCGTCCCGGGCCGAAAGCTCCATTGATTGATGGTGCCGATCGTGATTTTCCCGATGCGCAATATTTCCTCCCGGGTCTGCGCTACCCCGGTGCGGCCGCGCTGTTACCCAGATCAACATAACCGTTCCCCGATGGCACCGGTGAGCACGGCCGGAACGGGGTCGCAACCTGTGACCTTGCTTAGTCGCGGCGTGGCGGATCCGCTCGCTTGCCATACTGGGCGCGGGAAGGGTGCGGCTGCAGCGCAACCGGGCCGGCCGACCAGAGAGGGCAATGCATGGCAATCGTGGCGGAACCGACGGGGCCGACATCAGGGTTTGCAATCGTCGGTTATGCGGCGCGGTTCCCCGGTGCTGCCGATGCAGACGAGTTCTGGGACGTGCTGCGGCAGGGCCGCGATGCGGTCTCCGACGTGCCCCGGGACCGGTGGGACGTCGATGAGTTCTTCGACCCCGATCCGGACGCGCCGGGAAAAATGGTTGCGCGCCGCGCAGGATTCATCGAGGACGTGACGGGGTTCGACGCGCCGTTCTTCGGGGTCTCGACCCGCGAGGTGCGGTTGATGGACCCGCAGCATCGGCTGCTGCTGGAGACGGCGTGGCAGGCGGTGGAGCACTCCGGTACCGCCCCGATGGCGCTGGCCAATTCCAACACCGGGGTGTTCATGGGTCTGTCCACCCATGACTACCTGGGCATGGCGTCCGACGAACTCGACTACGCCGAGATCGAGGCCTACATGGCGATCGGCACGGCGGCTGCTGCGGCAGCCGGCCGGATCAGTTATCGCCTGGGACTGCAGGGCCCGGCGGTGACGGTCGACACCGCGTGCAGCTCGTCGCTGGTGGCGATCCATCAGGCGTGCCAGGCGCTGCGGTTGGGCGAGTGTGACCTGGCGCTGGCCGGCGGGGCCAACGTGCTGCTCAGCCCCGCGACCATGATCACGTTCTCGCATGCGCACATGCTTGCGCCGGACGGACGCTGCAAGACGTTCGACGCGGCCGCAGACGGCTACGTGCGGGGCGAGGGTTGCGGCGTCATCGTCATCAAACGGCTCGACGACGCGATCCGCGATGGCGACCGTATCCGGGCCGTGATTCGCGGCAGCGCGATCAATCAGGACGGCGCTTCGGGTGGTCTGACGGTTCCCAACGGGGTCGCCCAGCAGCGGGTGATCACCGAGGCCCTGCACCGCGCCGGCGTCGCAGCCAGTGACGTCGGATACCTGGAGGCGCACGGGACCGGGACCTCGCTGGGTGATCCGATCGAGGTGCAGGCCGCCGGTGCGGCGCTCGGCAAGGGTCGCGACCCGGGCCGCCCGCTGCTGATCGGGTCAGTCAAGACCAACATCGGGCACCTGGAAGCGGCCGCCGGAATCGCCGGTGTGATCAAGGTCATCCTGGCGCTGGAGCACGAGGCGCTGCCCAAGCACCTCAATTTCCGCAAACCGTCGCCGCACATCCCGTGGGACCGGCTCGCGGTGCGCGTCGTGCAGGAGGCCACCGCCTGGGAACGCAACGGCGCGCCGCGCATCGCCGGGGTCAGTTCGTTCGGGTTCTCCGGGACCAACGCGCACGTCATCCTCGAAGAAGCGCCCGCTCGGGTGCCCGCACCCGCCGTGATCGACGACAGTGAGGACCGCCGGTTCAGCCTGCTGCCGCTGTCGGCCCGCAGCCCGGCCGCCCTGGTGCAGCTCGCGCAGCGGTATCGCGAGTGGATGACCGCGCATCCCGAGGCCGCTCTGACCGATCTGTGCTTCACCGCCGGTGTGGGTCGTTCCCACTTCGAGCACCGCGCCGCGCTGGTGGTGAATTCGGTGGAGTCCGCGAGTGAGCTGTTGGGCGCGCTGGCCGACGACCGACCGGCCCCCGGCCTGGTGCGCGGTGAGTCCGCTGCCGACGTCCCGAAGACGGCCTGGCTGTTCCCCGGCCAGGGCAGCCAGTTCGCCGGCATGGCCCGGGAGTTGTTCGAGACCGAACCGGTGTTTGCCGAGACGATGACCCGGTGCGCGGCAGTGGTCGACGCCGTGCTGGACCAGCCGCTGCTGGACGTCATCTTCGCGCCCGACGGATCAGACACCTTGCGCCAGACCAGCTATGCCCAGCCCGCCCTGTTCGCGGTGGAGATGGGTCTGGCCCGGCTCTGGCAGTCGTGGGGACTTCAGCCCGACGTCGTGCTCGGGCACAGCGTCGGCCAGTACTCGGCGGCCTGCGTCGCCGGTGTCTTCAGCCTCGAAGACGGCGCGTTGCTGCTCGCCGAACGCGGCCGTCTGTTCGGGAACCTGCCCGCGGGTGGCCGGATGGTTGCGGTGTTCGCCGCCGCCGAGCGGGTGGAGAGCTTCACCGATGAATTCCCCCGACTCTCGGTGGCCGCCTACAACGGCGCCAACACCGTGCTGTCGGGACCTGCCGAGGATCTGGACCGGGCGGTGGCCGCGCTGACCGCCGACGGAGTGCGGTGCGACTGGCTGGACACCAGCCACGCGTTCCACTCGGCGCTGTTGGATCCGGCCCTCGACGAATTCGAGTCGTACGCAAGCCGTTTCGAATACCGCTCGCCGCAGCGTCTGCTGGTGTGCAACCGCACCGGTGCCGCGCTGGGCAGGACGGTGAAACTGGACGCGCGCTACTGGCGTCGTCATGCGCGCCAGCCGATCGAATTCGCCAAGAGCGTGGCCACTTTGGCCGACCTCGGCTGCGCGGCACTGCTGGAGGTCGGGCCGCAGCCGGTGCTCACCGCCGCGGCACTGCGGGTCTGGCCCGACCCGGCCACCGCGCCGCGCGCGATCGCGTCGCTGCGCCGCAACGGTGCCGACCACCGCCAGATCACCGAAGCCCTGGCCAGCGCCTACACCACGGGGCACCTGCCTGATTTCGGCGCGCTGCAGCATGGGGCCACCCACAAGCTCGACCTGCCCACTTACCCGTTCCAGCGCCGCCCGTACTGGTACCGGGACAGCCGCGCCCCGGTCGCCGAGACCGCCGCCCCCGCTGCGCGGACCGAGGCGGTGCGCCTGCTCGAGGACGGCCGGATCGACGAACTCGCCGCGCTGCTCGACGGTGACAGCGGCAACCAACAGACTGCGGAAATTTTGAAAAAGTTTGCCGCGCAGCATAATCGCCAGCGGGCGGTGCAGTCGATCGTCGACGCGCGCTACGAGATGCGCTGGCAGAAGTCTGCGGTGGCCAAGGTGGGCGCCGGTGAGGGCTCGGCCTGGCTGCTCATCGGTGACGACGCCGAACTCGCCGCGTCGTTGACCGAGGCGCTGACCGCGCGGGGTCACCGGTACCGGATCCTCGGGTTGCCGGCCTCCGACGCGGACCGCGACCGACTCGAAGCCGCATTGCGCGCCGCGGTGGCCGAGGAACCCTCGCTGCGCATCCTGTGCCTGGCTGCCCTGGAACGCGGCGGTGTCTCCACTGCGCCGTCGATGCGTTCGCTGCTGCGGATGCAGCACCGGGTGCTCGGCGGAGCCAAACACCTGTTCCGCGCCGCCGTTGCCGCCGAACTGCGTACCCCTATCTGGCTGGTCACCCGCGGTGCGCAGCGGGTCGTCGACGCCGACGTCGTGTCGCCGGTGCAGAGCTGCCTCTGGGGATTCGGTCGCGCGGCCGCGCTGGAGCATCCGCAGGTGTGGGGCGGGCTGGCAGACCTGCCCGACGGCAGCACCGACGAGTGGTCCCGACTGATCGACCAGCTGGCCGTGACCTCACCCAACTCGGCGGTCCGAGAAGACCAGATCGCGTTGCGCGACCAGGCTGTCTACGTTCCCCGGCTGCACCGTCGGCCCGGCCTGCCGGTCGCCGCGCCGCTGCAACTCCGTTCTGACGCAACGTATCTGGTGACCGGTGGGCTGGGTGCCGTCGGTCTGGAGATTGCCGGATACCTGGCGTCGCGCGGTGCCCGGCAGCTGGTTTTGACCGGTCGGCGGGCGCCCGGTGACGGTGCCCGGCAGCGCATCGAGGCCATCAGCGGCGAGCATGACTGCCAGATCAGGGTGGTCGCGGCCGACGTCGCCGACCCGCACGACGTGGCCCGCCTGATGGCCACCGTGCAGTCCGAGCTGCCCGCGCTGGCAGGCATCGTGCACGCCGCCGGTGAGATCGGCAACACACCCCTGCAGACTCTCGAGGACACCGAAGTTGACCGTGTCTTTGCTGGAAAAGTCTGGGGCGCTTGGCATTTGAGTGAGGCTGTGGCGGATTTGCCCGGGGACCAGAAACTGGACTTCTTCCTGTGCACCTCCTCGATCGCCGCGGTCTGGGGCAGCTTCGGCCAGACCGCCTACAGTGCCGCCAACGCCTTCCTCGACGGGTTGGTGTGGCGGTTGCGCGAACAGGGCGTGCCCGCCATGAGCGTGAACTTCGGTCCCTGGATGTCCGGGCTGTCCGGAGCGTCCGGCATGGCCGACGAGGACGCCCGCGCCCGTCTCGAGCAGCGCGGCGTCAAAGCTCTGTCGTCCGCTGACGCGCTGGCCGGGATGGCCGAGGTCATGGCGGCGGCATCGGAGACCCCGAACGGCGTTGTGGCACGGGTTGATTGGGCCCGCTTCCTGCCGCTGTACCAGCTGGGTGGCCGGCGGTCCTTCCTCGCGGAGCTCGAGCGCGAGGTGCCCGAGTCCGGAACGGCGGCAGCGGCATCGGGGGCATCCGGTCCCACTCGATTGGTCGAGCAGCTGACCGCGGCTCCGGTGCAGCAGCGCAAGAAGATTCTGGTCGAGTTCCTGCGCGACGTGGTGGCGGACGTGACCCGGACCGACGGGTCCGAAATCCGCGAGGAGGCCGGCTTCTTCGACCTCGGTATGGACTCGTTGATGGCCGTCGAACTGCGGCGGCGGGTCGAGCAGGCCGTCGGCAGGGATCTGCCGGCGACGCTGGCGATGGATCATCCGCGCCTGGTCGACGTGGCGGACTACCTGCTCGGCGACGTACTGCGACTGGGTGCCCAGCCCTCGGCGGCCGCGGCGCCGACCCAGCCGACGTCGTTGACGTCCGGAGCCGCCGACGAGCCGATCGCGATCGTCGCGGTGGCGTGCCGCTTTCCGGGTTCGCCCAATCCCGAAGCGTACTGGGACCTGTTGTCCGGCGGTGTCGACGCGATCCGTGAGATCCCCGAGGACCGGTTCGACATCGACGAGTTCTACGACCCGGATCCCGAGACGCCGGGCAAGATCTACAGCCGCAACGGGGGGTACCTGGAAGGCATCGCGGAATTCGATCCGGAGTTCTTCGGCATCTCCCCGCGCGAGGCCGTGTGGATCGATCCTCAGCAGCGGTTGATGCTGGAGATCGTCTGGGAGGGTTTGGAGCGCGCCGGATATTCGCCGACGGCGTTGCGCGGCAGCCGCAGCGGCATCTTCGTCGGGGTGGCCGCCAACGAGTATTCGCATCTGCTGTCGCGGGACTCGGTGGACAGCATCGAAGCCCACTTCATCACCGGCAATGCGCTCAACGCCATCGCGGGCCGGGTGGCGTTCGCGCTCGGGCTGGAGGGCCCTGCGGTGGCGGTGGACACTGCCTGCAGTTCGTCGCTGGTGGCTGTCCACCAGGCCTGCCAGGCACTGCACTCCGGTGACTGCGATCTGGCGCTGGCCGGCGGGGTCAACGTGTTGCTGAGCCCCGCGTCCATCGTCGCCGCCTCCCGAGCCCGGATGCTCTCGCCCGACGGTCGTTGCAAGACCTTCGACGCCGCGGCCGACGGGTACGTGCGCAGCGAAGGCTGCGGGATTCTGGTGCTCAAGAGACTCAGCGACGCTGAGCGTGCCGGGGACCGGATCTGCGCGGTGATCCGCGGCAGCGCGGTCAACCAGGACGGCGCTTCCAGTGGTCTCACAGTGCCCAACGGCGGTGCGCAGCAACGCCTTATCGCCTCGGCACTGACGCGCGCCGGTTTGAGCGGCGGCGACGTCGACTATCTCGAGGCGCACGGGACGGGCACCGCGCTCGGTGACCCGATCGAGGTGCAGGCCGCCGCGGCCGCCTACGGTACCGGCCGCACCCCGGACCGGCCCCTGCTGCTCGGATCGGTCAAGACCAACATCGGCCACCTCGAGTCCGCTGCGGGCGTCGCCGGACTGATCAAAGTCGTGTTGTCGATGCAGCACGAAATGCTGCCGCACCTACTGCATTTCGGGAACCCGTCGCCGCATATCCCGTGGAGTTCGCTACCGGTGCGGGTGGTGGACGAGCCGATGCCGTGGCAGACCAACGGCAGGCCGCGGCGGGCCGGGGTGAGCTCGTTCGGCTTCACCGGCACCAACGCGCACGTACTGATCGAGGAGGCGCCGCCGGTTGTCGACGACCTGGCCGGCACCGATGACGACGGGGTGGTGGCGCCGAAGGCGGACACCGCTGACGAACAGGTCAAGGTGTTGCCGCTGTCGGCGCGCTCCCCGCAGGCGCTGACGGCGTTGGCGCAGCGGTACTGCGAATGGCTCGACGCGCATCCTGAGGTCGACATCGCCGACGTCTGCTTCACCGCCGGAGTGGGCCGCTCACAGTTCGAACACCGGGCCGCGCTGGTTCTGGACCCGGGCGGGGACCCGGTGCGCAACGCCCGCGACCAGCTGGTCGAGTTGACCGAGAATCGGCTGCGACCGGGGGTGCTGCGCGGCGAATGCGCCGACCCGCCGACCACGGCGTGGTTGTTCACCGGGCAGGGCAGTCAGTACCCGGGCATGGCACGCGAGTTGTTCGCTGCCGAACCGGTATTCGCCGACGTCCTGCAGCGATGTGCCGCCGCGGTCGATGACCTGCTGCCGCGGCCACTGTTGGAGGTGATGTTCGCCACCGACCGGGACAGTTCGGAAACGTTGCGGCACACGTCTTTCGCGCAGCCGGCGTTGTTTGCCGTCGAGATGGGTCTGGCCCGGCTGTGGCAGTCGTGGGGCATCGAGCCCGACGTGGTTCTCGGGCACAGCGTGGGCCAGTACGCGGCCGCCTGCGTGGCCGAAGTGTTCAGCCTCGAGGACGGGGCCCGGCTGATCGCCGAACGCGGTCGGTTGTTCGGCAATCTGCCGGCCGGCGGCAGAATGGTCGCAGTCTTCGCCGATGCCGGACACGTCGAGGCCGTCGCCGACAAGTCGCCGCGGGTTTCGGTCGCCGCCTACAACGGCCCTAACACGGTGCTGTCGGGCCCGGGCGAGGACTTGGAGCAGGTCGTCGAAGCCCTCAGCGAGGACGGGATCCGCTGCAACTGGCTGGACACCAGCCACGCCTTCCATTCGGAGTTGCTGGAACCCGCGCTGGACGAGTTCGAGTCGTATGCGGCGGGTTTCCAGTTCGCGGTTCCGACTCGACCGCTGGTCTGCAACCGCACCGGCGGGGTACTCAGCGCCGAAACCCCGCTCAACGCGCAGTACTGGCGGCGGCACTCCCGGCAGCCGGTGCAGTTTGCCGAAAGCGTGCGCACGGTGGCGCAGCTGGGATGCACGGTGTTGATGGAATTGGGTCCGCAGCCGATCCTGACCGCGGCCGCGGTGCAGGTGTGGCCCGAGCACGCGACCGCGCCCCGCGCGATCGTCTCGCTGCGCAAGGGCACCGACGCGCGGCGCCAGATCGCCGAAGCGGTTGCCACAGCCTATGTTTCGGGGCATCGTCCGGATTTCGCCAAGCTGTATCACTCGCCGCGCCGCCGGCTCGAACTGCCGACCTATCCGTTTCAGCGCCGGCACTTCTGGCCCAAGACCTCCGGCATCATCGGCGGCGGCGAAGGTGTCGCGGCGTCCGGGATCCTGGGCAGCGCAAAAGACCTCGCCTCCGGTGACGCCGTCTACACCAGCCGGTTGTCGGTCAAATCGCAGCCGTGGCTGGCTCATCACGTCATCTACGGCACGGTCGTCGTCCCGGGCGCGACGTACGCGGCGATGGCCCTTGCCGCCGTCGGCCCGCCGGCGCGGGTGCAGGATGTCTTCTTCTACGAGCCGATCATCCTGCCGGAGAAGAGTTCTCGTGAGGTGCAGCTGACGCTGACCCCGACCGAGGATGGCAGCGGCTTCACCTTCAAGGTGCACAGCCGCCCCTACGGGGTGCGCGATGTCGACTGGTCGTTGAACGCCGACGGGACCGTCGTGACCGGTGTGGACGACGAGTCGGCGCTGGATACCGAGGATTCCGTCGAAGCGGCGACCGAGCAGCTGAGCCGCACCCGGCCGCAACAGCTGTTCGAAACCTTCGCCGACATGGAATTGGCCTGGGGGCCAACCTGGTCGACGTCCCTGAAGTCATTGTGGGTGGGTGAAGGCGAGGCGATCGGCGATGTCGTCGTCGGCGACGAACTCAGCGAGCACCTCGGCGGGGAACCGATCCATCCGGTGCTGCTGGACCTGTGCACCGGTGTCGCCTTCCCGGCGTTCCCCGCGCTGCTGGCAGCCGAGCACGGCGTGGCCGACCTGTTTCTGCCGCTGCGGTACGGCCGAGTGATGCTGCGCGAACGGATGCCACGCCGGTTCTTTTGCCGGGCGAAGTGGCACGGCAATGCACTGGACAACGAAACACAGGTCTTCGACCTCGATTTCGTGGACCGGGACGGGCGCCTGTTGGGCGGTATCCGCGAGTTCACCGTGAAGCGCGCGCCCCGCGAGGCGTTGCTGCGTGGGCTCGGAGGTGACGCCACCAGACTGCTGTACACCCTGGGCTGGCACGAGGTGCCGCCGCCGCCGTCCGATGGTGATGAAAGCATCTCCGGCACGTGGCTTGTCGCCGGATTCGACGAGCTGGCCACCGAGTTGCCCGGCTGCCTGCGCGTGGATCGCAACGCCGACGCCGAACAGTGGCGGCAGCTTATCGCGCAGGCCCAGGACCGCGGAATGCCGATTTCCGGGATCGTGTTGCGCGGCAGCTCCGGACCGGCCGGCGAGGAGTCCAGCGCCGAGTTCGCGCAGCGCCTGCAGACCGAGATCGGCGAAGTGATCGACGTGGTGCAACCGCTGCTGGCTGACGAAACGGTGAAACTCACCGGCGGACTGTGGATCGTCACCGAACGAGCCGTCGCCGCAGAACCGGGTGAGCCTGTCGACCCGGTGCAATCCGCGCTGTGGGGGCTGGGACGGACCATCGTCGCCGAACAACCGATCCTGCGCTGCCGCCTGGTCGACCACGACGGGTCCGAGGAAGCGGTGTCCGCGCTGGCCAGACTGCTCGGCGCTCCCGGCGAGGAACCCGAATTCGCGCTGCGGCAAGGAAAGTACCTGGTTTCGCGGCTGATGCCGTGGGCCCGCAGCGGACATCTCGCGGTACCCCGCGCCGGCGACTACGTGCTGGCGCCGACCGAGCGCGGTGCGATCGACAACCTGCGTCTGACCGAGTCAGAGGTCAACTCGCCCAGCGAGGGCCAGGTGCAGATCCAGGTGGAGGCCGCCGGCCTCAACTTCCGGGATGTGCTCAACGTGCTCGGCCTGTATCCCGGCGACCCGGGGCTGATCGGTGGCGACTTCTCCGGCATCGTCACCGAATTAGGCAGCGGCGTAACCGGACTCGCGGTCGGCCAACGCGTGATGGGCTTCATGCAGGGCGCGTTCGCCAGCCGGGTCAACGTGCCGGCGCAGTTGCTGGCGCCCGTTCCGAAGGGACTGAGCGCGGTCGACGCGGCCAGCATTCCCGCCGCCGCACTCACCGCGCGACTCGCGTTCGACTGGGCCAAGCTGCGGCCGGGCGACCGGGTCTTGGTGCATGCAGCCAGCGGTGGGGTCGGGCTGGCCGCGGTCCAGTTGGCCCAACAGCACGGTGCCACGGTCTTCGCCACCGCCAGCACCTATAAGCGGGCCATGCTGCGCAAACTGGGCGTGCAGTACGTCTATGACTCGCGCAGTACGGATTTCGCCGACCAGATCCTCGCCGACACCGGGGGAGCCGGTGTCGACGTGGTGCTCAACAGCCTGACCAATGACGGGTTCGTCGCTGCCACCGTGCGGGCCACCGCGCGCAACGGACGATTCGCCGAAATCGCCAAGCGCGACATCTGGTCGCCGGAACAGATGGCGGCTGAACGGCCGGACATCGCCTACGAGATCGTCGCGCTGGACGGCACCATCGTGTCCGACCCCGCGCACATCCAGCGTCTGCTGGTCGAGGTGTCGGAGGGACTGGGCAACGGCGAGTGGTCGCCGCTACCGGTGGAGATCTATCCGCTGACCGAAGCCAAGACCGCCTTCCGCCGCATGCAGCAGGCACGTCACATCGGCAAGATCGTGCTACAGATGCCCAAACCGCTTCAGCTGCACGGTGATCGGAGTTACCTGATCACCGGTGGTCTGGGAGCGCTCGGGCTGCACACAGCCGCCCACCTGGCGCAGCTCGGCGCCGGCGACATCGTATTGACCAGCCGGCGAGAGCCCGATGCCGAGGCGCAGCGGACCATCGCCGACATCACCGAGCGGTACCGGTGCCGGATCCACACCTTCGCCGCCGACGTCGGTGAGGAGACTGCGGCCGCCGAGTTGCTGGGGCGGATCCGGTCGGAGCTGCCGCCGCTGGCCGGGGTGGCCCATCTGGCCGGTGTGCTCGACGACGCGCTGCTGACCCAGCAGGACGCGGCGCACTTCCAGACAACCCTGCAACCGAAAGCATTGGCGGCGTGGCATTTGCATCGGTTGACGGCAGACGACGACCTCGATTTCTTCTTGCTGTATTCGTCGGCCTCCAGCGTGCTGGGCTCGCCCGGACAGGCAAACTATGCAGCGGCCAATGCACTGCTGGACGGACTCGCCGCCTACCGCAAGGCCCAAGGTCTGCCCGCAGCCAGCATCAACTGGGGTCCGTGGGGCAAGGGCGGCATGGCCACGTCACATGCGGCGCGCGCCAATCTCGGTGCACAGGGCCTGCTTCCGCTGGAGCCCAGCGCGGCCCTGAGTGCGCTGGGCGAGATCCTCGCCCACGGCACCGGGCAGGTCACCGTGATCAAGGCCAACTGGCAACGGCTCGCCAAGATGCTCGGCGGTGCCCGGCCGCCGATCCTCGACCACCTGCTGCCCAGTGATGCCACAGCGACACCCGGCGACAGCGAATTGTTGCGTCAGCTCTACGAAGTGCCGGAAGCGCAACGCGCCGACTTCATCAGCGAGTACCTGCAGCACGAGGTGCAACAGTTCCTGCGGCTTGCGCAGCCGCCCGCGGCCAGCAGCCGGTTCCTGGACCTGGGTACCGACTCGCTGATGGCGGTGGAACTGCGCAACCGGTTGCACGCGCAGTTCGGCGGGGCGTTCACCATCAGCGCCACGGCGGTCTTCGACTACCCGACAATCCGGTCGCTGGCCGAGTATCTGGCCGAGCAGCTGCCGGAGACGGACGGGGAAGTCCCGCAGGCCGAGGACGCGGACGGCGAGTCCGAATCAGCACCGGGGCCGGCTGACTGACGCGTCAGTCGCTGACGTCGAACCCGGCGATCACCTTGGTGGGCCGCAGCCGCACCACCAGCTCGCCGGGCACGGCGTTGCGCCGGCCGAACTCAGCAGCCCGATCGGCGCCCATGTACCGGGCGCCGGTTCGGGTCGCAATGTCCAGCAGCTGCTGCGGATCGTCGCTCACCGAAGCCTGGCCCTGAACCTGCACGAACGAGTAGGGCGGGTGCGGGTCGTCGACGCAGATCGTGGCCCGTGGATCACGCTGCAGCGCACGCCCTTTCGCGGTCCTGCTGTCGGTGGTGAACACCAGTGCGCCGTCGTCGACGACGAACCAGACCGGCGCCACCAGCGGGCGGCCGTCGCTGGCGGTGAAGGCCAGCATGCCCGTCCGAGTGCCTTCGGACAGGAAGGCGATGACGCGGTCGGACAGTTCGGCCATGCGATTTACAACTTTGCCAGGTCGTATTCGCCGACGTTGTCGATGAGCACCCGCAGCTGATCTCCGGTGGAGCCCAGCGTGTTGTCGATCGCGGTGAGCCGCGCCGTGTAGTGGCCCACCGGGTATTCCGCGGTCATGCCGATGCCGCCGTGCAGTTGGATCGCCTCCTGCCCGATGTGCCGGCCGGAGCGCCCGATCTGCAGCTTGGCGCGCGCGGCGATCACCGGGTCGTAGTTGCCGTCGGCGATGGACATCGCCGCGTACAGATTCATGCTGCGCGCCAACTCCAGCGAGACATACATGTCGGCGGCGCGCTGCGTCAGCGCCTGGAATTTGTTCAAGGTGACCCCGAATTGTTTGCGGGTTTTCAGGTATTCAGTGGTCAGCCGCAGCGCTTCCTCCATCGCCCCCAGCGCTTCGGCACACAGCGAAGACTGAATCCGGATGACGGCGTTGCGGATCGCCACCGAGGCGTCGGCGGCATCGCCCAGCGGTTCGGCGGCGGCGTCGTCCAGGTCGATCTGGGCGCCGCGCTGGCCGTCGAAGGTGGCGTAGGACCGTCGGGTGGCATTGTCGGCGTCGACCAGGAACAGGCCGGTGCCGCCGTCCGGCAACGTCGCGCTGACCACCAGCGTCTCGGCGCAGTGCCCGGCCAGCACCGGGTTCTTGCGTCCGCTCACAGTCCACGAATCACCTTGCTGCACAGCGCGAGTGGCGATCTCCGCCGACGCACCCCGCTGTCCGGGCTCCAGGTGGGCGAACGCCAGCAGCAGTTGGCCCGCGGCGACCTCGTCGAGCAGTTCCTTCTGCGCAGCACTGCCGAGTTCGGCGATCAGCGCACCCGGGGCCAGGGCAGCGTGCACGATCGGCTCCGGCGCCAGGCGGCGCCCCACTTCGGTGAGGACCACGGCGATCTCCAGTTGGCCGGCTTCTTCCGGATCGAAGCCGAGACCCAGAATCCCGGTCTCGGCCAACTGACTCCACACCTCACGACTCCAGCCGAGCTCGGTGTCGACCACCTTGTTGCGGCTTTCCGTGTCGTAGCTGCGCGACAACAGCTCCCGGGCGGTGTCGCGCAACAGCACCTGCTCTTCGCTCAACTGAAAGTCCATGACTGCCTCACAATCCCAGAATGGTGGACGCGATGATGTTGCGTTGAACTTCGTTGCTACCGCCGTAGATCGAGGTCTTGCGGTAGTTGAGGTAGTGTGGCGCACTGGCTTGCGCCCAAGCCGGCGAAGCGATTTCGTCACCGTCGATCGGTAGCGCGTCGGCACCGGCCGCCTCGAGCATCAACTCGGTGGACAGCTGCTGCAACTGGCTGCCGCGCAATTTGAGCACCGACGAAGCTGGGTTCGGTTTACCGCCCGACGAACCGGAGACGACCCGGGCCTGGGTGAGTTCCAGTGCCAGCACCTCGTTTTCGGCTTCGGCCAGCCGCGCGGCGAACAGCGGGTCGTCGAGCAGCCCGCTCTCCGCGGCGTGCCGCTTCACCTCGGCCAACCGCACCTTGGTGCGACCCACCTGCGCGATGCCGGTGCGTTCGTTGCCCAACAGGAACTTCGCGTACGTCCAGCCCTGATTCTCTTCGCCGACAAGCTGATTGGCGGGAACCCGGACATCGGAGAAGAACACCTCGTTGACTTCGACGCCCCCGTCGATCAATTTGATCGGGCGCCACGTGATACCCGGGGTGTCCATCTCCATGAGCAGGAACGAGATGCCCGCCTGCCGTTTGGGTGCCTGCGGATCGGTGCGCACCAGGCAGAAGATCCAGTCCGCGTACTGACCCAGTGTCGTCCACGTCTTCTGCCCGTTGACCACGTAGGTGTCACCATCGCGGACCGCGGTGGTGCGCAGCGAGGCGAGGTCTGAGCCGGCTTCGGGCTCGGAGAAGCCCTGGCACCACCAGATGTCCAGCGCCGCCGTGGGCGGCAGGAACCGTTCCTTGATCTCCTGGGACCCGAATTCGGCGATCACCGGTCCGACCATCTTGGTGTTGAAGTTCAGCGGCTCGGGCACACTGGCCAGCTGCATCTCGTCGTTGTAGATCTGCGACTGGGTGGGTGTCCAATCCTTGCCGCCCCACTCGACCGGCCAGCCGGGCACGGCGAGCCCGTTCTCGTGCAACAGCTTGTGGTTGGTCACGATCTGCTCGCGGGTCAGCGATCCGCCCTGGCGAACCCGGTCCCGGATCTCGGCGGGGATTTCGGTGGTGAAGAAGGTACGAAGTTCGTCGCGGAACGCGGCTTCCTCGGATGTGAGCGCCAGCTTCATTGCAGCCTCCTGTGTCGGTGAACGTGAGCTCGTCGAGAGACGGTGGACGTCCGGCCCGGATCGTTCGCGCCGGTTCCATCTTGACCCATCCGTTCCGGCGCCCGTGCACAGCCTCGGGTTAGTCCACAACCGGGTGTTGAGGTGCCGATTTTCGGGCTGGTGTGGCGGTGGGCGCGCCTACGGTCGGCGCATGCGAACAGAACCTCCCGCGGAGCGACTGCACCGGCGGTTCGGGTCCGGCCCGGGTACCGACTCCGACGCAGCCGAATCCGAGGCTGAAGACAGCGAAGCAGGTACCGAAGACGACCCGAACTCGTTGTTGCCGCGCTGGCTTCCTGAGCCCTCTGGTGGACGCGGCTGGATGGAACGGGTGCGCGCCGATCCGGGTCGTGCCGGTGCCGTCGGGTTGGCGGTGATCGCCGCGCTGGCGGTGCTGATCACCGTCTTCACGTTGGTGCGTGACCGGCCGGCGCCGGTCACTTCGGCCAAACTGCCGCCGGTGGAACGGGTTTCGTCGACCGGGCCGAGGTCCTCGGGCAGCCCCGGCCCACCGGTGGGTCCAGTCGTAGTCAGCGTCGTTGGCCTGGTGCGCAAGCCCGGCTTGGTGACCTTGGCGCCAGGTGCGCGTATCGCCGACGCACTGCAGGCCGCCGGCGGGCCGGTCGACGGCGCAGACACCATCGGGCTCAACATGGCCCGCCCGCTCGGTGACGGCGAACAGATCGTCGTCGGCCTGGCGCCACCGTCGGGCAAACCGTCGGTGCTCGGCAGCTCCGTCGGCACAGGCAGCCCAGCCGGACCGGTGCCATCGCAAGTCGCGACCACCTCAGGCAAACCCGGTACCGCAAAGCAGGCGCTCGACCTGAACACGGCGACCGTGGAACAGCTGGACGCCCTGCCCGGGGTCGGACCGGTCACCGCGGCCGCGATCGTGGCCTGGCGCCAGGCCAACGGCAGGTTCACCAGCGTCGACCAGCTCGGGGAGGTCGACGGGATCGGGCCGGCGCGGCTGGACAAACTGCGCGCCCTGGTTCGTGTTTGACTCGGCAGCGTCCGACCGGGGGGTTGGTGCCGGACCCGGCGTCGCGCCTGGACGTGCGGCTGGTGCCAGCTGCCATGACCGCCTGGATCGTGACGGCCGGTGGGATCGTCTGGCCCATCGGTGCGGCGCTGACCAGCTGCTGCGCGATGTTGACGGCGACGGCGGGTCTGGTGTGGTGGCGGCGGGGTCGCGGAACGACTTTCGTCGGTGCCGGTCTGGTCGCGGTCGGCGTGGTGGGTACCGGCTACGGGCTGGCGATCGCGCTGCGTACCGACGCGCTCGGTCACCACCCGATCACCGCGGCATTCGGCACCGTCGAGCCGGTGACGGTCAGCCCGAGCGAGAGCCCGCTGTTGCTGCGGTCCGGCCGGCTGATGTTCCGAGCCACCCTGCTGCGGCTGCGCGACGCCGAAATATCAGGCCGTGCAGTCGTTTTCGCGCGCGCTTCAGAATCCGACGGTGGGTTCGGCGAGCTGTCGGTGGGCCAGCCGGTGCGGTTCACCGCACGGATCACTCAGCCCACCCGTCGTGACCTGACGGTTGCGGTGCTAACTGCCACGGGCCATCCGACGGTCGGCAGTGCGAATTCTGTGCAACAGGCCGCACACACCGTCCGCCGTCGCTTCAGCGTGGCTGTACACCAGGTGTTGCCCGCGGACGAGGCCGCAATGCTGCCCGCGCTGGTCCTGGGCGACACCTCACAGGTCAGTGCCGCAACCAACGGTGAGTTCCGCGCGGCCGGCATGACGCACCTCACGGCGGTCTCCGGGGCCAACGTCACGATTGTCTGCGCGGCGGTGCTGCTTTCGGCACGGTTGATCGGGCCCCGGGCCGCCGTGGCGCTGGCCGGGCTGGCACTGATCGCTTTCGTCATCGTCGTGCAGCCGACGCCGAGCGTGCTGCGGGCGGCCGTGATGGGCGCGATCGCGCTGACCGCGATGCTGACCTCGCGACGCCGGCAAGCCATTCCGGCTTTGGCCACCACGGTGTTGTTGCTGCTGGTGGTGGCACCGCAACTGGCTGTTGACGTCGGTTTTGCACTGTCGGTGATCGCCACCGCCGCGTTGGTTGTCGTCGCGCCCGCCTGGTCGCGCCGGTTGACCGCCCGCGGCTGTCCGAAGCCGTTGGCCGACGCGTTGGCCGTTGCCGCGGCGGCTCAGGTGGTGACCGCGCCACTGGTCGCAGCGATCTCCGGCCGGTTCAGCCTGGTCGCTGTGGTCGCCAATCTGGTGGTGGCGCCGGTCATAGCCGCGATCACTGTGCTGGGCACGGCCGCGGCGGTGCTGGCGGTGTGCTGGCCGGCGGCATCGCAGCTGCTGATCCGGTTCACCGGGCCCGAGGTGTGGTGGGCGCTACGCGTTGCGCACTGGGCCGCCGGCGTGCCAGGTGCCGCGGTGCCAGTGCCGACGGGCGTCGCGGGCCTGGTGGTGGTCGGCTGCACCAGCGTGCTGGTGGTGGTGATGTGGCGATGGCATTGGTTTCGGGTTGCCGCGGTCTGCGGGGCGCTGGCCGGCGCCCTTTCCCTCACGGCCTGGTCGGTTTCCGTGGCGATCGCAAGCGCGGCGTAGCC